>CAWHFT010000252.1:0-30998 GCA_963828175.1 uncultured Spirochaetota bacterium
ATCGAAGAGACGCTGGCGAGCGAGTATCCGCGCTCGGCGAATGCTGCGCGTGTTCGGTTCGCGGCAAATTCGCAATCGCGCCACGATGGGCGGCAACCTCGTCACCGCCTCGCCCATCGGCGACAGCGCGCCTGTGCTGTTGGCAGCTGGATGCGAAGGTGATACTGGCGTCGGCTCGCGGGCGAACGTACTGTGCCGATTGACCAGTTCTTCGTCGCCTACCGCAAGACCGCGCTGCAGTCCGGGCGAGATCGTGCTCGCCATCGCCCTGCCGCGGCTTGCGCAGGCTCCGGGCATGACGCGGCGAATGGATTTCCTGAAAGTCTCGAAGCGGCGCGAGCTGGACATCAGCATCGTCGCGGGCGCCTACCACATCGAGCTGGACGCCGAGGGCATCGTGCGACTGGCGCGGCTCGCGTACGGCGGCGTTGCGCTGAAGAGCTCGAGGGCATACGAGGCCGAGGCCGCGCTCGTGGGACGCAGGCTCGAGGAGGCCGAGGCGGACGTCGCCGAGGTGCTCGAGGCCGAGTTCCAGCCGATCGACGACGTGCGCGGAAGCGCGGCCTACCGCCGGGGCCTCGTCGTGAGCCTGTGGAAGAAATTTTCCCGCGGCGAGAAGAGCGTCGCGCACGACGGGGACTTGGATTTCGAGCTCGGGCAGAAGTTCCCCGAAGTCGACGCCTCGCGCTCGCTGGAACACGAGAGCGCGAGCGCTGGAACAAAAGAGCGCGCGCTCGCTGGAACACGAGAGCGCGAGCTCGCTGGAACACGAGAGCGCGAGGGGCCACGTCACCGGCACAGCCCTCTACGTGGACGACGGCGCGAGAAGGCGGCCCATGCTCGAGGCGTGGCCGGTCTGCTCTCCTTACGCGCATGCCCGGATAAAGTCGCGCAACGCGAACAAGGCCCGCGCGGCGCCTGGCATAGCCGCGGTCCTGATGGCAGAGGACATCCCCGGGGAGAACAACGTCGGCACGTCACGCCACGACGAGCCGCTGTTCGCACGAGACGAAGTCCTCTACCACGGCCAGATGGTCGCTCTCGTCGTGGGCGCCTCGCTCAAGGAATGCCGCGCGGCCGCGTCGATGGTCGAGGTGGAGTACGAGAGCTTGCCGCCAGTCCTGGGCATCGCCGAGGCGGTCGCGCGGGAGGCTTACCTCACCGAGCCGCATGAGCTGCGCCGCGGAGATTGCGAAGACGCGCTCGCGGCCGCCCCTTTCCGGCTGGAGGGCGAGTTCGAGTCGGGGGGCCAGGAGCATTTCTACCTCGAGACCCAGGCCGCCTGGGCCGAAGCGCAGGAGAATGGCGGCATGTTCATCTCCTCCTCCACCCAGCACCCCTCCGAAATTCAAACCATCGTTGCGGAAGTCCTCGCTCTGCCGCGAAACGCCGTCGTAGTCCTGTCGCCGCGGATGGGCGGGGGGTTCGGCGGCAAGGAAGTGCAGGGCAACGCCTTCGCGGCCCTCGCAGCCCTGGCGGCGGCGAAGACCGGCAAGCCGGTGCGGCTGCAGCTCGACCGCGATCTCGACATGACGATCACTGGCAAGCGCCATCCGTTTCACTCGTGGTTCTCCGTGGGCTACGACGAAAAGGGGAGGCTGCTCGCGGCGCGAATCCGGCTCGTGTCGGACGGCGGCTGGTCGCTCGATCTCTCCCAGCCGATCATGGACCGCGCGCTGTTCCACCTCGACAATGTCTACTACATCCCGGCCGTGGATTTCTCCGGCCGCGTGGCGCGCACGAACACGTGCTCGAACACGGCCTTCCGCGGGTTCGGCGGTCCTCAGGCCATGCTTGTGATCGAGGAAATCGTCGACCGCATAGCGCGCCGCCTCGGGGTGCCGCCCGAGCAGGTGCGCGCGGCCAACCTCTACCACGGCAGCGGACCGACCAATACTACGCACTACGGCATGGAGATCGGGGACGATCGCCTAAACCGCATGTGGGGTCAGGTGCAGGCGCATGCGGACTTCTCCACGCGACGGCGCGCCATCGAAAAATGGAATGCGGAGCACGTCGGGGTCAAGCGAGGCCTCGCCGTCACCGCGGAAAAATTCGGGATATCCTTCACGCGCGCGGCCTACAATCAGGGCGGTGCCCTTGTCGTGATCTATCAGGACGGCAGCGTGCAGGTGAACCACGGCGGCACGGAGATGGGGCAGGGCCTGCACACCAAGGTCCTCGGCGTCGCGATGCGCGAGCTCGGTCTGCCCGCCGGAAGCTTCCGCATCATGCCGACAAGCACGGACAAAGTGCCCAACACCTCAGCCACCGCCGCGTCGTCGGGGGCCGACCTGAACGGCCAGGCGGTGAAAAACGCCTGCGCGGCCCTGAGGGAGCGGCTCGCGCCGGTGGCGGCCGCGCTCCTGGCCGCGAAGCTCGGACGGCATGTAGACGTCGGCGAGGTCGTGTTCGCCGATGGCTTGGCTCGATTCGCGGCTCCTGCGGAAGGCGCGGCTTTTGCGGCAGTGGGTCTGCCCTTCGCCGCGGTCTGCGCGGAGGCCTACCTGCGGCGCATCAGCCTGTCGGCGCTCGGCTTCTACGCGACGCCGGACCTCGATTGGGATTGGGCCAAAGCGAAAGGCCGGCCCTTCTACTACTTCGCCTGCGGCGCAGCGGTCAGCGAAGTGGAAGTGGACGGCTACACGGGGATGCACCGCGTTCTGCGCGTGGATATCGTCCACGACGTCGGCGACTCCCTGAATCTCGGCGTCGATCGCGGGCAGATCGAGGGCGGCTTCGTGCAGGGCTCAGGCTGGCTCACGCGGGAGGAGCTCAAGTGGGACGCGGAGGGCCGCTTGTTGACTCATGGGGCTAGTACCTACCAGATACCCGCGATCAGCGACGCGCCGCTCGAGTTCCGCGTGACTCTGCTGCCTCGGGCGGCGCAAGCCGGCACGATCCACGGCAGCAAGGCGGTGGGCGAGCCTCCGCTCATGCTTGCCCTATCGGTGCGCGAGGCTATCCGCGACGCTATCGCCGCCTTCGGCCCTCCGGGAGGCGAAGTCAGACTGCCGTCCCCCGCGACCGGCGAGGCGATATTCGCGGCAATACAAGAGAGGATACGTTAGTCGATATTGAAACGGCCATTTGGAAGAGGGAGCGCGAGGGGGCAACCTTTGATAAAGGTGGCCCTCTCGCTCTATTCCAGAATATGGACGTCCAGGGGCGGAAACCCGTTGAAGTAGATCGAGGAGTAGCTCTGCGTGTAGGCGCCGGCGGTGAAGATGTAGACGCGGTCGCCGATCCGCGCGCTGTCGGGCATGGTGTAGGTGAGCTTCTCGTACAGGATGTCCATCGAGTCGCAGGTGGGGCCCGCGATGATCGTGTCGATCGCCTTGCCCGACCGCTCGAAGTAGATCGGGTACTTGATGGACTCGTCGAGCGTCTCGATGAGGCCCGAGAACTTGCCGATGTCGAGGTAGACCCAGGTGTAGCGCTCGTGCACGGATTTCTTGGCGATGTTCACGATCTCGGCCACGGCCACGCCCGAGTCGGCCGCGATGAAGCGTCCGGGTTCGATGATGACCTCCTCGGGCCAGCCTTCCTTGAAGCTGTTGTCCATGAAGCGCTTGATGTTCTCGGCGTATTGCGAGATCGGGTCCGCGGCCTCGAGGTAGTTGGCGGGGAAGCCTCCGCCCATGTTCACCATCTTGAGCTCGACGTGGATCTCCTCTCGGATGGACCGGAAGAGCTGGCCGGTCGTCGTGAGGGCGGAGGACCACTGCCCCACGTCGCGCTGCTGAGAGCCGGGATGGAAGGAGATGCCGTAGGGCACGAGGCCGAAGCGGACCGCCGTCTTGACCAGCTGGCGCACGAGGTCGGGCTGGCAGCCGGATTTCTTCGAGAGCGGCTTGTCGGCGCCCAAGCCGTCGGTCAGAAGCCGGAAGTAGACCATCGAGCCCGGGGCCGCGTCGGAGATCATGTTGAGGTCCGAGAGGGAATCAGTAGCATATAGCCGCACGCCTCGCTCGAAGAAGTAGGCGATGTCTTTTTTCTTCTTGGTGGTGTTGCCGAAGGTGATCCGCTCCGGGCCCACGCCGAGCCTCAGGAGCTGGTCGAGCTCGAATCGGCTGGCCGCGTCGAACGAGGAGCCGAGGTCCCGGAGCAGCGCGAGGACCCGGTCGTGGGGATTGGCGTTGACCGCGTAGTACACCTTGGCGTAGGGGAACAGCGCCTTCAGCTCCCCGTACTTTGCTTGGATCGACTCGAGATCGAGGATCAGGCAGGGAGTCTCCTTGCCCGAGGCGAAGGCTTTCAGCCGCTCGAACTTCGCGGAAGGGATGAAGCTCTCGAGTTGGAAATCGTAGGGCTTGGCCGCGACAGCCGTCCTTTGCATATGGGCTCCAAAGCGGGCCGCCCTTTCGCGGGCGGCCCGCTGCCTTTACAGTATTGCCCTAGCGCTCGGCCTTCAAGTACCCAAGGGCGCTACTTGAGGAGGTAGAACTCGACCCGCCGATTCTTCCAGCGATTCTGATAGTCGCTGTCGGGGACGAGCGGATCGTTGGCGCCGACACCGTCGGTGACCAGCCGGTCGGCGGCGACGCCGCGGTCGGCGAGCGCCGCCTTGATGGCCTCGGCCCTCGCCTTGGACAGGGGAATGAGAATCTCCCTCTGCTCGGCCTCGCCGCGAACCTTGTTGTCCCAGTTGATCATGACGGCGTGCCCTTCGAGCCTGATCTTGTAGTCCGGGAACCTCGTCAGCTTCTTGGCGAGCAGGTCGAGGGTGTTCAGGTTGCGGGCGGCCCGATCGGCGGGCACGTTTTTGTAATCCGCGGTGTAGGGCTTGAAGACGATGCTCGAGACCCTGATGCGATAGCCGTCGCCGACCTTGAGGACCAGGATGTCCGTCGCGATGGTCTTCGTGACGATTCCCACGTTGCCGAACTCGTCGCGTAGCTTGAGCGTCAGCGGATAGTCGGAGGCCGACTCGACGAGGTCTCCGCTCGTGCCTTTGCCGTCCCAGACGATCGCAGCGGCCGGCCACGCGCCCTTCCACGATATGAACGGATTGTTCCCGGGATCGGCGATGGTCAGGGACCAGCCGGTCACCCGCGCGATGGCGGACGTCCCGGTCATGGTGATAGTCTCGGTGTCGCTCTGGCCGGTGCCGTCGGGGGAGAAGAGGTCGGTCGAGAGAGCGATCGCCCCGGTCGGCGGCGTGATGTCGAGGACGAACGGCTTGGAGTCGACGGAGACCGGCGCATATGTGACGCCGTAGTTCACCGACAGCGTCGCCGTATACGAGCCCTCGGGCGCATAGTCGCCGCTATCGATCTTGCCGTCCCAGGCGACCGTGGACGGTAGCTTGTCGCCGGTACCGGCTATGCTTTTTTCGACGACGTTGTCCTTGATCATATCCAGCTTCCACGACGTGACGGCGCTGGAGTCGCCGAAGGAGAGCCCGAACTCCATCGCGGCCAGCGTGCCGTCTCCCGTCGGCGCGAAACCGGCGGAATGCGCCTCGACGGCGGAGGGCTCGGTAGCCGGGTTCAGGCCCTGGACCGACAGCTTCCCTTCGAGGTCGCCGACGTTGCCGTACTCGTCCTGGACCTTGGCCACGACGGTGTACTGCGAGCCGGGGATGAGGGCTCCGCCCTCGACCGTCTTGCCGTCCCAGGCGACTTTGTTGTTCGGCCAATTGCCGTTGAACACGGCGACGGAGACATTGGACGGATCGTAAACGGCGAGCACCCAGCTAGCGATCTGGGCGAAGGGAGACTTGGCCTGGACCGTGAAATTGACGGGACTCTTGGGGCCGAGGGCGGCCAAATCGGCGGTAGGTGGATCGACGGTGACGGACCCCGTCGGGGCGCTGGTCACGAGCGAGAAGCTCCTGCTCTTTACGAGCGCGCTCTTGAAGGCCTGTCCATAGTCGACGGTCAGCGTCGCGTAGTACGAGCCCTGCGCCGCGAGGGCGCCCGAATCGTCCTTGCCGTCCCAGCTGACGAAGTCGGGAACATCCGTCGCTTTGCCGGAGAACGTCCGGACCGTCTTGACGGCGCCGTTCGCGACGCTCTCGACTTCTACGCGCCAGCTTTGGGCGCTAGTCTTGGAGCCGACGCTGACCAGGAGATCGAGAGTGTTCTTGACGCTCGCGCTCGTCGGCGAGAATCCCTGGCGCCTGGCGGCGATAGTGCTGGGCTGCGCGCCGGGAACGTCGGCGACCGCGAAAGCGCCCTTGAAGGTCCCCTTGTTGCCGTACTCGTCGGAGATGGTCAACACCGCGGGATAGCTCTTTGCCGTCTCCACGAAGCTCCCGGATTCCATCTTGCCGTCCCACTGGACTTTGGCGGTGGTCGGCGCGCCGTCGAAGCTCTTGGCCTGATTGCCGGACGCGTCGAAGATCTCCAGGGTCCAGCTCGCGATCTTGGCGATCCCCGGCTTGAAGGCGAGGGAGACCGAGATGGGCGCTGGTTTTCCACCGGGCGAATAGGCGAATTGGGCCGGGTTCGGCGTGAAGGATCCGCTCGGAGGAGCGATGTCCAGGACGAAGGTCTTGGAGACGGCCGATCCAGTCTTGAACTTGGCGCCGTAATCGATGCTCAGCACGGCGGCGTAGCTGCCTTCCGGCGCGACCGCGCCCGAGTCGGACTTGCCGTCCCACGTAAGCGTCTCGGGCATGCCTGCGGCGTCGCCCTTCATCGTCTTGATGGGATTCTTCTTCTGGTCGACTATGGCGAAGCTCCACGACGCCACGGCGTCGCGGCTGCCGAACAGCAAGGCGAATTCGATTGTCTTGAATCGATCGTCGCCGGTCGGAGCGAGTCCCGTCGCCTCGGCTTGCACCGAGCTGCTTTCGGGATCCGGGGCCGCAGGCGTCTTCGGCTTCGTGGCGCAGCCCGCGACGATGAGCGCCGCGAGTAGTACGAAACCGGTCAGGATCTTTTCACTACGCATTCTTTACCTCCTATGAGCTACTACTGGAGAAAAATATAGGAATCCGTCTCCGCGTCCGTCTAATACTATTAACGAGGCAGCAAAATACTCAGAGGGTATTGCAGCGTTCATTCTGCGAAAAATTTTTCCCATGCACGCGCGTCGAGGTCGAGCGTGCCGATGTTTCCGTACTCGTCCAGGACTCTCGCAACGACGATGAATCCCGATCCGGGAAAGACGGGCTGTCCGTCGGCGCCTCTCCCATCCCACGCGACCCGATCGTGGAGCCTATCGCCGCTCAGGACGAGGACGGTCCCCCGCGATGGGTCATAAGCCTCGAAGATCCAGTTCGCGACACGGGCGCTGGGCGACCTCAGGTCGATGGAGATGATCGCTGGATGCCCGGGCCCTATCCGCGAGAGCGTGGCCGAAGCCGGGTCTATGGATATCGAGCCCGAAGGCGGCGCGCTCACGAGGGAGAATATTTCGCTCCTGGCGGTGGAGGGCCGGTACGCGTTCCCATAATCGACCGCCAGCGTCGCGAAGTAGCCGCCCTGGGGCGCAAGACTGCCAGCGACGTCCTTTCCATCCCAGCGAAGGCTGTCGGGAATATCGGGGGCACTGCCCGAGAAGGAGCGCACGGCCTCGGTCCCGCCGCCGGCGCTCCGGATATCGACGCGCCAGTTTCTCAGGCTCGGTTTCGAACCGAAGGAGAGAAGGAGTTCGAGACTGTCCTTGGCGACCGCGCTCGTCGGGGAGAACCCGGATCGCTCGGCGGTTATTGAGCTGGCGGGGGCAGGCGCAGGCGCAGGCGCGGCAACTTCGGGAACTGCGACAGCCGCAGGAACTTCGGCGGCCGCGGCGTGGTCGTCTGGGGCTGGGACATGGGCCGTGGGCGCGCTCGCGCAGCTCCAGGCCAAGAGGAAGACGAAAGCCGACAGGCAGGCCGGAAGCGTTCTCATGGGAACAACTCGGGATGGAGGTCCTTGGCCAGGATGAGGAGCCCCGTGACCACTCTTGGCCCTCCCCGCGAGAGGACTGAGTCTTGTATTATGAAAACTTTACCGCTATGGACTGCGGGTATCGTGGACCATTCCGGGGACGAGAGCGCCACGGGCGTCGAGTCCTGCCCGTCTGCTCCTGTCCGAGACGAGATCGCCACGATCGCGACCGGCCGCCTGGACACGATGTCCCTAGCGACTATCGGAGACCCTTCGCCGGGGGCGTCGATGAACGCGTTCCTCCCACCGGCCGCGTCGAGGCATTCCTGGAGGAGCGAACCTGCTCCCCAAGTGGCGAGGGTGGTCCCGAGGCCGACCAGGCAAACCAGGGGCCGCCTCCCCGTAGGGATCGCGGCCGTGATCGTGCGCATCCTGCGGACGCCTTCGGAGACCGTCGCGGCCGTCTTGATCGAGGTATTCTGGCGGCCGGTCAGAGTACCGAGCGCCATGATTGATCTGGCTACCCCATCGAGATCGACTGGCGAATAGGCGAATACCGTCAGGCCTCTCGCGGCGAGCCGATCTTCTACGTCGCGTTGTCCGTCTCCCGACGTGACGACCAGATCGGGATGGAACTCGGCGATCTGGGCGGCGTAGCCGCCGGCGTCGCCGACGACCGCCAATTTCGGCACTCTCGCGGCCTGGTCGGGGTAGTCGCACGAGACTGTGTCGGCGACGATGGTGGAGCCCGAGCCGATCGCGAATAGCGACTCGCAGGCTCCCGGCGACAGACAGACTATGCGCATGGCAGGCGACGATAGCGTCAGGCTCCTTCCCCTCGAATCCATGGCCTGGATGGGCGTCCCCGCGGCTTTCGTCGCCCCGGCCGCCAATGAGAGGCCGATAAGGATCATGGCCGCGGCGGCCTTGCTCGGCCTCATTTGACGAGAAAGATGGCCGTTCTTCTGTTTTGCCAACGATTTGCGTAGTCGCTGTCGGGAACCAGCGGATCTGCCGCGCCCACGTCGTCGGCCTCGATTTTTGATGATTCCAAGCCGCGCTCGACCATTACGGATGTGACGATTGCTGTTCGCTTCATAGGGATAATGATCCTAACGGGAGAGGGCATTTGTCTAATACTACTTTTTTCGAGGGAGATACTCGCTAGGTATTGTTCGCCAGGGCGGGATCCGAGTTTTTCACGAATCCAAAGAAGTAGCTCTCCGCGAGTTTTATGAATTTCGCCTCGTACTCCAAAATGTCCGCATTTTGGTAGCAGATACCGAGGATCATGGTTTCCGTGAGCGGGATGGATGTTACGCTGGCGATCGAGGCCTCCTGGACTTCGAGGTTGAGCACGATCGACCAACCGAGGTTCGAGGCTACGAGCTTGATGATCGAGTAAGAGTCGCTGCTCTCGAAGCCCACGGAGGGCGCGCATCCGTACCCGCTGCAGATAGCCATGAGTCGGTTGGTGAGTCCAGGAGCGACGGAATGGGATACCGAGATAAATGGCAGGTTCACAAGATCGGCCATGCATTTCAATGGATCGGTTTCCTTGCTCAATTCCGCCGGAAAGATCAACGCAAGCTTCTCTTCCATGAGCGGTTCGAAAACGATGCCCTCCTCGTGTATCCAGGATCTCGCGAAACCAAGGTCGATCACCTTCGAGCGAAGCGCGGATTCCTGTTCCTCAGTGGACATGATGAGTATCTCGAGCTTTATCTCGGGAAAGGTTTCGCGGAACAGTTCCAGGAATGGAGGCAATATCGAATAGAGAAGGAAGCTGACGCAGCCGATCCTGAGGCTCGTAGGGCCTGTATCGCCTATGTTCTTTGCCGTGCGGCAAATGGCTTCCAGCCTCTCGAGGCTTCGCTCGGCCTCTACCAAGAGATACTCCCCCGCCTTGGTGAGGGTGGTTTTATGGCTTTTACGATCGAAGAGCGACGTTCCGATCTCCTCTTCGAACTCCTGGATCTGTCTGCTCAAGGGAGGCTGGGAGATATGGAGCATTTCCGCAGCCTTGATGAAGCTCAGGTTTTTGGCGACAGCGATAAAATACCGTAAGTGCCTGAGCTCCATGCGGCAAGGGTATGATAAAGTCATATCGAGCGCAAGATCTAAAGATACCTTGTAAGTATGGAGAACTCGTTCAACTGGTATTGGCCAATGCCGAGACGTGGTCACTATAGTTTTCTTTTGCGGATGGCATCCCAGAGGAGAATAAGATGGCGCTAATCGTTACATGTAAGAATATGACTGATGCTATCGAGGCTCTTCACCAAATTACAATGGAGATCCAAAACAATAAAATACCCAGTTGGGAAGTAATCGGAACGAATCAGTTCCAAAATACAAAAAATAAATATGAAGGTAAGGCCTGCTTTCGACCAACGATTAGAGAAAACAAACTATATTTCGGGCTTATTAACCCGAACATGGCCTCGCCCACAGTCTCTAAAGACCTATACGACTACTGTCATTCCGCATTTTATGATGTTTTGGTTCATCTTTCATGGAGGTTCTATTTTACCCTCGAGCAAACTCCCGAAAGACTCGCGGATCTGGATGCGAGAATCGTATAAAAAGCCAGGGCATCACACTCTCCTATTCCGAGATCGCCGCCTGCGCCCGCAGGAGATCGTGGAGCGTCATGACGGTCAGGGAATTGCCAGTAGGGCTGTCCCGGACCAAGACCATCCCCGACTGGGTCTCCATGAGCAGGGCGCCCACTTCGCGCATGGTCAGGTCGGGTCCGCAGAATACGGGCGAGGCCGGGACGGGCGCGCCCGCGCCTGAGAGCGCCGTCATAAGGTCGCGTCGCCCGAGGATCCCCCGGATTTCCCCGCCGACCGACACGGGAAATTTCTGGTAGGGATAGGATTCCAGGTAGGCCGCGATAGTCGAGCTCTGGAGGTCGGGCAAAACGACGGCCCGAGTCCGGGCGATCTCCGAGACCCTGACTTTCTGCCAGCTTTCCAGGTCTCTAGGGGGCTTGATGCGTATGAGCTCGTGCCCGTCCTGGAGGAGGAGGGCGTCGTAGAAATTGTGATGGCCCCCGAGCCCCGCGATGGCTCGGCTCACGATCGAGCAGAACATGAGCGCGGGGACCATCGAGAATTGGTGGGTCATCTCGAACACGATCAGGAGCGAAGTGAGCGGGGCGCGCACTACGGCGTTGAAGCAGGCGCTCATGCCCACGGCCGCGAGAACGAGCTTGTCGGAGTCCGTCAGGGGGATCCAGATTCCCGCGACGCCCGCCAGGAAGAAGCCGGTTAGACCGCCCATGAAAAGCATCGGCGAGAATATCCCTCCACAGCCGCCCCAGCCGTAGGAGAAGACGGTCGCGACGAATTTGGCCGCGACGAGGATGCCCGCGGCTTGCCAGAGGAGCTTGTTGTTGAGCGCGAGCGATAGATCGTTGTAGCCGAGCCCGAACACTCCGGTATGGCCGGTGGCCAGGAAGACGGCGCAGCCGAGAACCCAGGTGATCAGCGCGCCGACGAGCGGGCGCAGCCATGCCGGAACGCGGTCGCGGTCGCGGTCGCGGACTCGCGCCCTGAGGGCGAGCGTGCATCGCTGGAACGCGACGCCGATCAGCGACGCGGCGACCGCGACCACCGGCAGGATCGCGTACATGAGCCACGAGACGGTCTCTGCGGAAGGCAGAGCGAAGGCCGGCTGCGGGCCGAGGACCGCGTGGACGATGAGAGCGCCCGTGACCGCCGCGAGGACCACGCCGCCGAGCACGCGGCTGCCGAACTCGTTGTTCAGCAGCTCTTCGAGCACGAAGGTGATGGCGGCGAGCGGCGTGTTGAAGGCGGCGGCGAGGGAAGCGGCAGCGCCGGCGGCTGAGGCTGGCCGGCGGCCCTGCTTAGGCACTCCCAAGGCGGCCGCGACGTTCGACGCGAGCCCGCCGCCGACGTAGACCGAGGGCCCTTCCCGCCCGAGGCTCGTGCCTCCGCCCAAGGTCAGGATGCCCGCCACGAACTTGACGACCACCGATCGCAAGGAGATGAAGCCGAGATCCTTCCAATAGGCCGCCTTGAGCTTGGGCACGCCGCTCCCCTCGGAATCGGGGCTGACCTTGCTCATCAGCAACCCCGCGGCCAGTGAAGTGACGCTTATCACACCGAGGCTCCCGAGCACGAAGGCGAGCGGAGAGAGCGTGGCGAGCCTCTCGATCGTGTCGTGGAACAGCAGATTGGTGAGCCAGAGAAAGGCGACCGCCGAGCCTGCGGCAGCCCCAGCATAGACGAAAGAGTAGAGAACCCCTCGAGTATCTTCTGGAATCTTTCGGAGGGAGGAATTGAAGAAGCTCACGATGTCACTCCGATCACTGCGCCGTTAAAAGCTATAGACGAACTTTCCCGAAACCGCGTTGGCCGTGTTGTTGAAGAACGAAGCCTGGCTGAAGCCATACAAGACCGCTTGGTCGATTTCACTCGAGCCGGAGGAGGAGACGAGGCGGACGTCGACGAGCTCGGCTTTCCCCCGGGTGAGCGGACCCACGGCGAAATCTATGACGACCGGCGACAGCTTTTTCTGGGTCCTGAAATCGGCGGTCGCTGCATCATAGCCTGCGGCCTCGAGCATTGTCCAGAAATCTCCTCGCTGTGACAAAGGTGCCTGCTGCTTTAGCGCCCAGTCCGATCCAGACTGCTGGTAATACGTTCGGAACGTCTCTTTGGCCTGGATGTTCCGGTAGATCGAGTCGCCGACCTTGGCCGGCAGCGGAAGATAAAGGTAGATGGGAACGTAGATATTGCGGCCGACCTGGCCCAGGGAGGCCCCGAAAGTCGTCGCAAGGGCGCTGCCCATCTCCGAGCCTCGGAAGGTGACGCTCCCCATGCCGCCCGCGACGCCGGGCGCGAAACCCGAACTGCCGCTCGTCACGGGAGAGCCCGCGGGCGGCGACGAGGTTGCCGAGCCGAAGGTGCGTGTGGCGGGCGGGCCCGCGGAGGCACCGCCGTGGCAGCGGCCGCCTTCAGCGCGGCGTCCGCCTGGCTTGATTGAGCATTCGGCGCGGTTTGTGCCGCCGCGGCCCCTTGCGAGGCCGCGGACGATGGAGCTCCCTTGGCGGCTCCGGGCGCCGGCAATGGCGCGGCGCCCGGAGGGACGCCCGCAGGGCGCTCGCTCGCGTTCGGCAGTCCTTGGGCCATATCGCCTGGTGCGGCGAAATTCCCGCCCAAGTCGACCGTGACCGTCCTCGAGATCGAGGTGAGGTTCTTGGGCGCGAGGCTGCCGAAAAGAAGGGCAGCGGCGAAAGCGAGGGCGTAAAGGCAGGCCGTCGATCCTGCCGCGACCAGATTGCGCTTCCGGTCCTGGACCTTCATCCAGCTCGCGTTCATGGGCTGCCTTGCACTCTCGTCCGAAGGCCCACCGACTCGATGCCGCCGCGCCGCAGCGCGTCCAGGACCGAGACCATGAGCTGGTAGGTGGCGGCGCGGTCGCCTTCGACCGTGGCCTTGAGCCCTGCCGGATCACCCGAGCCCGTCCTCTTGCCGATCACGGCCGGCAGGCCGGCGAGGTCGGTGCGCGTCCTGTCGACGTAGATTTCGTTGTCGGAAACGGCCACGACCCGGATCACCGAGCTCTGGACGTTCTGCGCCGTGCTCGAGGAGGGAAGCTGGAGCGAAATACCCGGCGCGAGCTTGAAGGTCGTCGTCACCATGAAGAAGATGATGATGAGGAGCAGCACGTCGATGAGGGGGATGAGGTTGATCGACGTGACCGGCTGCAGCTTTTTCTTCGTATTCATGGCTTTTTGTTTATCATGAGGATGAGGGCGTTCACCTGCCCCTCGAGCTTGAGCATGTAGTTGTTGGCCTTTGACACGAGATAGTTGTGGAAAATGAAGGCCACGACCGCGACGATGATGCCGGACACCGTGTTGATGAGCGCCTCCGAGAGCCCGCCAGCCAGGATCGAGGGATCGCTGACCGCGCCGAAGCGCCCGAGCACGCCCAGGGACTTCATAGTGCCGGTCACCGTGCCCAAGAGCCCGATGAGCGGCGCGATGTTGGCGATCGTGCCGATGGCGACTATGTTCTTCTCGAGGCGCGGGGCCTCCTGGGCGGCCGAGTCCTCGAGCATCTCCTTCTGGATCGTGCGGGGGTAGTCGCGATTCTCGATCCCCGTGCGCATGAGCGCGGCGAACGGCGAGATGTTCTGGTCGCAGATGGCGAGCGCCTCGTCGATGTGGCCCTTCTCGACGGTGGCCCGGATCCGCTCGTAGAGCTTCTTCTCGTCGACGGTTATGCGCTTGAAATAGAGCAGTCGCTCGATGATGAGGCCGATGACGAAGGCCGAGATCGCCACGAGGAGCCAGAGGACGACACCGCCTTTTTGCAGGAAATCGAGCATGCACCCTCCCAAGGAGCGTTGATTGCCTAACGATACTGATCGGAGGCCGGTGAGTCCAATACTAATAATTCGCCTCCATATACCTAGAAAGTATCGGCCTTCGAATAACTGGTATTGGCCAAGCACGCGGCGGCGTATTTATATTCCTAATTGAGCTTGCTATTTGAGAGGGAGGAATACTCCCCGAGGAGAATCAGGAAAATGAAAAGCACGTGCATTCGGGTATTCGTCACCGGAATGGCTCTCTCTCTTCTGATCGCCTGCGCGACCTCGCCGAAGCCGGCTCCCGTGTCGACCGAACCCAAACCGGCCGCCCCTGCTCCGGCCGCCCCGGCCCCTGCCGCGCCGGCGGCTCCGGCCGTCGCCGCCCCCGACGATCTCAAGTCCCAGGCCACCGATCTGCGCAAGAAGGCCTTCGATCTCGGGATCAAGGACGTCCTCCCGGACGATTACGCCAAGGCCGAAGCTTCGTACAACGCCGGGCTCGCGGCCTACGGCACGGACAACGCGTCGGCGGGCACGGCCTTCGGCGACGCGGTTGCCGGCTTCAAGGACGTGATCCAAAGAGGCTTGCCCATGCTCGTCGCGTCCGCCAAGGCGAACGCCGCCAAGTTGCGCGACACGGCGACTCAAAAGAAGGCGAGCGATCTCTTCCCGGACCTCCTGGCCGCCTCCGACGCCGATTTCGCCAAGCCCGACGCCGCGGTCACCTCGGGCGATTACGAGACTGCCCTTGCCGGGTACAAGGCGTCCGCGCTCGAGTACGAGGTGCTCTACAAGCTCTGCGACGCCTCGAGCGCGCGGTCCTTCCTCGTGTCGAAGGACCTCGCCAAATGGGACAGCTCGAACTGGACTTTGGCCGAGGGCAAGTATGCCTCATCGCAGAGTCTTTTCAAGACGGACACGGGCGCTTCCGGCACTGCGGTCGACGAAGCCTTGCTGCGTTACGGTAATGTAAAGGACACGGCCTACGGTTACTACGCGGCCGATCGGAAGAAAGCCTCCGAGACCGAGCGCGATCGGGCGGCCGGAATCAAATCGGACGTGGCCGTCAAGGACGAGTACGCCGCCGCCCTCGCCCTATACGCGAAGGCGGAGTCCGATGAAAGCGCCAAGAACTACGAAGCCTCCTCGGCCGAGTACGACCAGGCTGCCGCCGCTTTCACCACCGCCTATACGCATGCTAAGGCCAAAATGGACACGGCCAAGGGCGAGCTCGACTCGCTCGATTCGGCCCTGGCCACGGTGCAAGCGGCCCAGAACCGCTAGCGGCTGGTTTGAATAGCTTTGATCGGCCTGCTATGCAATTGCTACGCAATTGCCATTATTAGGGAGGTTTCTATTATGCGTATAAAAATCGTTTTCGGCTTCTTGGCGATGGCGCTATTGGCTACCGCCGGATTCGGACAAACGGCCACGGCTTCGAGCGACCCGCATCTCGCCAAGGCCGTCGAGCTCCGCGCCCAGGCCCAGTCTGCCTACGACTCCGGCGACTACGACGGAGCCTCCGCGCTGGCCCGGCAGGCCAGCGCGGAGCTCGCCCAAGTACCCGGGGCTCCTCCTGTGAAAGCGGCGTCTGCTGAAAGCCCGAGTCTCCCCGCGAGCTACACAGTAAGGCTGATTCCCAACGATCGCGATTCCCTTTCGAAGATCGCCGGCTATCCCTTCATTTACGGGAATCGAGCCCAGTGGCCGCTGATTTATCGCGCCAACAAGGCGACCCTGAAGCACCCGGAAAACGCCGACATCATCCTGCCAGGCGAAATCCTCGTGATCCCCAGCATCGCCGGGGAGATGCGCGAGGGGGTCTGGGTCGAGGGCAAGGATTATCCGAGCCTGGCTCTAGGCAAATAGGCCCTCGAATAGCGTCGCGGCCCCTGGCAATCCATTCCTTGCAGGGCGAACGACCCCGGAACTCTGCTCCGGGGTCGTTCATGATCGAGGAGGGGCCGCGATGAAAGCATGCCTGGCAGTTTTACTAGTGGCCGCTCTCGGCCTGGTCGGGGCGGCTCCTGCCCGCGCCGCGGCCGAGGACGCGATCGCTTCGATCGACTACCTCGAGGGCCGGTGACGGTCACGCGGGACGGCGCTCCCGTCGCGAATCCGGGCATCGGCGACGATATCTACGATGGCGATCTCGTCGCCACCGGCAAGGCGGCCACGCTCACCCTCAAGCTCGCCGCGGCTACCGGGATGAGCGGCACGATAGGGCTTTCGCCCGAGACCTCGTTCTACCTGAGCGTCGACAGCGTCAAGGGCGAGCCGCAGAGCCTGGCCGAGCTCATCGCGGGGCAGATAGGCATCAAGGTGAAGAAGCTCGGCGGTCAGCCAGGGCTCAACGTCAGCACGGAGAGCGCCGTCTGCGCGGTGCGCGGCACCGAGTTCGAAGTGCTGACGTCGCCCAGCGGCGCGATCCTCGTCGACTGCTCCGAGGGCGAGGTCGATTGCAGCTCCGAAGGCCAATCGGTCTCGGCCGTGCCCGGGCAAGCCGTCGAGAAGCTCGAGGACGCCCAACTGGCGCGCACGGCACTTGCCCAGGCGGACTACCAGCAGTTCAAGGAAAAATGGCTGACGCGCGAGGAAGGCGCCTTCGAGAAAAATGCTCCGAGGGCTGCCAGGCTCATCGCCCTGCGTTATCTCCGACTTTCGGAAAGGCTGGCCGCGAACCACGAGAAGATCGCCGCGAGCAGGGCGCTCAGGGCATGGCTCCGGGAGGAGAAAGGAACGCGTGTCAGGCTGAACCACGAGGAGCTGGACCGTCGCCTGGCGGAGCTGGCCCCGCTGCTCGAAGAATCCCGCGCCATCCTCGGAACGATGGAGCGCATCGCGGCCCGCGTCGGCGCCCTCCAGGCCGTCGTCGGGGACGACTCCTCGATCCTCTCTCAGCCCGTGAGGCCCGGCGTGACCGTGGGCGATTTTTTCAAGCGGTTCGCCGCCGCGGAGGAGAAGGACCGGGCGCGCATCGCCGTTCTGCGCAAGGCCATCAGGCTCCAGAAGCGGGCAATGATAGAGCGGGCGGCCAGGAAGGACCGCTCCTAGGACGCGATCTTCCCCAGCAGACGCAATAGCCCATCGAGTATAGTCAGCGGGTGAGGCGGGCAGCCCGGGACGTACAGGTCGACGCGCAGCGAGGAGTCGGCTCCGTCCAGAACCTGCGGGTGGCCGATATACGGCCCGCCGGATATCGCGCAGGCGCCCACGGCGATGACGATCTTGGGATCCGGGACGGCGTCGTAGGTCTTTCTCAGGGCGAGCTCCATGTTCCTCGTCACCGGCCCGGTGACGAGGAGTCCGTCGGCGTGTCGGGGCGACGCGACGAATTGGATGCCGAACCGGCCCACGTCCCAGCCTATGGTGTTCAGCACGTTCACGTCCGCCTCGCAGGCGTTGCAGCCTCCAGCGCTAACCTGGCGCAGCTTGAGGGAGCGGCCGAGCAGCGCCTTCATCTTCTTGTCGAGCGCCGCGGCGAGCTTGAGCTCTAGGCTCTCGTCCGTGAGGATCAGATCCTCTCGCCGCCTGACGGCCAGTCGATAGTCGCGCGAGAAGGAAACGGCGCCTTTCGGGCCGGCTCTCCCGCACTCGGAACAGAAGAGGCACTTGCCGAGGTCGAGGCTCCGCGCGCCGCCTTCCGAGGTGTCCGTGAGGGCGCCGGTCGGACAGGCTTCGTCGAGCGAGTCGGGCCCGTCGGCAAGGTCGCCGAGCGAGATGGGGCGGCCCCTGAAGCGGTCAGGCAGCTCGGGCGGGGCGCCCTTGGGGAACTTCGTCGTGCGATGGCCCTGCTTCATGCGGGCCGCTATTTCTCTAAACATGGGTCGTACCTCATAAGTCGTGGCCGCAGTAGGAAAGGTTGAAGCTCTTGTTGCAGAGCGGAAAATCCGAGATATCCTGCCCTCGCATCGCGTAGGCGAGCGCCGGCCAGTTGTGGAATGAAGGATCGACGATCTTGTATCGCGCAATGGCCCCTTGCTCGTCGGTGATGGCCGCGTGGCAGATCTCGCCGCGCCACCCTCGACGAGCGAGACGGCGATGCTGTCGGGCGCGAGGCCTCCGATGCGGCGAGGCGAGCTCCCCCGAGGGGAGGGACGCCGAGCAGTTCGCTGACGAAGACGATGGACTGTTGGATCTCGAGCCAGCGCACGAAGGCCCGCGCGAAGACGTCGCCCGACTCGTAGGTCGAGACGGGAACCTGGGCGAAGCGGAAGATGCCCGAGGGCTGGTCGAATCGTGACGTCGCGCGCAAGGCCCGAGGCGCGGGCGGCCGGACCGACCAGCCCGAGCTCCAGCGCGACCGCTGCGCGGCAGGGGCCCAGTGTCCTCGAACCTGCGCCATCACCGACTGGTTGTCCCACAGCAGCTTGACCGCGACCGCCGTCGTCTCGTTCTGCGGTCCTCAGGCGCCGCAGAAGCTCGGCCGCGCGCTCGCTCTCCAGGTCGAAGCCGACGCCGCCGGGGCGGACCAGGCCGCGGCCGAAGCGACTTCCGCAGACGAGGGCGGTCATGTTGAGCAAGTCGCCGCGGATGCGGCCGCAAAAGCTCGCGGTCGGCAGGAAGCCGACGTCGCCGGCGAGGGCGCCCAGGTCGCCGACGTGGTTGGCGAGGCGTTCGAGCTCGAGCGCGATGCCTCTCAGGGCCTGGGATCGCGGGGGCTCCTGGCTGCCTGCGAGCGCCTCGCAGACTTGGGCGTAGGCGGCGGCATGGCCGACGCTCGTGTCTCCGGCAGCGGTCTCGGCGTAATGGATCGATCGCCGATTGGGGCCGCCGAGCATGGCCTGCTCGACGCCTCGATGCTGGTAGCCCAGCGCGATCTCGAGATGGAATACTTCCTCGCCGTGGCATTGGAACCGAAAATGACCCGGCTCGATGATGCCGGCGTGCACGGGTCCCACCGCGACTTCGTGCACTTGGTCGCCCTCGACCCGGTAGAAGTCCCGACGCCGGCTAGGCGGCCTCCGGGCCCTGGCCGCGGCCCATGCGCGGAAGGAGGCTTCAGCCAGGGATGTCCGAGGGGCTCGAGGCCGAACTGCTCGGCGATCTCGCGCTCGAAAGCCTGCGCCTGGGGACACTGCGGGCGTCATCGAGGGAAACTGCCGCCCGGGACGGCGGCTCGCGACGACCGAGAGGGCGCTGCGTTCGTCGTCGGCGAGGATGGCGAAGAGCTGGATGCCCTCGAAGCCCGCGGTCCTGGCGCCGAACATCGACGCGATGCGCATGCCCGCGGCGACGTTGTCCGAGACGGCGGCGGAAAATTCTTCGAGCGATAGAAGGGGAATCGACTCGAGGCTCAGGCTCCCGCCCGCCGACATCGCGCTGGAGGCGGTCCCGATCATGCGGCGCCTCCCAGGAAGCGCACCGCGTCCGATATCAAGCCGGCGAGAGGCGCGGGAACGGCGAGGCCGAGGAGGAGGACGAGCCCCATCAGCGCCACGATAGGCGCGGCGGTGAGGAAGCCGTCGCGATAGGCGATATCCTCAGGAGGGGCCGACGATCGGCCCAGAGTCACCTTGAGCACAGTCCTGCCCATGCCTATGAACACGACGAGCAGGAAGAGCAGGAAGAGCCCGGCGACGAGGTATCGGCCGGCGTCGAAGGCGCCGTTGAGTATCGCGAACTCGCTGACGAAGGGGCCGAAGGGCGGCGAGCCCGTGATGGCGAGGAAACCCGCGAGGAAGAGGGAGCCGGAAAGCGGGATGCGGCGGAGAGCGCCGCGCACCTGGTCGGTGCTCTTGCTGCCGAAGGCGCGGTGGATGTTGCCGGCTGAGAGGAAGAGCACGCCCTTCGTCGCGGCGTTGGTCACCACGTGGAGGATCGTGCCGTAGAGGGCGGGCGCCGCCGATCCCGAGGCCGAGCATGAGGATGCCCATGTGCTCGACGCTGGAATAGGCGAGCATCCGCTTGAAGTCGCGCTGGCCGACCATGAAGAGCCCGGCCACCGCCATCGAGAAGAGCCCCATGAACGAGCAGGAGCCTGGAAGCGTAGGCTCCTTCGCCCGCGGCCTGGCAGATCTGATAGACGCGGAGGAAGGCGAGGAAGGCGCAGCTCGTGACCCCTCCGGCGAAGATCGCCCCGACCACGCCGGGAGACTCGCCGTACGCGTCGGGCTTCCAGGTGTGCATGGGCGCCAGGCCCATCTTGGTGCCGTAGCCGACGAGCAGGAGGATGAAGGCCGCGCGCAGCCAGGGCTTGGACAGGCTCGGCGCGCAGCGCACGAGGTCCTCGAGCATGAGGCTCGTCTGGCGCCCTTCCCCCATGGAGCTGTAGGCGAGGAAGAAAGTGCCCATCAGTGCGAGGGCGATGCCGACCGAGCCGACGAGGAGGTATTTCCAGGTCGCCTCGATGCTGCGCTTGGAGCGGTTGAAATAGATGAGCGGCGCGGTGACCAGGGTCGTGGCCTCGATCGAGACCCAGAGCAGGCCCAAGTGATGAGACCAGGCGACGAGCCCCGTAAGGCCGAGAAAAGCAAGGAGACAAGCGCAGAATATCCGGTTGGAGCGTTCCTGCCGGTATTTGAGGTAGCCCGCCGCGTAGAAGGCGCAAAAGAGGAAGAGGCCCGAGACCACGAGGAGGATTATCTTGCCCAGCGGGTCGAGGATGAGCCAGGGCGACGTGTATTGGAGGTCTCCCCTCGCGAGGACGAAGACCGTGCCCGCAGCGTGCGCGGTGGCAGCCAGCGGCAAGAGGAGAGGCCTCAGCCTGTTGGACGGAACGGCGAGGGCCAGGCCTGCCATGATCATCGGGAAGAAAATGAAGGCATAGGCCACCTTTAGTCACTCCTTTAGCGAGACGAGCCGGCGCGTGTCCATTGAGGAGAAGGCCTGGTTGATATGGTTGGCGATGATCGAGATTACGAAGACGCCCACGAAGAGATCGAGAAGCATGCCCATCTCGACGACCAGCGGGATGGCCTCGATTAGCAGCATGCCGAAGATGAAGATGCCGTTCTCGAGGACGAGATAGCCGACGACCTGGTTGAGGGCCTTGTACCTCGTCGTCAGCAGGATGAAGCCGACGAGGGCGGTCGACAGAGAGGCGGGCACGATCAGCGTGCTCGTCGCGGAATCCGAAAGCGTCAAGCGGCCCGAGAAGAGGAGGGCGAAGGCGGTGGCGAGCGCGCCGAGGATGATCGAAGGCAGGAGCCCGATCAGGGGCTCGACCTCGCGCTTGATCTGGGCGTCCCGCAGCGCCCTGATCATTATGTAAGGTATGGCGATTCCCTTGAGCCCGACGGCGGCGACCGCCGCGACGGCTGCCGGCAGCGTGAGGCTCTCGTGCATGAGAAGCGGCAGGACTCCGAGGAGGGCGCCCTGGACCGCGACGATGCGGATGACCGCGAGGATCCGGCTAGTCCCCAGCGCGAAGAGGTTCATGACGAGCACGACTACGAGGATGGCGTTCAGCAGATCGGTCTTCACGGCCTCACCTCACCAGCAATATGAAGCCGGACCCGCACAGGAGCAGGGCGCTCACCAGCAGGTACGGCACGCGGCGCAGCTTCAGCCTCGCCATCACGGACTCGACGATGCCGACGACGATCGCAAGGATGAGCATCTCTCCGACGAAGAGCGGCCAGTCCAGGTAGGCCGCCCCCGTGCGGAAGGGAACGATCACGTCGACCAGGAGCGAGCCGAGCACGAAGAGCTTCATCGACGAGGCGTACAGGATCACGCCCAGGAGCGGGCCCCCGTGGTCGAGGACCATGGCCTCGTGGATCATGGTCAGCTCGAGGTGGGTGTTCGGATCGTCGACGGGAATGCGGCTGTTTTCGGCGAGGAGGATGACGAAGAGGCCGAGGGCCACCAGGATGAGCGGAGCGGCGCCCGAGGCGAAGCGCTCCGGCGAGACCCGCAGCATCTGTCCGAGCGAGAGCGAGCTTGAGAGCCTGGCGAGCGCGAGGAACCCGAAGAACAGTGCCGGCTCGGAGAGGCAGGCGAACGTGACCTCGCGCGAGGCGCCCATGCCCTCGAAGGCGGAGCCCGTGTCGAGGGCCGCCGTGGTCGTGAAGAACCGGGCGAGGCCGAAGAGGTAGGCGAACAGCACGAGGTCGCCGGCGAAGGCTATCGGCGAGGCGAAGGCTCCCAGCGGGACGATGAGGCCGGCGAGAGCCACCGCCGACAAGGTGACTATCGGGCCCGCCCGGAATATCCAGGTTGTCGTGACGCTCTGCACGATCCCTTTGCGCGCGAGCTTCACCAGGTCGTGGTAGGGCTGCAGGATGGGCGCTCCGACCCTGCCCGCGAAGACTGCCTTGGTCTTGTTGATGACTCCCAGGAGCAGGGGAGGCAGGAAGAGGAGGAGAACCGCGTGGACAACCGTATCGATGGTCAGCATCGTCGTTCCCTTCGATCCATCACTGCGCGAAAAGCCGCGCCAGTACATCCCCGAAGGGAATCAGCGTGCACAGAAGCGCCACCAGGATGATCAGCACGTAAAGTATGTAGTTTTGAGTGAGGCCTTGCTGAAATCGGTGAAACCAGCCGAAGAGGCGCTCCGCTGCGCGCGCGGCGGGGACGATGAGGCGGTCCAGCACCGCGTCGTCGGTCTCGCTCTCCATGCTCGAGCTCTCGGGGAAGGGCCCTTGGACGCGCGGCTCTCTCGCGCGCGGCCGTAGCGCCCAGGCGAACATCCCCTCTATCGCCCTCGCGAAGGAGGAGGCAGTGTACTGCATGCGCGGTCCTGGGATTGCGTAGCCGCAATCCCAGGTCGGCGCGCGCCGCGCCTTCCTCGCGCCGACCGCGACGACGATGGCGGACAGCGCTATCGCGGCGGCGGCTGCCGCCGATATGGCGCCGACCAACCCGAGAGGGGCCGCGGAGGCTACGCCAGGAAGCGTCGCCGGGTCGATCCCGCCGGACGAGGAGAGCGCCCGGATCGCGGCGTCCAAGGCGGGCGCGACGAATGCGGGCGCTATTCCGATGAAGGCGCAGGCGAGGGCTAGCGCGGCCATCGGCCCTATCATGCTCGCCGGCGACTCGCCGTGCGACTGGAAATCGGGGTGACGGGGAGCGCCGAGGAACGCCACGCCGAAGACTTTCACGAAGCAGGCCAGGGCCAGTGCGCCGATCATGGCGAGGATGGGCACGACGATCGCGGCCGCCGACACTCGGCCTCCCGCGATGCCGGCCGTTCCGAACAGGCCGAGGTAGACCAGGAGCTCGCTGACGAACCCGTTGAGCGGAGGCAGGCCGCAGATCGCGACGGCGCCGGTCAGGAAGAGCGCGGCGGTCCAGGGCATGCTCTTCGCAAGGCCGCCCAGGAGATCGATCCGACGCGTCCGCGCCCCTCGAAGGACCGAGCCCGAGCCGAAGAAGAGCAGGGATTTGAAGAGGCCGTGGTTCCAGGTGTGGAGCAGGCAACCCGCGAGGCCGAGAACGAGCCAATCGACTCGTCCTGCTGAACGCCCGAGCATCGCGAGGCCGAGGCCCATCAGGATGATGCCGATGTTCTCGATGCTGTGGTAGGCGAGCAGGCGCTTCAGGTCGTGCTGGGCGATCGCGAAGACGACGCCAAGGAGGCCGGAGATCGCCCCGAGCGCAAGCACGAGAGCTCCCCAAGAGGCGGGCGTTTCGGGAAGGAGGAAGATGAACCGCAGGAGGCCGTAGATTCCCATCTTGAGAACGACTCCGGAGAGCATCGCCGACACGTGGCTGGGCGCGTTGGCGTGAGCACCGGGAAGCCAGAAATGCAGGGGCATGATGCCGGCCTTGAAGCCGAAGGCGACCAGGGCCAGGAAGAAGGCGGCGGTCGCTGCTCCCATGCCCGAGGTCCCCATGCCGGCCGCCGCGACGCTCTCCAAGGCGTAGGAACCCGTCATCACCCGCCAGAGCGCGAACAGGGCGAAAAGGCAGAGCGTGCCGACGTGCGTCGCGATGAGGTAAATGAGACCCGCGCGGCGGCTCTCGGCCTTGCTATCCTCCGAGATGATCAGGAAGTAGGCGGAGATGGCCATCAGCTCCCAGCCGAGTATGAACGCCAATGCCTGCTTGCCGACGACCAGGAGGCCCATGCCCGCGACCAGCAAGCCCCAGAAGAGCTGGAGCCTGCGCGCGCTGTCGGGATGCCGCGCCTGCGGCCAATACCCCAGGCCGTAGACCGAGCCCAAGCCGCCGATGAGGAAGATGGGAACCAGGAAGAAAGCGCTCAAGCAGTCGAGCCCGATCCCGGGGTAACTGGCCATCGGCCACGGCAGGACGAGCTCGGGCGTGGAGCCCGAACGCAGTCCCAGGGCGGCGGCTGCGAGGCCGGAAGCGGCGGCCGCGCACATGAGAAAGGCCGCCAGCCGCTGGCCCCACGGACATGAGCGCGGCAACGCGATGCCGGGGAGGCCTGAGGCCGCCGATAGGAATATCGCTATCAGGACGAGCATGAGGGCCACAGGCTACACCGCCGGCGAGATGGCTTTTTCGGCCCGCGACAGGCTTTCCATGAGCTCGTCCCTCGAAGCTTCGCGCTTCAGTGCGTCCTTGAAGGCGGGCTCCCTCAAGACGAAGCCGAGCCTCGACAGAAGGTGGAGGTGCGCCCTGACCGAGGGGCTGATGAGGGTGAACAGGATGTTCACGGGCTTGGAGTCTATAGCCTGAAAATCGATGGGACGCTCGAGGAAGGAAAGGGTGACCGTCGGCTTCGAGACGTGAAGGACAACTGGGTTGCGCACGTGCGGGATGGCGATGCCGTCGCCGATGCCCGTCGAGCCGAGCGTCTCGCGGGCCAGCAGCACTTTGTAGAGGAACTCCCGGTCCACTTCTTCGGGAAGGTTGAGCGAGTCGACGATCGAGCGCAGCACGGACGCCTGGTCCTTGCCCTCGACGCGGTAGGCCACTCCTCCCGCCCGTAACGCTTCCGTAAGGCTGGGCAGGGGAGTGGCGCTCGACTCGCCCTCCGAGAAGATCGTCGGAGAAACCTGGATCCTCCTCGAAGTGGCCCACTCGAGGAGCTCGGTCTTGTTGAAGCGATACTGCTCGTTGATCCGATAAGCCGGAATGACCGACTGCTTTATCCAGCGATAAATCGTCTTTTCCGAGACATTGAGAATGCCGGCCGCATCCCTGACGGACAATTGCATCTACGCTATCCTTTGGATATCTTTGCCCTGGACTGGACAAATGCGGAGGATATAGCGACCTGTCCTCAAATGTCAATCAGCGTGTAGCCTTGCTATATTAGTTGTCGTCCGTGTTGAAGAGCTTCAATTCCATGTCGTCGGCGACCTTGGCGGCGAAATCGATCAAGTCGGCCATGTCCTTGTCGCGGATGTAGGTGGGGACTTTGATCGAGAAGTAGGCCAGGTAGCTGCCGTCGTCCGAGGATTCCAGCACCCAGGCGCCGATCTTCTGGGTGTTGTTGTCGTCGAAGAGCGACATCATCTGATCGCTCGTCGGCTCGGCGGGGAAACTGCCTGCGTTCGACCATATCTCGCGGATTTCGAGGCCGCCGCAGGTTTCGGTCTTGGACATGATGTAGACCGTCTGCTTGCGTCCGCCGTCGAGGTCTTTATCGATCGAATAGTTGTTTGATTCCATCGTCGAGTAGTCGATTCCGATCTTGTCGAGCTGCTTGGCGACCCTCGGGTCCGCGTTGTCGGCGGCGAAGAGCGAGGCTCCCGCGAGCAAGAGGACGGCTAACAGGCATTGTATCTTCCCGTTCATCGTTTGGCTCCTTCTACTAGAGTCTATGCGCCTATTCGTCCTAGTCCAGTCCGTATTTTTTTATCTTATTGAGAATGGTCCGTCGGCTTATTCCCAGCTCCTGGGCGGCTTTCGTGCGGTTGCCGCCCTGCTTGGCGAGGGCGCGCTCGATGGCGACCTTCTCCACCGAGTCGAGGGATGTGTCCACTCCGCTCGATTCCGGGCCGGTCGCGAGAGAAGCTCGCGAGGGCTCGGCTCCCGCAAAATCCGTTCGTGCGATTCGCGACCGGCCGGCGAAGTCGAGGTCGGCGGCCAGTATCGCGTCGCCTTCGGCGTAGATCAGCGCGCGCTCCAGGATGTTCTCCATCTCGCGGACGTTGCCCGGGAAGGAGTAGCCCGAGAGAGCCTCAATCGGCGTCCGGTCCCAGACGGGCGGAGGACTTGCCCATCCTAACGCGCAGCTTCTCGAGGAGGAAGCCCGCGATGAGATCTATGTCCTCGGGCCGCTCGCGAAGCGGCGGAACCTCTATTCGCACGACGTTGACCCGATAGTAGAGATCCTCGCGGAACCGCCCCTCTCGGACCATTGCCTCGATGTCCCTGTTCGTCGCCGACAGTATCCGCGCCTCGACGGGCACGTCGCGGGTGCCGCCCAGCCTGCGTGATCTTCCGCTCCTGAAGCACCCTCAGCAGCTTAATCTGGAGCGTCAGGGGCATCTCGCCGATCTCGTCCAGGAAGAGCGAGCCCGCCCCCGCCAGCTCGAAGAGCCCGATCTTGCGCGCGTCCGCCCCGGTGAAGGAGCCTTTCTCGTGGCCGAAGAGTTCGCTCTCCATCAGGTTCTCGTGGACTCCGCCGATGTTCACCGCGACGAAGGGCTCTTCCGCCCGGGGCGAGAGGGCGTGGATCTCCCTCGCGACGACCTCCTTGCCCGAGCCGCTCTCGCCGCTGATGAGCACGGTCGTGTCGGTCCCCGCTATCTTCTCGATCTGCCTCTTCAGCCTGAGCGAGGCCTCGCCTTCGCCGATGAAGCGCGAGACCGAGGCCTGAGTCCTCGCGCCTGCCTCGATCTGGTCCTCGCGCCTTCGGTTCGAGACCGCGTTCTTGATCTTGTGGATCAGCTCCTCGGGGTCGAAGGGCTTGATGAGGTAATCGACAGCGCCGGTCTTCAGAGCCTTGACCGCGTCGTTGATCTCCCCGAGGGCCGAGATCATGATGACGGGGCTTCGGTAGCCTTCGTCGCGGATCCGCTCGAGGAGCTCCTGCCCTCCCATCACCGGCATCTTGAGGTCGGCGACGATGGCGTCGAAGGCCTCGGAGCGGAGAATGTTAGCCGCCTCGCTTCCGTCGGAGGCCGTGACCGTGTCGATGCCCTCGAGCTCGAGGAGGCGCTGCAAGGATTCGCGGATGTTCCGCTCGTCGTCGACGATGAGCACTCTCATGACGAGGCCTTCGCGGCCGGAAGGATGAGCCGGGCCCGGCAGCCGCCGCCCGCGCGATGCTCGAGGCGAATCGTCCCGCCCGCCGCCTCGACGAATCGCCTGCAGACCGAGAGGCCGATGCCGGTTCCCCTGCTCTTCGTGGTGAAGAATGGGTCGAAGAGCTTGGATGCGGCCTCGGCCGAGAGCCCCTCGCCGCGATCGAGGATGTCGATGCGGGCCGACCTCCCATCGGCGCCGACCTCGATCGACAGGCCCTCCTCGGGCCCGCCGGCCTCGATCGCGTTCCTGAGCAGGTTTTCGAGGACCGATCGGAGCCGCTCGGGGTCCATGTCGACCTGGGGCGGCGTCTCGTCGACACGCAGGATGTTGCGCCCGCACAGCCGCATGCCGACCTCGAGGGCTATCTCGGCGGGATCCATGGTCTGAGGCTTGCCGGCGGGATCGCGGAGATAGTCGCCGACTCGGTGGCTCAGAGCCGAGAGTCTATCGACTTCCTCGTTGATGATGCCCAGCTCGCGCCCGGCCCCCAGGGGAGAGGTCTTCTCGAGTATCCGCGTCTGGAGCCTGATCGAGAGGAGCGGGTTCTTGATCTCGTGCGCCAAAGTGCTCGCCGCCGTCCCGAGCACGACGAGGCTCTTTTGCTCCTCGATCCTGCGGCGGTACTCGGCGTTGCGCGCCTGAAGCCCGCGGATGAACAGGATCAGGGCCGCAAGGGCTGCCTCGATCAGGGGGAAGAGGATGGACTGGATCCGGCGGTCCCTCCAATATTCGGGCTCGCGGACCTCGATGTACACGAGGTCGGCCTGCCGAAGCGTCGTAAAGAGGAACCCGGTCGGGGGACGCATCAGCAGCGGCGTAGGAGGCGCAGGCCCCCGCCTGCCCGGCGCGTTGGGCGGACCGTCGCGGGGCGAGCCCGCGCGGAAAGGGCGGAAGGTCATGGCTATCGAATCCTTCT
This sequence comes from uncultured Spirochaetota bacterium, assembly GCA_963828175.1. Classification (GTDB taxonomy): domain Bacteria; phylum Spirochaetota; class Spirochaetia; order Treponematales; family Rectinemataceae; genus UBA1306. The sequence continues at coordinate 28,201 of CAWHFT010000252.1, forward strand.
CGGCTCGGTCTTCATAGGTGCGCATGCCGGAAGCAGGGACGAGTCTCTCGGGCGTCGAGCCCCAAGTGTACAGTCTCTCTCCGCTCTCGGCGTAGGCGGCGACTCCTATGACTTTTTTGTCCAGCTGATCCGAGTCCTCGATGGCCGATCCGAAATCGGCGTGGTCGCGCAGTCCGGCGAGCAGCACGTTCATCGTCCGCTCGACGTCGTTGCGAGTCTCGAGCATGTCGCCCTTCCTGAACTCCCGGAAGATCAGGATCGAGAGCGCCGTCAGGGCGGCGAAGGCGAGGGCCGAGAGCCCGATCGAGGCCAAACGCTGCGGTCTCCCCTTCATCGCACGAGCCCGACGATCTTCGCCCCGTCCTCGAGCCCCGCCAGTCCGGCGAGGGTCGAGAGATTCGACAAGAAACCGTACCGTGCCGTGATGAGGGCCGTCTCGTCGGAGCTCACCAAGGCCTCCGCGGTCGAAAGGTCCGAAGTCGTCGCGCTCGAGAGCTTGAACTGCTCGAGGACGTTCTCGTAATTGCTCCGCGCGTAATCGACGGCCTTGGCGGAAGAGCTTATGGACGCCGCGGAGGATATCCACTCGTAGAGGGCCTGGGTGACGGACAGCTCGAGGTCGGTCCCGCCCTGGCTCATGTCCAGGTCCGCTTGCGACGCGGCGACCGCAGCGGAATCCACGTCGTTGGCGGTATTCCAGAAATCGAGACTCATCGTGGCCGTCAGCGATACGCTGGCGCCCGAGTCGATGCCAGAGACATTGCCGTAGGCGAAGTTCTGGGAGAGGCCGGCCTGAACGGTCGGCAGGTAGCCTTTCTTGGCGATGTCCAAGGCTAGCCGCGCCTGCTGGCTCGTGAGGGCGTAGCCGGATATGGTCGGGCTATCGGCCTTCGCGATCGCGACCACCGAGGCGGCAAGCTCGTCGATCGCGGTTTCATCCATCGATCCCAGCTTGGAGAGGAGGACGTCGTAGCTCGAGAAATCTACCTGTTGGAGGGCGGTCGAAGCCGGCAGGCCCGTCAAGGAGGCCATCTTGGCCCGCGCGGAGGAAAGGGTTTTCTTGGCGAGGAGCAGGACGGTCTCGTAGCCGGCGGTATCGGCCTCGGTTTGGAGGTAGGCCGACTTGGAGAGGGAACCGGCGTCGATCTTGGCCTGAGCGATAGTCTGGCGGAGGTTGGCCGCGTCGAGGTCGCTCGCGGCGGCGGCGACCGAAGCCTCGGCCTCGAGGACCGCGAAGAAGGCCGAGTCGGCCTGGCCTATGAAGGAGACCCGCGTCGCGCGCAGGCTTTCCTGCGCGGCTATCGTCGCGACGCCGAATTTTTTCACCAAGGCGGGAACCCTCCCGCCGTCGTAGATCGTCTCGCCGACCGAGACTTGGGCCGTAGCCGTGGCGATATTCGGGTTCGAGCCGAGGGAGACGACCGGGACGGGATAGAGATCGTAGGCACCGCCCGCCGAGGCGATCAGGCTCGGCAGGGCGGCGTAGCCCTGGGAGGTAGCGGCCAGCGAGGCGGCCCTTACCGCGAGGGCGGCCTTCTGCAGCGTCGCCGATCGCGACAGCGTGAGCTCCCGGGCTTTCGCGAGCGTCAGCTGTCCCGTGGCCGGCGCGGTTGTACTCGCGGCTGGCGCGTTTGTACTCGCGCCGACGGATTCCGCCGAGGCGAAGGGCGTCCACGCCACGGCGGCGAAAATCAAGCATATTGCGATACGGGTCGGCAGTTTCATTTTATTCTCCTCTCATTCGTAGCGGAGTGCGTCGATCGGATAGAGATTGGCCGCCTTTCTCGCGGGATAGAATCCGAAGAAGATGCCCACGGCGGCGGCGAAGCCCACGGACGCGGCGATGACGCTCGGGCTCACGAGGGTCGGCGTGTTGACGAACGTCTTCAGGCCGTAGGCCACCGCGAGGGCGAGCAGAATGCCGATGATGCCTCCGAGGAGGCTGAGGATGACCGACTCGGAGAGGAACTGCAGCAAGATGTCCCTCCTGCGGGCGCCGACCGACATGCGGATGCCGATTTCCCTCGTCCGCTCCGTGACCGAGACGAGCATGATGTTCATGATTCCGATGCCGCCGACGATCAGCGAGACGCCGGCTATCGCCGCGAGCAGGGCGGTCAGCGTCTGGGCGGTCTGCGATGCGGTCTGGATGATCTGCGATTGGTTCATCACGTCGAAGTCGTCGTCGGTCCCGGCGGCGAGTTTGTGCGACTCGCGCAGGATGCTCTCGGCCTCCGATTGGGCGGCCGTCATGAGGCTCCTCGCTCACCGCGCTCATCTCGATCGAATTGATGCGGCCGTCGACCATCAGGCGGTTGAGAGCCGTATCGAGCGGCACCATCACGACGTCGTCCTGGTCGGAGCCCATCGCGTTCGCGCCCTTGCTCGCGAGGAGGCCGATGACCGTGAAGGGCGTCGTCCCTATGCGGATGTACTTGCCCACGGGGTCCTGGTCCGGGAAAAAGCTTGGCGGCGACGGTCGACCCGAGCACCGCCGACTTGGCGCGGCTCGTCATGTCTTTCTCGCCGAAGAACTCGCCGGACTTCATGGGCCAATCCTTGATGACGATATAGTCGGGCTCGACGCCGTAGACGGTAGTCGACCAATAGGAGTTGCCGCCTACCACGTTCGTGCCGCCGATGCGGACTTCGCCCGTGATCGCGCTGATGTAGCTCGACTGGGCGCGCAGCTTCTGCACGTCCGCCAAGCGTGAGCCTGTTGGCGGTGCGCGGGCCGCGGGGCGGCATCACCATGAGCAGGTTCGTGCCCATCGCGGCTATCTGCTTGTGGATCTGGT
>CAWHFT010000253.1:0-19029 GCA_963828175.1 uncultured Spirochaetota bacterium
ATGGCGCGAGAAGCGGGATCCGCCCCGTTTAGGAGCTCGGCCGCGAAGCGCTGGGCGATGACAGGGCTCGCCGAAAACAGGAAGACCGGAAGATATCGGAAACGGACGAAATTCCGCGCGAGCTCGATATAGCGTCGATTCGTGAACGCGCGCGTATCCTCGCGTCGGTTCTCGCGCGAACGCTCCGACTTCCCGAGGCGTTCCCAGAACTCGGCCGTAAAGGAGAAGTTGTAATGGAGCCCCGAGATCGCCTGCCGGGCGCGCCCGTAGCGAGCGAGCAGCCATCGCCTGTACTCGCGGGATTCTTCTCGCTCCGGAGAGCCGCCGAAGGCCGCTGGGCGCAGGCGCTCGGGCTCGTCCCACTTCCCAGGCACGCTCAAGGGCCAGAGCAGCTCCTCCCCGATGCCTTTGTATGCCTCGCGATGGAGGCGCCTGAGCTCGGAGCGAGCCTCCGCGATGCTCGCCTTGGGCGGGGACGCGAGCTCGATCTGGTTCTCGGCGAAATCCACGGTAATGTCCCGGCGCTCGGGCGGAAAGGGATGGTCGCTCATCGCGAGCCGACCCGTCTCGTCCACGCGCAGGGCTTCGCGCTCGAAGCCCCAGACTCCCTGGGCCAGGAGAGTTCCAGCTTTCTTTTCGAAGGCTGCCTCGATCATTTGGCCACGAAGAAATCGCGCAGCTCGTCCAGGGCGGTCTGGTTGATTTGGCAGCACATCGATTGGCCCTGACGCTCGCTGGACAGAAGCCCCGAAGCCTCGAGCTCCTTGATATGGTGCGAAACAGTCGATCGAGACACGTTCAGGAGCTGACAGGCTCGGCTGAATGCGCGAAGGACACCGTCGCAACAGTCGTCTTCCTTTCGTTCCGCCTCGAGGATCATTAGGTAGACTTTCAGCCTGGGCTCGCTCGAGAGCGCCTTGAAGTATCCCGAAAGCTTCGATAGTTTCATAATCATAGAATAATAGGACTTTGAAAGTTCGTCAAGCATCGACTGATGTTTCAGGCGCCGCGAGGGACTCGACCGTTGTCGCGAAGCCGGCAACTCTGATACCGTTATCAGCATGACTACTCGGGAAAAGGCCGAGCGCGGCAAGCGCGCGGCGGAGGCGTGCCTGGCCTTGAGCTCGGCCGTCAAGGACGAGGCTCTCGCACACATCGCCGAAGCCCTCCAGACCGGAGCCCAGGCGATCGCGGCCGCGAACGCCGCCGACCTCGCGGCTGCGGAAGCCGAAGGCCTCGCGGCTCCGCTCCTCAAGCGACTGCGCTTCGACGGCCCGAGGATCGCAGAAGCGGTCGACGGCATCGAGGCGCTCCGGCGGCTGCCCGATCCAGTGGGCCGGGTGCTCTCCGCGCGACGCCTGGACGAGGGCCTCGTGCTCAGACAGGTGAGCTGCCCCATCGGGCTCGTCGCGATGATCTTCGAGTCGAGGCCCGACGCCCTCGTCCAGATGGCCTGCCTTGCGGCCAAGAGCGGCAACGCCCTCATCCTCAAGGGCGGCAGCGAGGCGGCCAGGACCAATAGCGAGTTGTGCGATCTCATTTCGCCGGCCGGCGTCCGGGCCGGTATGCCTGCCGACTGGCTCTCCTCGCTGCGGACGAGGGAAGAGGTCGCCGAGCTCCTGGGCCTCGACCGGTGGGTCGACCTCGTCGTGCCTCGGGGCTCCAAGGAATTCGTCGCGCGGATCAAGGCCGAGAGCCGAATCCCGGTGCTCGGCCACTCCGACGGTATCTGCCATGTCTACCTCCACGAGGACGCCGACCCGGCCATGGCGGCCGCGCTCGCCGTCGACAGCAAGGCTCAATACCCGGCCGCCTGCAACGCGGCCGAGGTGCTGCTGGTCCACGCGGCCTTCGCCCGGGTTTCGCTCGCCGGTGTGGCGGCGGCGCTCGAGGCCGCCGGCGTGCGGCTCGACATGGACGCCCGGAGCGCCGCCGCGATCGGCCGCGCTCCGACGAAGGCCGACGACGACTGGGCAGTCGAGTATCTCGACCTGAGGATGGCCGTCAAGGTCGTCGACTCGCTCGAGGAGGCGATCGCGCACGTCAACCGTTACGGCAGTCGCCACACCGACGCAATCGTGACGAGCTCGCGCGCGGCCGCCGAGGCCTTCATGGACCGTGTCGACTCTGCTTCCGTTTATTGGAACGCCAGCACCCGCTTCGCCGACGGCTATCGCTATGGCCTGGGCGCGGAGGTCGGCGTCTCGACGGGCAAGCTCCATGCCCGCGGCCCAGTAGGCCTCGATGGATTGTGCACCTACAAGTGGAAGCTCGAGGGTTCCGGCCAGGTCGTCGCCGACTACGCCTCGGGCGCGCGCTCCTTCACGCACGAGGACCTCGCGGATGGAGAATGACGTAGTCGCCAGGGAGGCGCGCGCTTCGCTCGCCAGCGCCAATCGCATCGTCATCAAGATCGGGACGAGCACCATAATGCGACGCGATGATAGCGGCATCGATGTGGAGTACCTGCATCGGACGGCGGCCCAGGTCGCCGAGCTTTCGCGCGCCGGGAAGCAACCTATCGTCGTGACTTCCGGCGCCATCGGCATGGGCGCGCTGGAGCTGGGCATCGAGAAGCGCGTGACGGAGCTGCGGATGCGTCAGGCCTGCGCGGCGATCGGCCAAATAGCGCTCATGGACGAGTATCGCCGCGCCTTCGGCGTTTTCGGCCTAAAGCCCGCTCAGCTCCTCGTCACTCGCGACGCCTGGGACAACCGGTCGGCCTACCTCAATCTTCGCGCCTCGGTCGAGACCCTCCTCGAGCAGGGGGCGGTGCCCGTCTTCAACGAGAACGACGTCGTCTCCACCGCGGAGATCGGCAACGCCTTCGGCGACAACGACCAGCTTTCGGCCTACATCGCGAGCAAGGTGGACGCCGAGCTCCTGCTCATCCTCTCGGACATCGACGCACTCTACGACGCTGATCCTCGCACCAAGCCTGAGGCCAGGCCGATCCCTTACGTGCGGGAAATCTCCCCGGCGATCGTCGCATCGGCGGGCGGAGCCGGGTCGGAGTTCTCCACGGGCGGCATGGCGACCAAGCTCAAGGCCGTGGCTATCGCCCGCGACGCCGGCTGCCGGGTCGTCATCGCGGACGGCCGAGTGGAGCGCGTCATCTCCAGGATACTCGCGGGCGAGGCCGTAGGCACTTTGTTCGATGCCGCGCACGGCCTCAAGAACCGGCAACGATGGATCAAGAACTCCAGGCCCCAGGGCTCCATCTCCGTCGACGAAGGCGCGCTGGCCGCCATCCGGGGGAAGAAGTCCCTGCTGCCGCGCGGCGTCACGGCCGTCGAGGGCCGCTTCGGCCGCGGCGACGTCGTCTTCGTGGGGCGCGCGGCCAAGATCGTCACAAACCTGTCCTCGGACGAGCTCGAGCGGGTCCTCGGCCGCAAGTCCGACGAGATCGAGGCCATCCTCGGAGCCGGCGCTGCCAAGGTCGTCGCTCGGCCCGAAGAGACGGTGTTCCTGGAGGAATGAGGCCGCTTCAGCGCTCGCAGCGCGGCGGTTTGGGCGCGTGCTTGGCCCTGCAGGCCGAGCAGCGGCCGTGCCTGGGGCAGCCTGCCTTGACGCAGGGGCAGTCCTCGCGCTCGATGGGAGCCCAGCTTTCCTCCGCGAGCGCTGCCGCGCGGTGCGCGTTCCGGCGGCCGCTCATGGCGATCTCCTCGCCAGGATGTTTCGCGCATCGCGCCGGGCGTTCTCGGCGACGGACAGCACGTGGAACACGGGCAGGGCGGTACCTCGAAGCGGCAGGATCGGCGAGAGCGGCTCGAAATGGATCCGGCCTGGAAAGTTGCCCGGATCGCCGGGGCAGACATCGTACTCGCGGTCGGCGATCCTGACTCGAAGCCAAGCATGGCCCGAGAGAACGCTCGGCAAGGCTTTGCCATGGACTACCCGGGGAGGAAGCGGCAGCGAAAAGCCTGCACGAGGCGCGACTCTATCCCAAGGCCGTCATAAAGCAGCTTGAGCGCGCGAGCTTGCTGGATGCAATAGCCGTAGCCCCGCTCGAAACAGGTCGCCGGCGAATCCCATGGATTGCGCCGGGAATACTCGAACCGTCGGGCGGCGATGCCTTGAGCCCAGGCGGCGAGCTCAAGGCCGGTCAGGCCCGTCGCTTTGCCCGCCGCGATCGCCTCCTCGATGGTCGAGATGCCTTCGAGCCGCTTGGGGCCGGAGTTCGGCAGGAGCCTCGCGCCCACGGCAGCCAGGGGCAGGAAGATCGCGAGGAATAGGGTCGAACCTCCCAAGAATAACGCGGCCAAGGCCGCGAGCGCTGCGAAGACCCAGATTGCCGCCTCGATCATTTTCCCCGCGCCTCCTCCTCTTTGAAGATTCCGTACATCCGTGCGAGCGGAGCCTCGGCCCGCGCGAGCTGGCTTGATCGATGATGGTCCTCGAGACTTTGGGCGCCTGATCTCAAGCGATTATGAAGGTCCGTCCGTCCCGGACGAATACCGAGTCGTCGATGTAGAGCCTCAGGGCGTCGTAGAGGACTTTACGCTCGATGTCCTTGCCGAGGCGGATGAACTCCGAGACCGAGCGAGTGTCCGCGACGCGGAGCACGTCTTGGGCGATGATCGGGCCTTCGTCGAGGACCTCGCTCACGAAGTGGGCCGTCGCGCCGATTATCTTGACGCCCTTGGCCCAGGCTTGATGGTAGGGCTTGGCTCCCTGGAAGGCGGGCAGGAAGCCGTGGTGGATGTTGATGACCTTGCGCTGCCATCTGCCTACGAAGTTCGCCGAGAGAACCTGCATGTAGCGCGCCAGGACGACGAGATCGATCCGATAATCCCTCAGTATGGCGTCGAGGTCGGCCTCGTAGGCGGCCTTGCCCTTCTCGGGATCGACCTTGAAGAAGGGGACGTGGAACTGCGTCGCGACCGCGGCGAGGTCCGGATGGTTCGAGACGATGACCGGGATGTCGCAGTCGAGCTCGCCGTCCTGGTGTTTGAGCAGAAGCTCGTAGAGGCAGTGGCTGGTCTTGCTGACGAGGATCGCGACGCGCTGCCTATGCTCCCGGTTCGCGAGGCTCCACTCCATTTCGAAGCGCTCGGCCAGGAGCGCGAAGGAAGACTTGAAGCTCGCGACGTCGAATTCTCCGACGGTCTCGAACTGGGTCTTCATGAAGAAAGCCTCGATGTCGGTCGCGGTGTACTGGCTCAGATGGAGGACGTTGCCTCCGGATTCGGCGATCGTCCGCGTGACCGCCGCGATGAGGCCGCTCTTGTCGGGGCAGACGATTTTCAGGACATAGCTGGTGGGCATGCTGCGGCGCCTTACTGGGCGAGGAATGCCAGAGCCGATGCGCGCTTCATTGGCCGACCTTCGCTTTCACCCTGGCCAGGGCATCGACGGCCTCGGGGTACGAGGGGCTGAGGGCCAGGGCCTTGGTGTAGGCGTCGAACGCGCGCTTCCAGTCGCCGTTGGCCTCGCATGCGCCGCCCAGACGGAACCACCAGCGGGGCATGCTCGGCTCCTTGAGGACGGCCGTCGAGTAGGCGATGTCGGCATGCGAGTATTTCTTGAGCCTGAGGTAGGCCTCACCCATGAAGAACAGGGCGGTCGGGCCGCGGTCGCCCGAGTCGCCGGCGACCTCGAGGTATTTTTGCAGCGCTTTCAGGCAGCTATCCATTTGACCGAGGAAATAGTAGGACTCGCCCATCACTTCGGATATACGCGGGTCGAAGGCGATCTTGAGCCCAGTCTGCCCCGTGGCGATGACGTCGGAATGCCTGCCCAGGCGGAAGAGGCTCCAGCACTTCACCACGTATGCCTCGATCCGCTTCGGGTCGGAGGCCAGCTCCTGGTCGCACACGGAGACGGCCTGGACGTACTTGGCTTGGGCGTCCGCCTGCTTTCCGGCGCTTTCGAGGTCCCTTCCCTGGCGGTAGAGGAGAAGAGCGTCGAGCTTGGGCTGGCTTTGGGCGGTCGTTTCGGAAGCATCAGGAACCGGCTCGGGGCTCGGGGCTGGCGGGGCGGTTTGGGCGATGGCGGCCAGGCTCGAGGCCGCCATCAAGACGGCGATTGCAGCGTATTGACGGCGCATATGCGCTATATTGCCCGGAAACCGCGAAAGGAACAAGGCCGATCCGTCGCGACAGTAGTCGCGTCGCGACGGGGCTCGTGCCGTGCGGCGCTCGGGACCCTTGTCGGGCCTATGCCGACGAAGTACCATATATGGGCGGCGGATATCGCCGTCAAAAAAGGATTTCTGGAGGGTGCATGCTCGATTTCCTGCAAAAAGGCGGTGTCGTCCTCTGGCTCCTCGTGGCGATCTCGGCCTTCGTCATCGGCCTCATCATCGAGAGGCTGCTCTATTTCAAGCGCATAACCGTCGACGAGAAGAAGCTCTACGAGCGGATCCGGGCCACCGTCGAGAAGGGCCACATCGACGAGGCGCTCGCCATCTGCGACCAGAACATCTCGCCGTTCGCCGCGCTCATGCGCACGGGGATCGAGAATCGCGACTACCCCCGCACGATCCAGAAGGAGATGCTCGAGGACTCGGCCGCCCAGGAGGCCCCGCGCCTCGAGAAGAACATCGTCGCCATCGGCACGATCGCCAACATCGCGCCGCTCATCGGGCTCTTGGGCACGGTGACCGGCACTATGAAGTCCCTGGGCGTGCTCGGGCGCTTCGGCGCGGTCAGCGATCCCTCGATCCTGGCTGGCGGGCTCTCGGAGGCGCTCATCAACACGGTATCCGGGATCATCGTCGCGGTCGTGGCCTTCATTTTCCACAACTATCTCGTGTCAAAAGCCAACAACTACATGCTCAAGCTCGAGGGGCAGGTGAACGCCCTCATCCTCATGATCAATAAAAACAAGCCGGCATGGACGGGCGAGGAGCGGCGCGCGGTCCCCGAAAGGGCAGCCAGGCCATGACCAGGCGCCAGCGCCTGCAGCCGGTCACGTCGATCAACCTCATCCCCCTCATCGACGTGCTGCTCCTCATCATCATCTTCTTCATGGTGACGACGACCTTCAAGCTGGCGCCGGGCATCTCGCTCCAGCTTCCCTCCTCGAGCACGGCGCAGAACGTCCAGAGCTCGGTGATCCGGGTCGTGGCCGTGTCGGACAGCGAGATTTACGTCGACAAGACGCGCACCGACCTCGCCGGCCTGCCGGCCGTGATCGGCAAGAGGACGGGCTCGGGCGACGCGGCGGGGCTCAAGGCCACGGTCGAAGGCGACCGCGCCGCCACCTACCAGCTCATGGTCTCGGTCCTGGACGCGCTGCGGCGCGGCGGCATCGAGTCGGTGGGCCTTCGGACGAGAGTGCAAGGCATTCCATGAACGGGAGCTGGATGAAGGTCCAGGACCGAAAGCGAAACCTGGCGGCGGCGGCGTCGACGGCCAGCCTCTATGCTCTCGCTTTCGTCGCCGCGCTCCTCATCGGAAGCCTCTCGCCAGCGAGCCTAGCTTCGGTCCCCGGCACGGTCATCGTCGACCTCGGAGGGACCGAGGGGGCTCCCGGAGAGACGCCCCTCGGGCTCGAGAACGCGCCGGAAAGGCCCGCCGAATCCACTCTCGGAGCGGCCCCCTTGCCCGCATCGGCGGCGGGGAGTCCTGAGATGACGGCCCCCATAGCGGCTCCTTCCGCGGTCCCCCTCGAGGCGCCATCCACGACGCGAGCAGTGGCCGAGCCGCCGGCGCTCAAGAGCGCGCCACCGGCCACTGCCGTTCCAAAAGCAGCCGCTCCTCGGTCCACGGCCGCTCGAACGGCAGCCCCCGCAACCCCCGCCGTATCTTCGGCGGCCGTATCTTCGGCGCGGACCGCCCAGGAGGAAGCCGCCCTTCGCGCCGCGGCAGCCTCGGCGACCGCGCCCGCGGGACCGCCCAAGACCCGCACCTTCGGCTCCAGCTCGTCGACGGGCTCGGGAGCTCCGGTGGCGAGCTCAGGAGCAGGGAGCCAGCCCGGCGTCGAAGGTGGAACCGGAAGCGTCACCTTCCGCGGGTCCGAGATGGGCAGCGCTCTCGTGACCACATTCGGCGCTTCTTCGGGGCAGGTCGGTCGCAACATCTACGTGCCCGTCTACCTGTACATGCCGCTCCCGGCCAAGGTCGACGCCGCGATCTACCAGAACATCCAGGCCAAGGAAACCTTCCGGAGCTACTACCAACAATCGGGATCGGACTGGGTCCTCCAATCTCAGGTGCCCCTGGCACAGCGGGGAGACTTCTGGACCATGCTCGAAGCCGCCGGATACGACGCGTCGACCGCCGATTTCAAGACCCAACGCAAGCTCTCGCCTGTCGTTCTCGAGTTCACCGTCGGGCCGCTCGCGAGGAACAAGGTCGAGCTCGTCGATGTGCGGCTGGCTTCCTCCTCGGGGTCCAGCGAGATCGACGAGGCGGTCATCTACGGCTTCCGCCAAGCCTCTTTCTTCAACAAAACCGGCAACGCGATTTCCGGGAAGTTCGTCTATAGCTTCTGAGCCGATCGCCCGGCCATTCGGCCGGGTCTCTCTTTTCTCGCGGCGATCGGGCGCGGTACATTGACAACATGACTCAAATCGCCAGCTCCGAATTCCGCTCGGGCGAGGAGATTCGCTACGATCTTCGCACCCCGCTGCGGTGGATCGTCTCGCATCTCATGCGCTATCCCTGGATCCCGCGCCTTGGCCGCCGTCTTTTCGATCGCGAACAATGTCGGCTATTCGGGTCTACAAGTCCTCATCGGCAAGGGTTTCGACGTGCTCGCCAAGCCCGGCTGGGCGGTCGGCCCAGCTCGCCGCGGTCGCCGTGCTCATCGCGGGGGCGGCCGGCGCTGCAGGGAATCGCGGGCATCGGCCGCAACGTCTCCTTCGAGGTCCTGGCCCAGCGCATCGAGCGCGATTCGAGGGCCGAGCTCTACACGAGCCTCCTGGGCAAGAGCCAGACCTTCCATTCGCGCCAGCGCGTCGGCGACATCATGGCCCGCGCGACGAACGACGTGCACTTCCTCAACCTGATGTTCTCGCCGGGGCTTTCCCTCATCATGGATTCCTGCCTGACCGCGGTTGTGCCCCTCGTCATGGTCGCCACCATCGACCCGAGGCTGCTGCTGGTTCCCTGCGTTTTCATCGGCCTCCTCGCGCTCACGGTCTGGGAATACAACCGCCGCCTCAATCCCGCCACCGACGCCCAGCGCGAGACCTTCGGCCAACTCAACGCCACCTTGGCCGACGCCCTCGAGGGCATCGAGACGGTCAAGGCGAACCTCGGCGAGGCGCGCGAGATAGGCCGCTTCGTCCAAGGCGCCGGGCGCCTTGAGCGACCTGTACATCAGGATAGCCAGGATCCAGGCCAAGTACTGGCCGCTTCTCGTCTTCGCGGTGTGCTGGGGACTGGGCTTCCTCCACGCATTCCTGCTGTGGAGCGCCGGGGACATCACCCTCGGCCAGGTCGTCGGCTACATGCTGCTGTACAACGGCCTGCGTTTCGCGACCTTCATCTCCCTCTGGTCCTTCAATCTGTTCCAGATGGGTCTGTCGAGCGCGGGCCGCGTGCTCGAGACGATCAACGCGAAGACCGACCTCGACGAGAATCCGCGCGGCCGCTCCGCCCGCGTCTTGGGCCGGGTCGAATTCCGGAACGTGAGCTTCTCCTTCTCTCCTAAGTCCTTCGGCGCTGGAGAGTCCTATTGCGGAGACCGCCCGTCCAACGGGGGCGCCCCCGTCGTCAGCTGTCTCTCCTTCCAAGTGGAGCCGGGGCAGACGGTGGCCATCGTCGGGCGCACCGGCTCGGGCAAGACCAGCCTCGTCCGGCTCGTGAACCGCATCTTCGACGTCGACGAAGGCGCCGTCCTCGTCGACGGCGTGGACGTCAGGGACTGGAGCCTCGAGAGCCTGCGCTCGCAGGTCGCGAGCATCGAGCAGGACGTCTTCCTCTTCTCGCGTTCGATAGCCGAGAATATCGGCTTCGGCATCGAAGGCGCCCGCATGGAGGACGTCGTCAAGGCCGCCAAGGCGGCGCAGGCGCACGACTTCATCATGGGATTCGACAAGGGCTACGACACTGAGGTCGGCGAGCGCGGGGTCACGCTCTCGGGAGGGCAGAAGCAGCGCATCGCCATCGCGCGCGCCTTCCTCGTGGACCCGAGAATACTCATCCTGGACGACTCGACCTCGGCCATCGATTCGCGCACCGAGGACGAGATACAGAAGGCCATGCGGCTCGCGAGCAAGGGGCGCACGACCTTCCTCATCACCCACCGCTTGTCGCAGATACGGTGGGCGGACAGGATCCTCCTCCTCGAAGGGGGAACCCTCGCCGATTCGGGCAGCCACGCGGAGCTCCTCGATCGATGCGAGGACTATCGACGCTTATTCGTGGGCGCGGGCGCCGCGCCGAGGGTTTAGCATGGGCTTCATCATGGACGGCCTCGAGACCGAGGCGTACGACAGGCAATACTCGGACCGGCAGTTGCTTTCGCGCATCGCGTCCTATTTTCGGCCCTGGCGCGCGAGGATGGCCGGCGTGGGAGGAGTCCTCGCCCTCGCCTCGCTTTCGGAGTTCGCGGCGCAGGTGGTCGTGTCCAAGTCGCTCGACGCGGTTGGCGCGGCGAAGGCGGCCGCCGGCACCGCCGCTACCGGGGGCCCCGCTACCGCGGGGACGGGCCTGCCCGTAATAGCCCTCATCGCCATGGCCGTGGTCGGCTTCGGCGTGATCGAATGGCTCTTCAACTACCTTCGGCTCTTCCTCTCGAGCAAGGTGGTCGGCGACACCATCTTCCGCCTCCGCACGGAGGCCTTTTCCAAGTCGGTGCGGCACGACCTCTCCTTTTACGACGAGCACTCGTCGGGCAAGGTCGTCTCGAGGATCACGACCGACACCGAGGACTTCGCAAACGTCATCGGCCTCGTCGTGGACTTCCTCTCCCAGATCGTGCTCGTCGGCGTCTTTCTCGCGTACCTCGTTTCCTTGAGCCCGCGGCTCACGCTCCTGCTCGTCGCAATGGCCCCGGTGGCCATAGTGGTCGCCCTCGGCTTCAGGCGCCTCGCTCGCTTCGTCACGAGCAACGCCAAGAGGGTCACCGCCCAGGTCAACGCCGCGATCCAGGAATCGGTGGCGGGCATCGGCGTGGCCAAAGGCTTCAGGCGCGAACGCTCGCTGTGGGGCTCCTTCAAGTCGGAGAACGCCCGCGCATACCGCTTTGGCCTCCGCCGCGGAGTCGTGCTGCAGCTCGTGTTCCCGGTGGTGTCCCTCGCCGCGGGAGTGGGCAACGGCATCGTCGCCTTCGCCGGCGGCATGACCGCTCGCTCGGGCGGCATAACGATGGGCCAGTGGTTCATCTTCATGCAGGCCGTCGGCTTCTTCTGGTGGCCTATGCTCAACATCGCCTCGTTCTGGAGCCAGCTCCAGGACGGCCTCGCCGCGGCCGAGCGCGTCTTCTCGCTCATCGACCGAGACAGCCGCGTCAAGCAGACCGGCGACTATGCGCCGCCGCGTATCGAAGGCGAGATCGAGTTCCGGCACCTGGGGTTCTCCTACTCGGACAAGGAGACCGTCCTGGAGGATTTTTCGCTCAAGGTCCCCGCGGGCGAGAAGCTCGCGATCGTCGGCAGGACGGGGGCAGGCAAGTCCACGATCGCCAAGCTCATCTGCCGCTCCTACGAATACCGGTCCGGCGAGCTTCTCGTGGACGGCCGCGACATCCGCGGCTACTCGCTCGACGCCCTGCGCGGAGCCATCGGCCTCGTCTCGCAGGACCCCTTCCTCTTCCCGGGCACCGTCGCCGACAACATCCGCTACGGCGTGCCCGACGCCTCCGATACGCGCGTCGAGGCGGCCGCGCGCTCGCTCGGCCGCGGCGACTGGGTCGACGACCTCTCCTCCGGCCTCGACACCGAGACCGGCCACCGAGGCTCGTCGCTCTCGATGGGGCAGCGACAGCTCGTCGTCCTCGCGCGGGTGCTCTTGCGAGATCCGCGGGTCTTCATCCTCGACGAGGCTACCTCGAGCGTCGATCCCTTCACCGAAGCGCAGATCCAGGAGGGCCTCGAGGCCGTCATGAGCGGCCGCACCGCGATCGTGATCGCCCACCGCCTGTCGACCGTCAAGTCCGCGGACCGGATCGTCGTGCTGGAAAAGGGCCGGATCCTCGAGGAAGGCAGCCACGTGGGCCTTCTCGCCAGCCGCGGCGAGTATGCGGCCCTCTACGACACCTATTTCCGCCACCAGAGCATGGAGTATATAGAATCGGCTCCGGCTTTGGTCACCGCGCGGGAATGAGCACGCGCGCCCAAGTCGGCCCCGGAGGGACTTCCTTTGTTGACAGCTACGGGCCGTTGTGGCATCCTTTACTGGGTCTGATATACCAGTTGTATTTCAGAGGCAGCCAATGCGACGAATCATCGACCACCCCGCCCTCAGTCCACTCGAAGGAAGGCGGGAGATCGGTTTCAGCCTCGATGGCGCGAGCATGGTCGGGTACGAAGGAGAAATGATCTCCTCGGCCCTCTTCGCAAACGGCGTCACGCGATTCTCCATCCATACCAAAGGCGATGCTCCCCAAGGCATTTTTTGCGCCAACGGCCAGTGCAGCCAATGCACGGTGCTCGTCGACGGCCTGGCGACCAAGTCGTGCGTGACGCCGTTGTCCCGGGGCATGAAGGTCGAGACGCTTCGGGGCCTTCCTGTCCTGCCGCTGCGCCCCGCGACGGCCGATGGCTCCGCCGCAACCGATGTCGCGCCGGGACAGCATCGCGGCCGATGTCCTCGTGGTCGGCGGCGGTCCCGCCGGGATGGGGGCCGCCAAGGAGCTCGCCGCGCCTCGGCCTCTCGGTCCTCATCGCCGACGACAAGGAGAGCCTGGGCGGCAAGCTCCTTTTGCAGACGCACAAGTTCTTCGGCTCCGAGGCGCGACTGCTACGCCGGCACGCGCGGCTTCGACATCGCCGCCAAGCTCGAAGCCGAGCTGCGCGCCGACTCGCGGGTGCGTATCCTGACGAACTCCCCCGTCGTGGGGATTTTCAAGGACGTCAAGGCGGGCATCTACGAGAATCGGCGGACCTATCTCCTCGCGGAGTTCAGGGCCCTCGTCGTGGCCGCGGGCGCCCGCGAGAGATCGGTGCTTTTCCCGGGCAACGACCTGCCCGGCGTATACGGCGCCGGGGCCTTCCAAACCCTCGTCAATCGCGACCGCGTGAAGGCGGCCGATCGAGTGCTCGTCGTCGGCTCGGGCAACGTGGGACTCATCGGGGCCTACCATGCGCTCCAGGCCGGCATCGAGGTCGCAGGCATCGTCGAGATCGCCGACAGGATCAACGGCTACAAGGTCCACGCGGACAAGATCGTCCGCATGGGCGTGCCTCTCTGCCTTTCGACGACGGTCGTCTCGGTCGAAGGAGAGGGCCGGGTCCACGCGCGACCGTCGCCCGCGGTAGGAAGCGACTGGAAGCCCCTGCTCGATACCGCACGGACCTACGAAGTGGATACCGTCCTCGTGGCGGCCGGGACTCTCTCCCTGCGACGAGCTGCTACAGGCAGGCCCGGTCCTTCGGCATCCTCGCCGTCAAGGCGGGCGACGCCGAGGAGATCGCCGAGGCCTCGAGCGCGCTTTTCGGCGGTCGGATCGCCGCCTTCGCCGTCGCGCGGATGATCGGGCTAAAGGTCGAGATCGACGAGTCGTGGATCGCCAAGCGCGAGGTGCTCAAGTCGAAGCCCGGAGATCGCATACAGCGCGAGGGCGTGCAGCCTTCGCCACTGTGGAAGGCGGTTTTCTTTTGCGACGAGGAGATTCCGTGCAACCCCTGCGCGACGGTCTGTCCCTCGGGCTCGATAGAGCTGCGGGAGCGGAAGGGCAATCTCCTGCGATCTTCCGTATTTCAGAGGCTCCGACTGCAAGGGCTGCTCCGCTTGCGTCGCGGCTTGCCCCGGCCTTGCGATTTCCCTTGTTCGCGCCGTCGACGACCAGTGGTGCGAGGTTGTCTTTCCCTACGAGTTCACGCCCGCCTTCGAGGCGGGCGATCGCCGGGAGCTCCTGGACCAAGACGGCCAGCCGGTCGAGGACGCTGCCCTCCTCAAAAAAGCGTACAACCGGAAATACAAAACCTGGGTCCTCCACTTCAAAGTGAGCCGGGCCAATGCCACAAAAGTGATCGGCTTGCGCGTCCAGAGCCGCGAGGCGACCGCTGCGGAGCCCGGCGCAGACGAGCCGCTTTTCAGCGTCGCGCCCGACGAGGCGATACTCTGCCGCTGCGAGCGCGTGAGCTTCGGCGAGGTCGTCGACTTCATCCGCGAGAACCAGGCGCGCGACGTGAACCAGCTGAAGGCCATCCGCGCGGGCATGGGCTCATGCGGCTCCAAAACGTGCGCGCCGCTGTACGCGGCCGCATTCCGCGCGGCCGGCGTCGATCCCGCTACGGTCGCCGAGGGAAGGCTGCGGCCCCTGGAGATGGAGGTGCCGCTCGGGGTCCTCGCTGAACGCTTATCGCGTGCAGCCGCCGAGAGCGGCGCTCTCGGGAGCTCTGCGCCCTCGGCATCCGATCAAGCGGGAGAGCGTCCGTGAGCGCCCCAGACGTCCTCATCGTCGGCGCCGGCTCGGTCGGCCTGCCTTTGTCGTACTATTGCGCCGCGCGCGGCCTCAAGGTGCTCGTGCTCGACGGAGAGCCCTCCTGGGGTCGAGGCCAGAACCGCGCCGCGATCGGCGGAATACGCGCGACCTTCTCCGAGACGGCGAAAATCCGCATCTGCAGCGAGTCGCTCGCCATAGTCTCGCGATTCAAGGAAGAGCACGGCATCAACATCGAGTGGCGCCAGGGCGGCTACCTTTTCGTCGCCTACGACGAGGAACGCGAGCGCTCTTTCCGCGAGCTCCTGGCACACGCAGCGCGCGGCGGGCCTCGACATCGATTGGGTCGGGCCGGAGCGAGTGGAGGAGCTGACGCCCGGCATCAATCCGGACGGCCTGCGCGGTGGCACCTACAGCCCCGGCGACGGCTATGCCTCGCCGCTCAAGACCGCGGTCGCCTACCACCAGCTCGCGATGCGCGCGGGCGTGGAGTTTCGTTTCGGCGAGAAATGGTCGGCCTGGATATGGTAGGGCACGCGTCGTGCGGCTCGAGGACGACGGGGCTCTATGGGGCCGGCCTGTACGTGGACGCGGCGGGAGCCCAGGGGGCCGAGATAGCCGCGATGGCCGGGCGTGGACCTGCCCGTCCACCCCGACTGCCACGAAGGCGGGAGTCACCGAGGCCGTGGAGCGCTTCATGGAGCCGATGCTCGTCGACATACGCTCCGACGAGCGTTCCGGCAACTATTACTTCTACCAAACCAACACCGGCCAGGTCGTTTTTTGCATCACGCCGAGGCCTCAGCTCTGGGGTACCGACATCGACAACACCTCGAGCTTTCTCCCTCTGTGCGCCCGGCGTATGGTCGAGCTCTACCCCCGGCTTGCGCGATCTGAAGGTGAGGCGGACGTGGCGCGGCATGTACCCGATGACCCCCGACGGCCAGCCGATCGTCGGCTTCTCGGGCGGCGCCGACAACCTACTCCTCGCCGTCGGCATGTGCGGTCAGGGCTTCATGCTCGGCCCCGGGCTCGGCACGATCCTGGCCGGGCTCATCGCGGAAGGCCGAAGCTCGGGCGCGAGCGAAATCCTCGAACCGCTCTCGCCTCACCGTAAGTTCGAGGGGATGGAGATGCTGAAATAGCGTAAATACATCTAGTGTGTTCGATGAAATGGCGTTATATTATCGACATGCTCATTCCAAGGCTATTGGAGTCAACCCTTACAGCTAAGCTGCTTAGCGATCGAAGGATCCTCATTCTTTATGGTCCGAGGCAGGTGGGCAAGACCACCCTCGCGCGAAAAATACTCGATGAATCGGGGAAACGCTGTCTTTCCCTCGACGGAGACGATCATAGGATACAAGACATTTTCAGCTCGAAGGATATTCGAAGGCTCGATGGACTAACGACCGGCTACGATATCGTTCTGCTCGATGAAGCGCAAAAAATACCGGAGGTCGGCGTTTCCTTGAAGCTACTTTATGATTCCGGTTTTTCCGGTGCCCTCTTCGTTACGGGTTCGTCGAGCTTCGATCTTGCGAGCAAGACTAAAGAGGCTCTAACAGGGAGGACCTGGACCTTCACGTTATTTCCCATTGCCTTTGCCGAACTCGCCGCATTCGAGACTCCCTTTCAGGTCGAAGCCCGCTTGGAAGAGACGCTCGTCTTGGGCTCCTATCCCGCCCTCTATTCCATCCCTTCCCGCGCCGACCGGATCGAGCATCTCGTCGAGTTGACCGATGCCTATCTTTACAAAGACGTTCTCGAGCTCGGTGGCATAAAAAACCCGAGAAAGTTGCGAGATCTGCTTCGGCTCCTCGCGTATCAAGTGGGACAGGAAGTGTCGTACCAAGAGCTCGGCCGACAAGTCTCGATGAGCGCCGACACCGTGATCTCGTATATCGACCTTCTCGAGAAGGCATACGTCATCTTCAGGCTTGGCGGATATAGCCGAAAACTCCGCAAGGAAGTCACCAAGAAGGACAAGGCCTACTTCTTCGACAATGGTGTCCGGAACGCGCTCATCGAGGATTTTAAGGAATGGGGGCAGAGGGGCGATCAAGGCTCGCTCTGGGAGAATTTCCTTGTAAGCGAGCGTCATAAAGCCAACGCATACAGAAATTACTACGGTGGAGCTTGGTTTTGGAGGACGCATACGGGCGCAGAGATCGACTATGTCGAGGAAGTCGACGGTAAACTCTCGGGCTTCGAGTTCAAGCTGCGTCAGCGCGAGGTCAAAGCCCCAGCAGGTTGGAGTTCGGCCTATCCCCTAGCGACCTTCTCGACTGTTCACCCCGGATCATATCTTGATTTCGTGAATATTCGGAGTTTAGGTCCGAATATTCATGAGCAATGATCGAGGCATGATTGATACAGCCCGTCCCAGAACTGTTTCCCGCGGTAAAGAAAGAGGCCGCCCCGGTGGGCGGCCTCTTTGTTGCCTAGGGAAGAAGGCTACTTGAGCGGGACGTAGAGCTGCATGGTGAGGTTGTCGAACATAAGGACGTCGCTTCCATTCAGTGCGATGTCTGCCCTAATATTGTTTTGGAACGGAATGAATATTCCAAAGCTATGCGTTTCGCTGAACACAGTAACTAGCTTTGTCGTTGACGTCGGGCTGGCGGGAGAAGTGCTGATAACCGTATTTGTGATGGCTGCGCCCGTATAGGTGTCGACCGTCGTCGTTATCGTCTGGCCTGAGGAAGTAACGGTCTGCCACGCGAGGCTGGCGGTGGGAGTCGAGCCTGAGAAGAGGCCGAATGGCCATGAATCGGGCTTGAACTTGAAGGCGACGGGCAGATTGAGGCTGAAGCCGAATTGGCTGGTGGCAGGGGCCGCGCCGCTGATAGAGACGGTGGTCTTCGTATAGCCCACGTTGTTGTACGAGAAGGTCGCGTCGAGGGTCTGGGAATAGGTGACATAGCTCGAGGGGATTGCGGAATATTGCGTAGGAGTAGGATTCTCCGCGTTCGTGAAGGCGTTGTTGGGATCGTCGTAGTACTGGAGGACCAGCTGGGGCGAAATGCCGAAGAAGGTGCCGTCAGCTGGCGCGAAATTGATGGAGTGCTGGGCCATGGCGCTGACGCTCAGGTAGTTGGTCGCGGCGAACGAAGCGGTGATGTTGGAGTGGTTGCCGCCGGCCAAGGCGGTCTTTGTGTTGATCGCGCCCTCAGTATATGGCTTGTCGGTTCGGTCGAAGTCGTACGTCGAGGCGGATTAATCCAGACCAATTAGTATATGAGTGATAAAATAATGCCTTACAGAAATTATAAGAATATTATTAGCTTCCTATCGGAATTATCTGGTCCAGGTGTATTTCCTTGAACTGCTTCGCGAGCTGGGGGGACAGCTCGACGATGCGCATGCCGCCGCCGGCCTGGTCGAAGTGCTTGTAGAAGGCCAGGAGCTTGCCGATGCCGGCGCTCGTGATGGAGGGGACTTCGGCGAGATCGAAGTCGGCGTGGCGGAGACTAGGGTCCTTGGCGAGCTCGGCGAACTTGGTGCTGAGCTCGGATCCGCCGGCGGTATCTATCGGGCCCATGATGGTGACCCGCACGCGATCTTGCTCGATATCGATGTCGATGTCCATGTCAGCTCCTCCTAGTTTCATCCAGCCAGGAAAGTATTGCCCCAATGACCTTGTCGCCGCGCTTGCCCCCGAAGGGATCGTGGCGCTCCCGGGGGAAGCTCGTCACGCTGGCATCTTTCAGCGGAAGGGCGCTAACCGACTCTTTTAGGCGCGCTAATGGCACGAAGGGGTCGTCCTCGCCTACGAAGAAGGCGACCTTCCTCCCTTCGAGGAAGGAGGCGTCCGCGAGGAGCTCCTTGGACGTCTTGTCCAGGTCCGCCGCAAGGGCGTTGGGCAGCGAGGCGGCGAAGCGAGGATCGTCCGCGATCCGTTTTTTGTGAGCTTCGTCCTCGGCGAGGGCCTCGGGATTGGCGTCGACGGGAACCCCAAAGAGGAGCGGCGATACGATGACGAGCCTGGTGCGCCTGGCGGGGTAACGCTTGAGAAAGAGCAGGGCCGCTACCGCTCCCATGGAGTGGGCAATGATCGAGATTTCCCGCGCCCCCTCGGTCGATTCGATGCGGCGGCATAGGGTCTCGACGGCATCGGCCATGGCGACTGCGCCGCCCGCGCCCCGCTCGCCCGGACTACCGCCGAAGCCGGCGAAATCGGGGGCCACGACCTTGTAGTGGGCTCCGACGAAGGCGGGAAGGATCGCGGGATAGGAACCAGAATGGTAGCCGAGCCCGTGGAGCACGAGGGCCACCTTGTCGTATCCCTTGGAAGAGTCCTCCCAGTACTGATAGTGGAGGCGCGCACCTTTGGGATCGGGGAAAAAGGAACTCAAGTGATTCACGGCGCAAAACCCCTTTCTGCGCTAGAGCTACTTGCCGATCGGAAAGATGCGGTCCAGGTGGATCTCCATGAACTGCTTGTAGAGCTGGTCCGAGATGCCCTTGACCGACATGGAACCCTTCTTCCCGTCGATGAACTTGAAGAAGTTCATGATCTTGCCGATG
>CAWHFT010000254.1:0-27786 GCA_963828175.1 uncultured Spirochaetota bacterium
GGTACTTTGCGGCCGCTTCGGCGAAATCCGCAAAGGCGGGCTCGAAGAGCCGAGAGCGCCTGGGCGGCGGCGCCCATGTCAGCTTCCCTCCCTCTCCCCGCGGTCTCGCCGACGAGAGCCGCGTCGCCGAGCCGCCTCGCGCTCAGGTTCCAGGCGGCTCCCTTCAGCGAATGCGAAATCTCCATAAAAAGCTGCGTATCGGCCGCGCGCAAGCGCCCCGGCGAGCTCGTCCAGCTGGGAGCTGGCCTTATGCGTGAAGCGGACCAGCAGGCTCCGGACGGTCTCCTTCTGCCCCAGGAAGGTCTCGAGCGCGCCCTCCCAGTCGAAGATCGACGTGTCGACTCGGGCCGAGGGCGTGGCGGCCCGCACGGGGGACGCGGCCGCGCGCGAAGCCGCCGCGCCGTCGGGCGACGGAACGCCGGAGGAAGGTATACGGCGAGGATTCCCGCGAGGTCTTCTTTCTTAAAAGGCTTCACGAGGATGTCGTTCATGCCCGCCGCGATGCAATTCTCACGCTCGCCTTTGAGCGCGCTCGCCGTGACGGCGACTATCGGCCCGGAGTACCCTTTGTTCCGGAGCGCGCGCGCGGCGTCGTAGCCCGACATCCTCGGCATGAAGATGTCCATGAGGACGAGGTCGAACCTCCGCGAGGAGCCGATCTCGACGGCTTCGATCCCGTCGCGCGCCGTGACCACGCTGCAGCCCATCCTGTTCAGCAGTAGCGTGAAAAGCTCCCGGTTGACCTCGTGGTCCTCGGCGAGCAGGACTGCCCCTTCGAAAGGTTCTCCGCGGGGCTCGGGGCCTGGGCGGGCTCGGCTCTCGGCTCCCTCGAGGTCGACTTCCGAGGAAAGGGCGCGATCGAGGGCGTCCAGGAGCTCCGCCGGCTTGATCGGCTTGGAGATGTAGCCGTTGAACCAGCGCAGGAGTTTCATCTTCGCGTCGCCCGAGATCGTCCCGACCGGAGCCATGAGGATGAGTCGCGCGTCGTTGATGACCGTATCCCCGGTGATCTCGCTGGCCAGGCGCCAGCCGTCCATCTTGGGCATGTTCTGGTCGATGAGGCAGAGCGCGAAGGGGTCCTTTTCTGCGACGGCCGCGCGCAGGGCGTCGAGAGCCTCCTCGCCGGACCCCGCCTCGTGGACGCGGTAGCCGGCTGCGGCCGCGGATTTGCCGGCGAAGGCCCGCATCGGGGCGTAGTCGTCGACGACGAGCAGCCTCGCGCCGCCCGACCGCGGCGAGGGGAACGCGCCTCTCAGCGCCGCTCCCGGCAAGGCGGTCACGGGGGAGGCCGAGTATTCCGGCGCGTCGAGGGGCAGCTCGAACCAGAAGACCGACCCGGCCTGCGTACCGGTGCGCCGCGCCGCCGCCTCGAGCGGCATGAGGCCCATCGCCCCGCCCATCAGCTCGACGAGGTGCCGGGATATGGCGAGTCCGAGTCCCGTTCCGCCGGTCTTCCGCGCCTGCGCGAGGTCCCCTTGGAAAAACGGAGTGAACAGCTTCTCGCGGGTCGACTCGGGGATGCCCGAGCCGGTGTCGGCGACCTCGAAGCGCATCCGCGAGCCGGCGCGGGAGGAGATGCGGCTGAGTCTCAGGCTAATCCCGCCATCGCGCGTGAATTTCACGGCATTCTTGAACAGGTTGACGATGATCTGCCGCAGCCTTCCCGGGTCGCCGCGGACGAGGGCCGGAAGCTCGTCGTCGACGTCGACGATGATCTCGAGGCCTTTCCGGTTCGCCTCCATGGCGAGGAGGTCCACCGATTGGTAGACCCAGGAGCGGAGGTCGAAGTTCGTCGTCTCGAGCTCGAGCTTGCCTGCTTCGATCTTGGAGAAGTCGAGGATGTCGTTGATGAGGCCGAGGAGCACGTCGGCCGAGAAGCGCACCTGGTTCACGTAGTCGGACTGCTCGGTGTCCAGCTCGGTCTCGTGGAGGAGTTCGACGACGCCGAGGATGGTCTGGATCGGCGTCCGGATCTCGTGGCTCATGTTGGCGAGGAACTGGCTTTTCGTGAGGGTAGCCTTCTCGGCCTCGTCCTTTGCGTCGCGCAAGCCTTTCTCGCGGATGACCCGCTGGGTGATGTCTTCGGACACGAGCAGGAGGTAACGTTCCGCGTCTCCCTCATCCTGGGCGGGCGCCGGCGCTGGCGCTGGCGCTGGCGCCGGGGGCCGGAGGCGCGGCAGCTCGACGCGCGAGAGCGCGAGGCCGAGCCAGCGCAGGGTCCCATCGGCGGCCCGTATCGGGCTCTCGACCATGGCGCTCTTCCGGTTACCGATCAGAATCTCGGAAGCGAAATAGCCCAGGTGCGCGCCCTCGCGCTCGGTGACGAAATCGAAGAAAGAGATCGCGAGCTTCTCGGGGCCGACGCCCGCTATTCCGCGGAAGAGGGAGTCGAAGGTCGGATTCCACATGGCGAGCAAGCCCATCCCGTCGGCGAGCGCGAAGGGCACGGCCGCTTGGTCGAAGACCGCGCGAAGGAGCGCATCGGGGAGGAGCATCATCCAGCCTTCATCAGAAATTGGCCTTGAGGATCTCGAGAGTCTTCTTGAGGATTTGATCGGGCTTCAGCGGCTTGATGAGGTAGCTTTTGACTCCCGCCTGGAAGGCCCTCATGACCGCCTCCCGCTGGCTCACCGCGGAGAGGATGATCACCGGCACTTCGATGTCCTCGGTACGCAGGCGCGACAAGACCTGGAAGCCGTCCATCTGGGGCATGAGGATGTCGAGGAAGACGAGGTCGAAGCTGTCGGTTTTCGCCGCCTCGACGAACTCGCTCCCGCTCGAAAAGGCGCTGACGGTTGCGCTGATGGCGCCGAAGGTCGTCTTGACGAGCTCCTGGATCACGAAATCGTCGTCGACGACCGCGATCGAGACGCCGGCGCCGACCTCCTGCATCGATTCCAGGCTGAGCGGCTTTTTGGCCTCGCCCTCGAAGCGCATCTCGATCGACTCGCGCGAGGCCTCGTGGGTCTGCGCGGAGAGGATCCGCTCGGCCAGCATCTCGGCGTGGCTCTCGCCGATGTCGCCCTGGGGATCGTAATCGGCGAGTAGCCCGTCCAGCGCGTACTGGAGGTTGGAGACGACCTCGAGGTCCGCGAAGGCGGGCCGGCCGCGCACGAAATCGCGGAGGAAGCTCGAGTTGGTGAGGATCTTGATGTGGCGCGCCTTGGCGCCGGAGCGATCGAGCAGGATCCGCAAGAGGAGCTCGAGATTGGGGCCGTCGACGAAGCTGAGCTCGATGTCCGCGAGCATCACGAGGACTCTCGGGTTCTTGATGGAATAGAGCTCGAGGAGCTCTGCTATCTTGAAGCGGAGGAGGTCGACTTTCTCGCGGTTGAGGCCCTTGGCGATCTCGATGAAGATGATGTTGTCGTTGACGTGGGCCTCGATGACGCAGGGAGTCGCGTCGACTTCGAGCTTCACGCCGAGGATCTCCGAGAGGGAGGCGAACATGCCGTCGATCTTCACCGGCTTCATGATGACGCGCT
The DNA here is from genome assembly GCA_963828175.1 of uncultured Spirochaetota bacterium. Lineage (GTDB taxonomy): Bacteria > Spirochaetota > Spirochaetia > Treponematales > Rectinemataceae > UBA1306. The sequence continues at coordinate 3,486 of CAWHFT010000254.1, forward strand.
TGATATTGTACGGGACGAGCTCGAGCAGGCGGTTCTTGTCGATTTTTTGGGCGGTGAGGACCACCGGGATGGAGGATGCGTTCGGGTTGCGGTTCTTCTCCTCCAGGACTTCCTTGCAGGTGCGGCGCGTGAGGCTGTAGTCGATGATCACGAGATCGGGGAGGGTGTTCCGGAGCTTGACCGCCCCGTCGAGCCCATTGATGGCGGTCTCCACGTTGAGCCCGCCGGCAGTCAGCCGGTCCCTCAGGTATTCCCTGAAAAGGTCGGATTCGTCGATAATCAATACGTTCTTGCGCGCCATGCCTAGCTCGGGTTGGTCATCACCGGAGGCTGCTGGGTCGCGTCGACGGCGTCGCGCCACAGGGCGCCCTCGGGGTCGACGTAGTTGCGACGCGAGACCGCCGCCTTGACGGGGATATGCACGTATTGTCCGTGGACCATGCCGATGAGAGCCTTGGTCCGTCCCGCCATGGCGGCGTGGACGGCGTTGTTGCCCAGCCTCTCGCAGTAGGCCGAGTCCGTCGGCACCGCGGGCGAGGACCGGACCATGTAGCTCGGGTCAATGTACTTGACCGTGGCGTCCATGCCCTTCTTCTTGAAATGGGCGGTCATCCGATCGCGCAGGTAGACGCCTATGTCGCCGAGCTTCGGGTTGCCTGAGGCGTCCACGCCCTCGGACTTGAGGAAGACCTGGCCCGCTCCCTCGGCTACCACCACTACCGCGTGGGACCGGCGCGTTAGGCGATCCTCCAGGTGCCGGAGGAAGCCGTTTGGACCGTCGATCTCGAAGGGCACCTCGGGTATCAGGACGAAATTGGCCTCGTGGACCGCGAGGACCGTGTGGACTGCTATGAACCCCGACTCCCTGCCCATAAGCTTGACGAGCCCGACGCCGTTCATGGCCGAGTGCGCCTCGACGTGGGCGGCCGTCACCGCCTCGGCGGCCCGGGCCACCGCCGTCTCGAAGCCGAAGCTGCGGTCCACGTAGCGGAGGTCGTTGTCGATCGTCTTGGGGATGCCTACCACGGCGATCTTGAGGTTCCGCCTCTCGATCTCCTCGGCGATCGCCACCGCTCCCTTCTGGGTGCCGTCCCCGCCGATCGTGAACAGCATGTTGAGGTTGAGCCGTTCGATGGCGTCGACCATGTCGGCGATCCTCTCGCCACCGCCGCGCGAGGAGCCCAGGAAGGTGCCGCCGACCTTGTGCACCTCGTCGACGGTCTCCGGGTCCAGGGGCCTCGTGCCGATGTTGTACTCGGGCAGGAAGCCGCGATAGCCGTAGCGGATGCCCGTGATCCGGCGGACGCCATAGCGGAACCAAAGGCAGCGGACGATGGCGCGGATCACGTCGTTGATGCCGGGGCAGAGGCCGCCGCAGGTCACGATGCCCGCGTGGACGTGGCTCGGCGCGAAGAAGATCTGCTGACGCGGCCCCGCCTTCTCGAAGAGATGGCTGCGGTCCAGGCTCACCTGCTCCCCCTCGCGAGCGTCGACGTCGTAGCGCACGAACTCGTCGTCGGCCACGTAGTTGGCGAGGGAATCGTCCAGCCTGGTGGATAGGATGATGGGGGAGGGTATGCTGCACTTTCCCAGGACGGGGACGCTGAAGTCCATTTCTTCGCTCATCGTAGCTGAGAGTATAGCGGATGGGGATGCCCGACGCAATTCGAGGCGGTCGGCGCTCCTTGACGGCGCGCCGCCATAAAACTACACTCGCGGCGTGGGCGATACGGCGAAAAGGGGCAAGGCCCTGAGGGTCATTTTCGCCATGGAGGGCGAGGAGGAGAGGAGGGCCTTCACTCCATCTTCTCCTCCGCCTGCCCCGACGGGGAGCTTTTTTTCCGACCGACATAACCGAGGTCGAGGACATCTATTCAAACGACCAAGCGGACGCGATCGTAACCGACTTCCGCTTCCACGGCGGGGCGCTCGCGGATTGGCTCACTTTCTGGCCCGCTTCCCGCCATCCTCCTCATCGATCCGGACGACGACATGGATCGCGTGGAGAAGACCGTCCGCGACGAGGCCGCGCTCTTCGTCTTGCGTCAACCCCTCCTCGGCCACATACGGGCCTTACCGCTCCTGATCCGCAAATCGCTGAATATTCGGGAGAGCAACGACTCGCCAGAACGCGCACCTCCTCATGTCCGAGCATCAGTACATGAATCTCCTCCAGGCGATCCCCGACATCGTCTATATGCTCGACGCCGAAGGCCGATTCGTGTACATCAACGACGCCATAAGGAACCTCGGCTACGAGCCTTCGGAGCTCATAGGCAAGCATTTCAGCCAGATCATCCATCCCGACGACCTACCCAGGGTCAGCCGCGAAGAGGTCCTGGGCCGGCTGCAAGGCGTCGCGACCGGCGACGAGAACGCGCCGAAGCTCTTCGACGAGAGGCGCTCCGGGCAACGCATGACGCGCAATCTCGAGCTCCGCCTGCGGCGCGGTGAATTCGGCAGACGGCTACCATCTCGCCTCGGTCACCTCCTACGGCGAGGTGAACTGCGCGGGCTACGCTTTGCCGGAGTACGAGGCGCGGGGCAGGGTACCGTCGGCATCATCCGAGACATGACCGTGCGCAAGGAGCACGAGCTCGCCCTCGAGGTGGCGCTCGCCTCGAAGGAAATCCTGCTCAAAGGAGATCCACCATCGCGTGAAGAACAACCTCCAGGTCGTCTCGAGCCTGCTGAACTCCAGGAGACGACCATACTCGACGAGGAGGCCCGCAAGGTCTTCCTGGAATGCCAGACCCAGATCCAGACGATGTCGATGGTCCACGAGGTTCTCTACCGGTCTTCGAGCTTCGCCGGCGTGGAGATGAACTCCTATTTCGAGCGGCTCGTCGACTACCTCGCGAACGTGTACGAAGCCGGGTCCCGTGGCATCGCCTGCGGCATCGACGTCCGAGGGCATCACGCTCGACCTCGATGACGCGATTCCGGTGGCCCTCATCGTCAACGAGCTCGTGTCCAATTGCATGAAGCACGCGTTCCCCGGCGGGAGCGGCGGTGGCGGTAGAATCGCCGTGTCGCTGCGCGAGGAGGACGGACAAAGGATACTCGAGGTCGAGGACAACGGCGTCGGCTTGGGCGGCGGGCCAGACGAGGGCATCGGGCCCGATGCGATAGGCATTGGGACGGAGCTGGTCCTCGCCTTGGCGGCGCAGGTGCGCGGCACGGTGGCCCGCACCACGGGCAGGAGCGGCGCGGGAACGGTCGTCTCCATCGTTTTCCCGAAACCGGAATAAATAGACGGACCCTCGCGCAGAGGCGCGGAAACCGCAAAGAAGCGGATCACTTGGCCAGGGCGGCATCCGCGGCGGCCAGGTCAATCTCGAGCGTCGGATCGTTCGGCATCGCGGCGAGCGCGGCCGTCAGTCCCGCTTTGGCCGCGGCGTAATCCCTGGAATTGTATGCTCGCGCGAATTTATTGTGCGCGTCGGCGACGAAGTTGCGCCGCAGGGTCGCGGCGAGGCGCGCGAGGCTGCCGTCGTCCGGGACCTTGGACTCGGCGAGCTTGGCCGCGCCCTTGTCCGCCAAGGCCGCCGCGCCGAGCCAGTCGCCGCCGGCGCCCATCTTCTCGGCCGCGTTTCCGTAGATGGCCGTCACGGCTTGGGCGTAGCGGCCGGGGGTGGCCTCTCCGGCAGCGAGGATCCGGTCGGCCGCGGCGACGGCCTGGGCGAACGGCAGCCCGTTCGCGGCGTCCACGAGCTCCCTGTCGCCGACGAGGGCCCGCGCCGACGCAGCGGCGGCGGGGCCGGCCCTGTCCGCGCGTTCGTCGATGGCCGTCCGTGCTCCGGCGAAGTCGCCCTTGAGGGCATAGTCCTGAGCCAAGGAAGACAAGGTGGTCGAGACGAGAGAAGCCGTTGCCGCGTCCCCCGGCGAGGCGGACGCGGCGGCGACGGCGGCCTCGAAGGCGCCACTCCAGTCGCCCGACTGCGCGAGGGCCACCGCCATGTTGTAGGAGGCCGTCTTGACGAGTGCCGCGAGCTTGGCCTCGCCCGGCATCGAGGCGAAGGCCGCGCGGGCCGCGCTCTCCGCGTCCGCGAAGTCGCGGCGATTCTGGAAATCGGTGACCAGGTTGTTGACGCGGTCGACGAGGAAGGCCCGCGAATCCGGGCCGGGACAGAGGGCGGCGTAATCGGCGCCGAGCCGCGCACCCTCCGCGAAGCGCCCCGCGCGCTCGAGCATGGCGACCCGGTTGGAGAGGATGAGGCCGACGAGCTCGCGGCCGCTGATGGGCTTGCGGTCGCCGTAGCCTCCCGGCGCAACGTAGGCGAAGCCGGTGACGCGCCCGAAGCTGTCCTTGAAGTCCTTCTTGCCGCCGGGATCGAAGCCGTAGGGATTCGTCGTCTCCACGTCGATGTCGCGCCCGTCGGCGGCGACCGTGCAGAAGGCGTGATCCGAAGTCCTCACTCCCCGAGCCTCGATGCCTAGCGCGCTCACGGCGATCATGTACAGGACGGCCGACGAGACGCAATTGTAAAACCCCGCGTCCAGGATCCCGTCGAGGGTGGTCGCGTCCTCGCGGTAGGCGAGTAGCACCGACTTGTGGAGGAGGGTCAGGACGGCTTCGGCCTTCGCCACGGTAGCGGCGTTCGCCGCGGTAGTCGCGGAAGCCTGGTCGGCCTCGGCGTCGATGCCGTCGACGATTCGATCGAGCCGCGAAAGGTAAGGGCCGAGGTCCTCGGCACTGACGCCTGATGCGAGGAGGGCGGCCTGCTCCAGCCTCGGCCTGTCCAAAGGCTCCTGAAGGGCGCCGAGATCGGCGAAGCCGGGATCGGCCTCGAGGAAGTCTAAAGCCGGCGTCCCCTCGGCCCTCGCCGTTGCTGCGACGAGGAGAGCCAGGAACGGGATGATCGCCTTTTTCGTCAGCATATTCTCAAATCTACAGGCCGCACGGTATAGTAGCCACCGGAAAATCGCGAAAGTTTGTTATTTTTGGGAATTGAGGCAGGAAGAATGGATACCAATTTCGACTTGATCATCATAGGCGGAGGGGCCGCCGGGCTGTCGGCTGCCCAATACGGCGCGCGCGCCAACCTCAAGACCCTTCTCGTCGAGGAGCTCGCTGCGGGCGGCCAAGCACTGCTCATCGACGCTCTCGAGAACTATCCCGGCGTCAAGGGGCCGGTGTCCGGCTACGAATTGTCCGAGGTCATGCGCGTCCAGGCCGAGTACTTCGGGGCGGGCTTCCTCACCGCGACGGTGAGCGCCCTGCGCAAGGAAGGGGACCTCTTCAAGCTCGACACGAGCGAAGGAAGCCTCGTCTCGAAGACCATCGTGCTCGCCACCGGCGCCAAGCACCGGCACGCCGGAGTGCCCGGCGAGGAGGAGTTCGCGGGCAGGGGCGTGTCCTATTGCGCGACCTGCGACGGCCCCTTCTTCAAGGGCAAGCGCATGATGGTCCTCGGCGGCGGCGACGCGGCCTGCGACGAGTCGGCTTTCCTCGCCAAGCTCTCGGACAAGATCGTCGTCGTCCACCGCAAGGACCGCTTCAGGGCCCAGGCCGCGCTCGCCGAGCGCACGCTCTCCAACCCGAACATCCAGGTCCGGTTCAACACGGTCGTCAAGGAGATCAAGGGCGGCAAGAAGGTGGAGGCCGTCGTGCTCGACAGGCCCGAAGGCGGCGCAGTCCGCGAGGAACAGGCGGACGCGGTCTTCGTCTTCGTCGGCTCCATTCCCCAAAGCGCTCTCGCTACCGAGACCAAGAAGGACGAGGCGGGCTACATCCTCACCGACGATCGCATGGCGACGAGCCAGCGCGGCCTCTACGCCGCGGGCGACGTGCGCGCCTGCAGCTTCCGCCAATTGGTGACGGCCGCCTCGGACGGGGCGATCGCTGCTCATTCCGCCTCCCAGTACATCGACGAGATGAACGGAGCCGCCTACGCCCCTGCGTCTCCGTAGTCCGCGGCGCGGTCCGACGCCGCGTGGCCGCGGCCACGCGGCGACAGCCCGCGGCGCGGTCCTGGCGGTACTGTCCCTGCTGCTCGTGGCCGCCTCCTCCCCGGCCAGGACCGATTTTTGGGCCTCTGCGGTAAAAGGTCCCGATGGCGAGGCTTCCCTAGCCGCTTCCATCGTCGACAAGATGAGCGACGAGCAGGTCGTCGGCCAGATCCTCATGCTGGCCTATTCGGGCGACGCGCCGGGTCCCGTCCTCTACGACTGGATCCGCAAGCGCGAGCTGGGTGGCGTGAAGATCTTCGGCTGGAACGCCGAGGACTCGGGCAAAGTGGCCGTGGCCGTCGCGGGCATGCAGACGGCGGCCCTCGGCTCGGGCCTCGGCCTTCCCCTGCTCGTAGCCACCGATCAGGAAGGCGGATGGATCCGGCACATCAAGGGCGCGACGACCGTCACTCCGGGCAACATGGCGATCGGGGCCTCTGGCAGGCCCTACGACGCCTACCGCTCGGCGAACCTCATCGGCAGGGAGCTCGCGGCCCTCGGCGTCAACATGAACTTCGCGCCGTCAGTCGACCTCGCCACCAAGCCCAAAAGCTACATCATCGGGCCGCGCGCCTTCTCGGACGACCCCATGGTCGCCGCCGTGCTCGGCTCCGCCTTCGTCCGCGGGATGATCGACTCGGGCGTCATCGCGACCGCCAAGCACTTCCCGGGTCACGGCGACACCGAGGACGACTCGCACGGGGTCCTTCCCGTCATCCGCGTCGACGAGAAGACCCTCTGGGATCGCGAGCTCCTGCCGTACCGCGTCCTGTCGGCCGAGGGCATTCCCGCCATCATGTCGGGCCACCTCTGCTTCCCTCTCGTCACCGGCGACGCGATGCCGGCCTCGCTCTCGCCCTACTTCATGACTACTCTCCTGCGAGGGCGCATCGGCTTCCGGGGGTTGGCGGTGACCGACGACTTGGCGATGAACGGCGCGGGCGACGCCGCCGGCTCCATTTCGGAGGCCTGCGTCAAGGCCCTCGAGGCCGGCAACGACCTCCTCATGATGAGCAAGCTCATCAGCCTGGACGACCCCGCCTGGACGCGCCTCATCGAGGCCTACCGCGAGAGGCCGGCGTTCAAGGCCAGAGTCCGCGAGGCCGCGGCGAGAATCATCGAGACGAAGCTGAAGTACCTGAGGCCGCGCGGGAAGGCCGCACTCGTGCCCGACCCGGCGAGCCTCGCGGCCAAGGTGCCCGACCCCGAGGCCGCGGCTTTCTTCGCCGGCCAGGCCTATCGCAGCGTCACCGCGCTCCGCACCGCGGGCATCCCCTTCGATGCCCCGAGCCAGGGGGGCAAGCCGCCGCTCCTGGCCGGTCCTTTCCAGGAATTCTTCGATGCCGCCCTCGTCGAATATCCGGAGGCCCGAACTTTCCATTTCTCGTACGGGCCCGAGCTGGCCGCCCTCGGCTCCGAGCTCTCCGCCTTCGACCGCGCCCTCGCCGGAGTCGACGACGTCGTCCTCTGCGTCGCGAACGAGGCGGGAATGGATTTCGCCGAGCGCGCGCACGAGGCCGGCAAGCGAGTCGCCATCCTGTCGGTGCAAAGTCCGGCTCCCCTGTCCAGGGCGCCCTGGGCCGAGGCCTCCGTGGCCGTCTATAGCTACTCGCGCGATTCGATCGCGGCGGGCATCGCCGTCCTCGCGGGCAAGGCGCAGGCGCAAGGAACGCTGCCCCTGCGGCTCCCCAGATGAGGAGCCTCGGAGCACGGGGCGCGGCCGGGCATGGATCGCGCGAAAGCAAGCTCCGCTGGCGGCGGGCCCTGCCGACGGACATCCCCGCGCTCGCCGCCTTCCTGAGGAATGGCGAGGAGAGCCGGGTCGGCTTCTCGGGGCGGCTTATGCATCATCCCGCTCCGGGCGCCGCGAGCCTACGCCTCCCCTCTCCGCTCAGGGGCGCCGTGTGGGTCGTCGACGACGGCCCGGCCATCGCGGGCGCCGTGCTCTGCCATCCGTCGCGCCTCGTCTTTCCGATTTTCCCCGACGCGTCCGCCGAACTCGGCTCAAGCGCTTCCGACGCGGGCATCGCCATGCTCACCTCGTCTTTTTCGCCGGCCTCCATCATCGGCATGGCGGGAGACATCGACCGATACGAGGCTGCCCTCGGCCTGTCGCCCGACGCCTCGATCGCCTACCGCATGATGAACCGCGGTGCTGGCGTGCCGACCGCGCCTGCCGCGCCTCCCTATCCCGGCGTCAAGATCCGCCGCGCGTCCTTGGCCGATCTCGACGACCTCCTGCCGCTGCAGGAGGCCTACGAGCGAGAGGAAGTGCTGACGCGGATCCACACCTTCAACCTGGCCGCCTGCAAGGCCTCGCTCGCGCGGGCGCTCGACCGGCAGCTCGTGTTCGCGGCCGAGGAGAGCGGGGTGATAATCGCCAAGGCCGGCACCAATGCGCGTGGCTTCGCCGTCGATCAGATCGGAGGCGTATATACGCTGCCCGCCCGCAGGAGCCGAGGGATCGGCCGCGCCCTCATGCTCGCGCTGCTCGCCGAGATCGGCGCCCTGGGCCGCGCGCCCGCGCTTTTCGTCAAGCCCGACAATGCGGCGGCTCGCGCCCTCTATCGGAATCTCGGCTTCGTGGACATCGGGGACTACCGCGCCGACTACTTCGATGTTTGAACGCCGTTTTCCGGTGGACCGAAACGCGCCGCCTCGTGTATTTTCGACCGCATGAACGCTTTACAGGCCCTGCTTCTCCTCGCTCTCTCCGCGGTCTGGGGGAGCTCTTTCATGTTCATGCGGTACCTCTCCCCCATCGTCGGCCCCGTTCTCACGGCGGACATGCGGATGCTGATCGCCGGGATTTTCCTCGTCGCCTTCTTCGCGGTCACCGGCTTCCGCCTCGGCTGGAAGAAGAACTGGAAGCGCTTCATCGTCATAGGGATCGTCAATTCCGGCCTGCCCTTCCTGCTGTTCTGCTTCGCGGCCCTCTATGTGCCCGCATCCGTCGAGTCCGTCCTCAACGCGCTGTCGCCGCTCTTCGGCGCGATCTTCTCCGCGATCTGGTTGGGAGAGGCTCTCGACGCGCGCAAGGCTGCCGGCCTCGTCATCGGCGCGAGCGGCGTCGCCGCGATCGCCAGCTTCGGCTCGCTGCCGGCCTCGCCGATGCTCGGGCCGGCCATCGCGGCCTGCGTCCTTGCGACCGCCTGCTACGGGCTTGGCGGCGTTTACATTAAGAAGCGCGCCGCGGACCTGCCGCCGCGCGCCATGGCAGCCGGCAGCCAATTCACGGCCGGCCTGATCGTCCTGCCCGTCGTCGCGGCTTTCCCGCCAGCTGCGATGCCGAGCCCCGCCACGATCGCGGTCCTGGCCGTCTTCGCCCTCCTGTGCAGCGCGATAGCGTATCTGATCTACTACAAGCTGATCGCCGAGCTCGGACCGACGAAAGCCCTGACGGTGACGTTTCTTATTCCGGTCTTCGGGATGCTCTGGGGCTGGATGCTCCTCGGCGAGAGGATCAGCTTAGCGATGATCGGGGGCACCGCGCTGGTCCTGGCAGGCACGGCCCTCGTCGCGCTGAAGGGCAAGGCAAAGGGCCCGGTCAGTCGTTGAGGTGATACTCGCCGCGATACACGTACTCGGGCCTCGCGGCGACATACAGCAGTCCGGTGGAGCTCCACTCCACCCACAGCGCGTCCGAGCCCAGCTTGACTACGGCTTCCCGGTCGGCGTAGCCCACGGCGGCCGAGGCGGCGAGGGCGGCGGACGCCACGGCGCAGCAGTCGTGGGAACCGCCCGATGGCGCGGACACTATCAGGAGGCCCCGCGAGGCGACGCGAATCGCGACGACGATCGGGGCCGGAGCGGCCGGTCCCCCCGCGCCCTCGGCCGTCTGCTTCGAGCGAGACGCGCCTCTGCCCGACGCGGCCTTGCGCGACGACGCGATGCGCGCCCTCGCCATCGCGGCGCCGCCATCCGCGAAGACCGCCGCGAGGTCGGAGCCCGGGATGCCGGCCCGCAGCGGCACCACCTGGAAGCGCTCCCCCGAAGCCTCTATGCTCGTGGCGCGCGCCGCGGCCTCCTGCGCGCCCAGGGCCTCGCCCTCGGGGATTCCGCGCGGGGCGCCGAGCGAGAGGCCCAGGGCGGCCGAGTCGAGGACGTCCACCCTGAGCTCCGTGCCAGCGCACTTCATCACGACGTCCTCGGCGCCCGAGCGGCCCGAGTCCAACAGGAATCGCGCCGCGCAGAGGGCCGCGTCCGCGAAGGGACCTTCGCTGCCGTCCGACAGGAAGACGCGGAGATGGAGCGCGCCCTCGGGCTTGGACACGACTGCGAGCCTGTCGGCTCCCGCTCCGCGCCTTCGGTGCAGCAGCGCGCGAGCTGCGAGGGCCCAGTCCCTGCCGTCCCCGTCGCCCTCGAGGTCGTCCACGAGGAGGATGTCCGAATCGCAGAGGCGGAGCTTGTAGAAACGGAGGTCCATTTTTTCATTATATCGTATATCATCGTTCTCATGAACGGCGAGCTCTTCGAATTGCCCGCGGCTCCCGCGACCGCGCATCGAGCCCTTCGGGCGACGGACTTTCCCGACGGTCCGCCGCTCGGCGCGGAGGTCTGCGGCATCGACGAGGTGGGAAGAGGCCCCCTCGCCGGTCCGGTCGCGGCGGCGGCCGTCGTCCTCCCCGACGGCTTTCCGCTAGAGGGGCTCGGCGACTCGAAGGCCCTGTCGGCCAAGCGCCGCGTGGCCGCCTACGCGAGCATCGTCGACGGCGCGCTCGGGTGGTCGATCGCGTGGGCCTATCCCTGCGAGATCGACGAGCTGAACATTCTCGGGGCCAGCCTGCTCGCGATGAGCCGCGCCTATCGAGGTCTCGCCGCGTGCCTTCGGTCGCGGGGCGCGCGCCTTCCCGAGCAAGTCTACATAGACGGCAATCGACTGCCTCTACTCGGCAGGCTCTGCACGGCCGTCGTCAAGGGCGACTCCCTAGTCCCAGCCATCATGGCCGCGTCTATCCTCGCGAAGGTCGCGCGCGACCGGGCCATGGAGCGCTACGATTGGCTCTATCCTGAATACGGCTATGCGAGGCACAAGGGCTACCCCACGCTCGCGCACCGCAAGGCTTGCATCGAGCTGGGCCCGTCGCCCATACAGCGAGGCAGCTTCAATTATCGAAAGTCTTGACCTATAGCGAGGACACATGACCAAGCCGGTTGCCATCAAAGTGCGAAGCACGATGCGGGTCGAGATCATCGACATCACCGAAGAGGCCGCCGCCGCGATACGCGACACAGGCCTGGCCGAGGGCATTTGCGTTCTTCAGTCGCTGCATACGACCGCGGGCCTAACCGTCAACGAGTCGGCCGACCCCGACGTCAGGCGCGACATCGAGCGGCAGCTCGCCCTTCTGGCGCCGCGTGACCCTGCCTTCCTCCACGCTGAGGGCAACTCGGATGCCCACATCAAGACGAGCCTCTTCGGCCCGAGTCTGACGCTCGTCGTCAGCGGCGGAAGGCCCGTGCTCGGCACTTGGCAGGCTATCTATTTTTGCGAGTTCGACGGGCCGCGCGAGCGGAGCGTCCTCGTAAAGTGCATCGAAGGCTGAGGGCGAGCGCGTGAAAAAGGTAGCCATTCCGATCGTCTTCATGGCGGCTTCGGCGCTCTCGCTTTTCGTCGCCTTCATACTCCTTCGCAGCGCCTCCATGGGATTCGTCCTCTATTATCTTGTCTGTTGCCTCGGCCTTCCCGCGCTAGAGCTTCTCGCCGTTCGCAAGGTCCCTCCGCGAGGAATTCTCGAGCTATTGGGCTTGGACGGCCCGGGCCGCCGAGGGATAGCTATCGGCTTGGGATCCGGCCTCGGCATGGCCGCGATCATGCTGAGCGCGCTCGCCGCTTTCAGCAGGCAGGTGTTCGGCGACGGCAGGATTCTCTCGGTCTTGCGCGGATGGGGAGTTTCCGGCAACAACATGGCGTTCGTCTACCTGGTCATGCTCGCCTTCAACGGCGCAGTGGAGGAGATTTTCTGGAGAGGTTTCCTCTATGACAGGCTAAGATCCCTGCCGAACCGGATCTTCGCCCTGGGCTTGCCCGTCTTTTTCTTTGGAGCCCAGCACTATTTCGTCGTGTCGCGGCTCGTCTCGGATCCCGCGCTCCTCGGCCTGATTCTTTTCGGCATCCTCGGAGCCGGTGCCATCTGGAGCCTCATCCGCGAGCTGACCCGCAGCGTCGTGCCCTGCGTGATCTCTCACGCGATCGTCACCGCGGGCTATATGGGCGCTTTTTTCTTCTTCACGAACCTGAAAGTTTCTTGAGCGCGCCGAGCTTTGCTTCTTCCCCTGCGACGACTCCGGACAGTTCCTCGAGCTCGTCGGCGCCGAGGCCGTATCGGTCGATGTAGTCCTCCACTTCCGGGTGAAGGACCCCGCCGCCCTCGCCGCCGAGCGCGTGCGCTGTGCGGCGCCTTCGCCTGATCGGCCCCTTGCCGGCGGGGCACAGCAGGTAACAGCGCATCCGCAGCCACGCGTTCGCGCGCCGGCGTCCCCGCGAGGCGAGGCTCTTCGCCGGGATCGGCCGCCCGACGTGGAAGACGATCCGCTTCCCGAAGCTCCCCAGGAATTCCCGTACCAGGAACAGCAGTTTCATCGGGTAGACGTATTCGCTGAGGAAGCTGAAGAGGGCGCTCGACTCTCCCTCGACGAAGACCGGCACGAATACGGCGCCGGTCATAGTCCCGAGTCGGAGTGCGATCTCGTCCCAGTTCTCGTCGGTGACGTAGCCCTTCTCGGGCCTATAAAGCCCGACTCTCCCCGCGGGGAACACGAGGAGGCAGCGCCCCTTCGCCAGCCACTCGCGCGACAACCGGATGGACTCGTAGTTCGCTGCGCTGCCCTTGGCCATCGGGTTCGTGAAGATGAAAAACTCCTCGAGCTCCTCGATGAAGGAGTCGATGACGTTGGCGAAGACTTTGTAGTCGGGCCTGACCAGACGAAGCAGCCACATGAGCACGATGCCTTCGAGACCGCCCAGGGGGTGGTTGGCCACGATGACGACAGGGCCTTCCCGTGGGATCCTCGAGAGCTCGCTCTCGTCGATCGAATAGCGGAAGCCTTCCTTGTCGATCATCCTCTGGATGAACGCGTAGCGGTCCAGGCCGCGCAGCCCGTCGCGCTCGTAGACCTCGGCGAGGCGCCTCAGGCCCAAGGCCCGATCGAGGAACGGGCTGACCAGCCGCAGCAGCTTGCCCGCCGCGCCTTTCTTCCAGATCGCGGCGACGCTGAACTCGGTGCCCGGGACGCCCAAGCCTCTCCTCTCATGCTCCGTCTTTCGGAGCGGCGGGCTTGCGGCGGACCACGATGCGGCGCTTCTTCGTCGCCGGGCTCACCGTGCCTTCCGAAGGCTCGCTGCCCGCGAAGCCGCCCGGAGTCCTCGAGCGCTTTTCGGGCCCTTTGGCCGCTGGCGAGAAATCCAGCGGCTTCGCGAAGGAGCGGGTGCCGGGCTCGGGCTTTTCCATAAAACTGAGGGCGCCTTGGAACGCCTTTACGAAGTCGGCCATGTCCTCGCGGAACACGACGACCGATCTGCGCTCGAAGCCTTCGGTCTCGGTGGGCTTGCTTTCGACAACCGTAAGGAACATGTCTCCCGTGCGGTTTTCCTTGACGTTGAAGAAGTAGGTCCTGCCGTTGCAGGTCACCCTCGTGGAGAAAAGCTCGCCCCGAATGCCCATATGGCGATAGTACCTGAGGACCGGGCTTCGCCGCTAGCCCGGATTTCCCAGAAATGCCAACCTTATTCCTTTCCGCGCCCCTCTTTCAAAGTTCGGCGGAACTGTTACCATGGGCAGATGGCCAACCAGTGGTTCGCCCCGCACGCTGCCGGCTTCGGGCCCCTCGTCATTCGCCTCGCCCAACGGGATTACCCTGGCTCCATCGCCACGCCGACGGGGACAACGCGATACGGCTGAGACTGGAGCCGGGCTCGCCTCCAATGGCTTGGTGCCGCGCGCCTTCTCCGCATATTGCCGTGGTCTCTTTCGGGTGCTAGCAGAATCTCCCGGCGGCCTCGAGAGCGCCGCGCGCGCGATCGCGCGCGATCCGCGCGCCGAGGAGGCCCTAGCCGCCGCCCGGTTCGGGGCGATCGGGCGGGAGGAAGCTCGCAGCCAAAGGTCCGGCGCGCTCCTACTTTCGTCCTGAGCTCCTTCGGGCCGGACGATCCCGCCTCGCTGCCGCGCGATGTGCGGCCGCCCTCGAGGCTCTCATCTGCGCGACGGAGCGGCGCCCGGCCGGATTCGGAGCGGCCGGACCGCGAGTTCCGCCTGCAAGAGCGCGCGGGCGGAGCACGCTTTTCCTCGAGCGGATAGCCTCTGCTGAAGAGACGTCCCGAGATGGCGGTCGCGCGGCGAATTACCGCGCACGACCTGCCGTCTCCTCGCGGAGATGACCGAGCCCCGGTGCCGACGACGTCTTCCTCGATCCCTTCTGCGGGTACGGGGGCATAGCCCTCGAGCGCGCCCTCGCCGCGCCGTATCGGTTCATTTTCGCCTCGGACAATGCGTCCGAGAAGATCTCCGCCGTCAAGGCGGCCATGGTCGGCAGCGCTTTCGAGCGCAGGCGCAGGACGATATTCCCCAAAGATACGCGACGCTCTGGACTCGAGCGCCTTTGACGAAGGCTTCGTCACGGCGATCGCGACGGACCCGCCCTGGGGACTCTTCGAGGGCGGCCCGACAGAGTCGGCTGCGCGATACTTGCTTCGCGGCTTCTTCGAGGAGGCGGCGCGCGTTCTCGCCCCTGGCGGCAGGCTTGTCATCGCTCGTGGCGCGGGGGACCGGCGAGGATCCGTGGGATAAAACGACACAGACATATTTCGCCCAACGCGAGCGTCTGGACGTCCTCGTGTCGGGCAAGAAGGCGAAGGTCCTCAGTTGACGAGAGAGTCGCGCGAAGTAGTATATAATGCGCGAAATGAAAGCGTGCGTATTCGGCGTCGGCGCGATCGGGGGGCTCCTGGGCTACGGCCTCGCCAAGGCAGGTTGCGAGCTTTCGGGCGTCGCGAGAGGCGCTACGTTGCAGGCCCTCCGCGACAGAGGCCTGCGACTCGTCGAGGGCGACGGCGTGGGCTCCGTTCCCATCCGCGCGAGCGCCGATCCGGCGGAGCTCGGAGCCGCAGGACCTCGTCATCCTCTCGGTCAAGGCTCCCGCCTTGGCCGCGGCCGCCGGCATTATCTGCGCCTCTTCTCGGGCCGGACACGATCGTGCTTACCGCCATGAACGGCGTGCCGTGGTGGTTCTTCCACGGCGCGGGCGGCACTCTCGGAGGCACTTCGCTCCGCTCGGTCGACCCCGCTCGGTCCATTGCCGAATCGATCCCGACTCGGGCCGTCATCGGCTGCGTCGTTCACCTCGGCGCCTCGTGCCCGGAGCCCGGCCTCGTCAAGAGCCTGCCCCTCCGGCGGCTCATCATCGGCGAGCCCTCGGGGGAGATCAGCGGCCGCCTCGATTCGCTCGCCTCGGCGCTGATCGAGGGGGGCTTCGAAGTCGAGGTCTCGGATCGGATCCAGCGCGAGATCTGGTACAAGCTCTGGGGCAACATGACGATGAACCCGCTGTCGGCCCTCACCGGGGCGACGATGGACAAGATCATCGAGGACCCTCTGGTCGCGCGCTTCTGCGTCGACGCGATGGCCGAGGCGAGGCGCATCGGCGCCAAGATAGGCTGCCCCATCGATCAGACGGAGAAAGACCGCATGGAGATCTCGCGGGGCCTGGGCGCCTTCAAGACCTCGATGCTGCAGGACGTCGAGGCGGGCAGAGCCATCGAGCTCGATGCCATCGTCGCGTCGGTCAAAGAGATCGGCGAGCTGGTCGGGGAGCCTAGCCCCTGCATCGACGCCATGTTGGGGCTGACGCGGCTCAAGGCACGGACTATGGGGCTTTACCCGCAGGCGATTTGACACCACGGAAATGAAGGAGAACGACAGATGGCCATAGCCGCGAAGATGAAGGGATTCCTGGACAAGGGCTCGATGATACGCAAGATGTTCGAGGAAGGCGCGAGGCTGCGGAAGATTCACGGGGCCGACAAGGTCTTCGACTTCAGCCTCGGGAACCCGAACCTGCCCCCGCCCGCTGCCGTGCGCCAAAGGCTCGCCGCCCTGGCCGCCGCCGACGAGCCGGGTCTCCATGCCTATATGCCCAATGCCGGCCTCGACGAGACCCGCGCCGCGATAGCCGCTCGAGTGAGCGCCGATCATGGCGTCGCGCTCAAAGGCGAGCACATCGTGGTCACCTGCGGCGCCGCGGGCGCGCTCAACATCATCTTCAAGACGCTGCTCGATCCGGGCGACGAGGTGCTCGTCCCGACGCCGTACTTCGTCGAGTACGGCTTCATCGCGGACAACCACGGCGGGCTTCTCAAGCCCGTCCCGACCAAGTCCGACTTCTCTCTGGACGTCGCCGCGATGGAAGCCGCGATGGGCCCGAGGACGAAGATCGTCCTCATCAACTCGCCCAACAATCCCACGGGGCAGATCTACTCCGCCGCCTCGCTCGGGGCCCTCGCGGCCGCGATGGCCCGTAAGGCCAAGCGAGCACGGCCGCGCGATCTACCTCGTGTCGGACGAGCCCTATCGCAAGATAGTCTATGGCGGCGTCGACGTGCCCAGCCCGCTGGCCGCATATGGGAACTCGATCGTCGCGACCTCCTACTCGAAGGAGCTCTCCCTCCCCGGCGAGCGAATCGGCTACGCCGCGGTAAATCCCGCGGCGGCCGATCTGGCCGACCTGACGGGCGCCCTCATCCTCGCGAACCGCATCCTCGGCTTCGTCAACGCGCCGAGCCTCATGCAGAAGGTCGTGGCGGGCATGGGCGACGCCATGGTGGACGTGTCGCTCTACCAGGCCAAGCGTGACCTCCTCGCCGGCGGGCCTGCGCGCGGCCGGCTACGACTTCGCGCTGCCGCCCGGCGCCTTCTACCTCTTTCCGAAGAGCCCCTTCGCGGACGAGGCACGCTTCGTGGACCTGCTCAAGGAAGAGAATATTCTCGTCGTGCCCGGCTCGGGATTCGGCTCGCCCGGCTACTTCCGCATCGCCTACTGCGTCGAGGACAAGGTGATCGAGGGGGCATTGCCGGGATTCGCGAGGGCGATAGCCAAGGCCCGCAGTCAAGACCTTCGGCCTTGACTTTGCAGTTACGAGCATTCGCGCGTAACTGCTTGAAACGTGGACGCGGAGACTCGGCATGAAAATTCAATCCATATCCGCGAAGAGCTCCTTGGGATCGACGACGAAGCCTTCGAGAACGCGCGATTCGATGCGGCCGTACTCGCGAAGGGATTCGCGGAGCTCGCCCGAGTCGAACTTTCCGTCGTCGCCGCGGCGGTAGACGCAGAGCCATTCGCCCGCAGGATCGACGACCCAGTACTCGCGGACGCCGTACTTCTGGTAGAGGTCGAACTTCTCGCGCTGATCTTTTTTGGACGTAGAGGGCGATAGAATTTCGACGACGAGGTCGGGGGCGCCTCGGGCGCCGGCGAGCGTAAGTTTGGATTTGTCGCAGATTACGACGATATCCGGCTGGACCACAGTATCGACTTCGTCGTCGGGCTCGTCCCCTCCGGGGAAAAGTACATCGAAGGGCGCGGCATAGACCTCGCAGGGTTTATCTTCCAGGAATGTGCTTATCAAGTGAAGAATCCGAACGGAAAGCTTTTGGTGTGAACGAGTCGGCGCCGGACTCATCGACCAAGCCTGACCCTCGATAAGCTCCCAACGTTCTTCATCCGGCCAGGTCCTGTACTGACCATAGGTGAAATGATCGGCGCGATCTACTGCCGGGTTTCCCATCCGCTTCATGCCCCCATTATAACAGCTACGTGAATCTTGCAGGGGGACGATTGAAGGCGACTCAGGCTATGATCTGTCCCAGAAAGGGATTCGGCGTCGGGAAGGACCGGCAGGCGTCCGGCGATCAGCTCGCCCATCACCGCTCCCGGACTTTCGAACTCCATTTTGGGACCCCAGATGGCGGCGCCGAAATCCTCGTCGTCCCGCACTATCGTGGACAGCGACCGCATCCAGTCCTTCACCAAGGAATAGGGACCGTCTTCGTATCGGGCGAAAGGATGAAATCGATCCTGGCAAGCTCGGGCGAGGGGTCGACGATGCCGACCTAGGTGTCGGATAAGAACTGATAGCGGTTCGCTAGCTCGGCCCGCAAACGCTGGGTGATGACGGGATACTGCGCGAGCTCCGGGATCGAGGCGTTGTGGAGAGTGGGCCAGTCGACTATGACCGACCCCAAAGGCAGCTCCGACCAGTGCGCTCTCCTGATCGACGCGCGCTCGCCTGGAAAGGACAAGAGCGATCGACTCGAGCTCATGGTGCGCCGGCTCCTACAGCCAGGGCAGGATGACGCGCTCTCGGTAAACCGGGTAGTCAGCAGGGAAATACTTCGCCAAAAGCACTTCTTCCCGGATGGCGAAGATGCGGCACGAGGCGTAGAGAACCGCGCCGATCGCGAAGCCGACCCAGGTGTCCAACACGAGCCCGACGCCCGGTATAACAAGCAGGGCGACCGACGTGTACAAGGGATGGAGCATCACGGCATAAGGTCCGGTCGTGATCAGTTTTTTCTTGGGAACGTTGACGATGATCTGCGCGACCGAGCCGAGCCAGGTCGGGACTCCTACGACGAGGAGGACGATCCCGATGACGAGGCCGGTCCCGCCGAAGCCCATCTCGAAAGCGGCGGGCCAGATCAGGTTGGCGGCGATCCCCACGGCGGCGAAGGGCAGGGTAGCGCCCATCAGCCGGTCGCCGGAGCCGATTAGTACCTTCAGGTTCATAGAGTACCCCTGATATATTTATAGCAGGCGCCGCTTTTCCCGCGCAAGCGGCCGCGTCACGGCATCGGCCGGCCGCGAGCCGTCTCGAAGAGCCGGTACCATTCCTCGCGGGAGAGCGTCACCTCCAGCGACTTAGCGCAGGCTTCCAGGCGGTCTGGCCTCGTCGTACCGAGCACGGGCACGATCTTGGCCGGGTGCTTGAGCAGCCACGCGAGGGCGACGGCTTCGGCCGGGACGCCGCGCTCGGCCGCATAACGCGCGACGAGCGCGGCCGCGGACTTCGCCGGCTCAGGACGCTTGTCGGCCTCGCCGACTTTGCCCGGCGTCGTGAGTGCGCCGCGGTCGAGGGGGCTCCAGGCCTGGAGGGACAGACCCTTGAGTCGGCAATATTCGGTCACGCCCTCCCAGCCGTCGGGATAGCCGGGCGCTTCTTGATTGAACGAGATGCCGACCTCCGCGAAGCCATGGTGCATGAGACTCATCTGGAGCTGGTTGGCTACGAGAGGGTCGGGAAGGAAGCTCTGCACGTACTCCATCTGGCCGCGATTCTGGTTGGAGACGCCGAAATACCGGACCTTACCCGAGGCCTTGAGCCGCGCGAAGGCCATCGCGATCTCCTGGCCGTCCCACAGTACGTTGGGCCGATGCAGGAGGAGAATGTCGAGGTAGTCGGTGCCGAGGCGCTTCAGGCTGCTTTCCACCGTGGCCATGATGTTCTCGTAGCTGAAATCGAAGCGCTGGGGTGCGCCGGGCGGATCGTCGGCCCATCGGATGCCGCATTTGGACTGTATCACGATGCGCTCGCGGAGGCCTGGCCTCTTGGCCATGGCGCGCCCGAAGACCTCCTCGGCTCTGCCCGCAGCGTATATGTTGGCGTGGTCGAAGAAGTTGATGCCGAGAGCCAAGGCCGAGTCGAGGAATTCTTCGGCCTGCCGCTCGAGCTCCTTCGTCAAGGCGATGCCTTTTTCCCATCCTCCTCCTAAACCCATACAACCCGCGCAGAGCCGGGAAACCCTGAGATCGGTGCCTTGCATCATCAGCTTTTCCATATCGCACTCCTTTGCCATATCCGTAGTAGTTTTACCGTAAATCACCCGCGGCGCAAGCAGAGGAGAGCCGGGCGGCCATCGCCCGGGCGGCAGCGTTCGCCGTCGAGAAGGCCGCCTGCAGGTTGAAGCCGCCCGTGTCTCCGTCGTAGTCGAGGACCTCGCCCGCGAAGTAGAGCCCGTCGACGATTCGGGACCCCATCGTCGACGGGTCCACCTCGGCCAAGCTGACTCCGCCGGCCGTCGCCATCGCTTTGTCGAAGCCGCCCAATGCGGCGATCTCGGCCGGGAACTCGCTGGCCAGTCGGGCGATCGCCTCTCGCGTCTTCCGCTTGAGCTCGGCGCAGCGCTCCTCGGCGGCGCAGCCGGCAAGCGAGCAGAGCAGCTCGGCGAGGCGCTTGGGCAGGCAAGGCGAGCGCGCGTTCGCAGGGCCGTCCGCGCGCTCGCCGAGGACCGTCTTCGCCAGGGCGCGCGGCGAGGAAGCGACTCTCGACGAGAAAGCGGCCCGGAAGGCCTCGAGTCCCACGCCGGTAAAATCGAGCTCGAGGATATCGCCGGGCTCGAAGGCGCGAGAGGCGTCGAGCACGCCCGGGCCCGAGAGCCCTTCGCGGGTTATGAGAACGTCGCCCCGCGCGCGGCCGACCAGCTTCGCTCCGCGACGAATCGCGAAGGGCAGGTCCTCGAAGCCGATTCCCGAAAGGTCGCCGAGGGTCCAGTCGCGTATGCTCACGGGGGAC
Organism: uncultured Spirochaetota bacterium; assembly: GCA_963828175.1. Taxonomy (GTDB): domain Bacteria; phylum Spirochaetota; class Spirochaetia; order Treponematales; family Rectinemataceae; genus UBA1306. The sequence continues at coordinate 24,004 of CAWHFT010000254.1, forward strand.
AGAGCCGGCCTCGGCGCGACTATGGCGTGGCCAAGCTCTCGTGCCAAGGCATATCCCTCTCCCGCGCTGCCGGTTCCGGGATAGGAGCATCCGCCCGTGGCTATCGCGACGAGAGGAGCTGGAAAGTCGGCGCGCTTTCTTCGGGCCCAGCCGTATCGACCGCGAAAAGCCCGTTCTCGCGACGGATTTTCGTCGCCCCTGCCCCGACGACTATCGAGACGCCGTGACGCGCGCATTCCGCGAGCAGTACGGCCAGGATGTCGGCGGCCCTCCGTGAGACAGGGAAGAGCTTGCCGTCTTCGTCTGCCTCGAGCGCGATGCCGCGATCGGCAAGCCAGGCCGCGAGGTCGGCGTTCGTAAAGCCGTACAAGGCTTTTTTTAGGAAGCGGCCCTGTCCCCCGTATCTGCCGAGGAAGTCGCCCATCTCGCCGCGATGCGTGATATTGCAGGCGCCGCCGCCCGAGGCGAGGAGCTTTCGGCCGGGTTTGGGCATCTTCTCGAAGATCATGATCCCGGCGCCCGTCCCGTCGCTTGCCAGCGCGGCGAGGGACGAGGCGAGGAACAATCCCGCGGGGCCGCCGCCGATAACGATTGCGCCGGCCGCGCCCCTCGCTTCCATCATGCCCCGAGTATAGCATCAGGGGGAAATCCCATATAAGGAAATCATAGCCCGAGACGACGTCCCAGTTGGTCGCATTCGGGCAAAGGTCGCGGCTCTCCCAATGGACGCTGCCATCGACGTAGGCGGTCCCTTTCGGATAGCCCTGCGCCCAGGCGCAGGCGATGGCGCAGAAGAAACTGAACGCGAGCAGGACTCGCCTTCGCATTCTCATCGGCGCCCTGAAATCAGTAAACTGACATAATAATTACCGATCTCGGAATTCGGCCCGAGGCGAAGCACGCAGGCTCCGGAAAGACTGAAGGCCGGATAAAGCCTGCCGTTAAAATAGTACAGTTCTCCGTCGGCGCCGGCCGTGAGGCCGATCTCCTTGGGGTCGTCGGGCACGTCGTACCGATAGGTCGGCGCGAAGAAGAGCCCTCCGCACGACAACGACGTAAACCAATTCCCCACTGAGGAGACGGTCATGCCGCCGAGGCGGAGCTTGATCGGCACCGTGAAGTACTCTGATGGGAAGGGGTCGAAGTAGTAGAGCCCCGAGACGGCGAACATCATGCCGCGACCGACGCCGGAGCCCCCGATCTCCAGGCCGATTCCGAAACGCTGGGGCCCCGCCCCCGAAAACTCGAAGCCTACCGAGTTCCCCTTCCCGTCGGCCGGGAAAAAATATCGCAGGCCGATAGAGAGCCAGCCCGACTGCCCGTCCACCGGGTCCACGAAGCTCGCGGGCATCGCCCAGTTGGCCAGGGCGAACGTCGAAGGCGAGGCCGAAATGACGATCATTTTTTTTCGTATCGCGTCCTCCATGTTTCCAAGGGAAGCTATCCCGGATGGCAGGGTGCGTCTGTCGGGAAAAAGGATGATTCTGGCGGCCGGTCTCATACCCTGAAGCTCTGCTTCGATAAACCTGCAAGGCACAGCCGGGTATGAGTCCCGCATACAATAAACTTCCTTGCAGAGCGAACGATCCTCGGAGCCTGCGATGGTGTCGTTCATTCGTGCGGGCTTCCAGCCCGCGGCCCTACGTTCCGGCCCAGGGACCCGCGCCATCGTCGCTCGCGAAGAGCTCGGAGCGTAGTCTCTGGGCGAGCTGGGAATATCTTGAAATATAGCGGAAACGAGATGCCCGATACGATCAGAAGTCCCGGGAAGAAATCGATGGCGATCATGAATGGCAGGAAGACGACGGAAAGGATGTGGACGCCTTCATCATGGACTTCCATCGCACCAGTTCGGCTTCCCCGATGCTCGCCTTCCATCCGCGGCCCTTGAACCCTCGTACGAAGAAGACGATCGCGATGTAGACGATGGCTGCGGGCATTATGGCCATGGGGACGAAGACGAGGAAGAGGATATTAGGGAAGAGCATGGCCAGCGGCTGGCAACTGAAGGCGACAGCCGCCGCCGCCGTCCAGGCCGCGTCGATGACCCGCTGCCGACGGCTGGGCAGCAGGGAATGCACGAATCTCGGCAGCGAAGCGATCATCAGCGCTTCCCCCAAGGCGGTGACGAGCCAAAGCGCGAGGGCCAGGGCCATGAGCTCACGGCGCGCCCCGAGGTAACTGCGGATGGAGAAGGGCACGAGCATGAGGGCGAGGCTCAGGGACAGGGCCGCAAAGCGGGCATCGTGAGTGTTTGACCTGGACTTGGCCGCGATGAGCGACACGATCAGGGAAGCACCGCCGGCGGAATAGCAGACCGCGTAGTAAAGAAGGATCAATCCTCCCATCGCCCGCCCCCGATCCGAGACCCTATCAACCTCGCGCGGGCTTGACCCAGGCCCCGTTCCTGCCGCTCGACTCCATCATGGCGCTCACGAAGCGGAGCCCCGCCAGCCCGTCGGCGGAATCGGGGAACCGCAGCGCCAATGGATCGCACTCGCGCCCGGCGATACGTGCGGCTATCGCCTCGGCCGCGTCCGAGTAAATGTTCGCGAAGGCGTCGGGGAAGCCCTCCGGGTGGCCTCTTACGAGGCGAGTCGAGCGGACGGACAGAGGCAAGGCGCCCGGGCCGTTGGGGGTCAGGCTCTGGGCCGGCGCATCGATAGGCTTGAAGGCGAGGACCTGAGGTGTCTCCTGCATCCATTCGAGGCTGCCCAGCGTTCCGCTCACGCGGATGCGCAGGCAGTTCTCCACGCCCGCGGCCGCCTGCGTGACCCAGAAATTGCCCCGCGCCCCGCCTTCGAGACGGAGCAGGGCGCCGGCGAAATCGTGGACGCGCCGCCCGGGGACGACGGCGCCGACCTCGGCCGCGAGCTCTTCGACCTCCAGGCCGGTGACGAAGCGAAGGAGATTATGGGCATGGGTTCCGATGTCGCCCAGCACTAGGGACGGTCCTCCGCGCACGGGATCGTAGCGCCAGGGTTGCCCGGGCCCCGGAGCGGGGTCGTCTTCCCTGGCCTTGCCGCCCTGGACGTACTCGACCTGGACGAGGCGGATGACACCGAGCCGGCCCGCCTCGACCATGGCCTTGGCCTGGCGAATCATCGGATAGCCGGTGTAGTTGTGGGTCAGGCAGAAGACCCGACCGGTCTCGACGACGAGGCGATGCAGAGCCTGGGCCTCCTCGAGGGTGTTGGTCATGGGCTTGTCGCAGATGACGTCGAATCCGCCGCGAAGCGCCAGACTGGCGTATTGGAAATGGCTGTCGTTGGGAGTCATGATCGCCACCGCGTCGACGCGGTCGGCCCGTCCGGCCTCGGTCTCGATGAGCTCCGGGCCCGACGCGTAGCTGCGCTCCGCGCTCAGGCCGATCTCGCGCCCCTGCGACTTGGACTTCGCCGGATCTGAGGACAGCGCGCCCGCGACGATTTCCCAGCGGTCGTCGAGCCGCGCGGCCTGCCGGTGCATGCCTCCGATGAAGGAACCCGGGCCGCCCCCGATGACGCCGAGTCTCAAGCGCCTGCCCAGCATTCCGAGCACCGGATTTTCGCCCATTTTTGCCTCCTGCCGCGTTCTTCGCGGTGAGTCACGGTAGCATTCGGCGGTTCCTCTGGCAAGGCGCGCGCCTTTGCCTCTCGAGGCCATCAGTGCTAGACTCGCCGAATGAAGATCATCGAAAAGCTCTCGATCGGCACCGGCGACCGATTCGGCCGCCAGGGCCTCGCGCAGATCGCCGCTTTCAAGAAGGCCAGGGAACGCGGCATGACGGCCGCCATCGTCTGG
>CAWHFT010000255.1:0-6475 GCA_963828175.1 uncultured Spirochaetota bacterium
GAGAAAAGGCCAGTAGCTCGCCGGCAAGGGCGTGAACTTCAGCAACTGTCCGATTTCCGTGTAAGGCAAGGCGGCGCCGATCAAGCATATGACCAAGGAGGCTGCCGTGAGCGTTACGCTGGCGCGGCTCTCCAAGAAGGGAATCTTTTCCGTGCGGATCACATGGATGATCAGAGTTTGCGTCAGCAACGACTTCGACCAACGAGCCGGTCTGGAAGAGCGATGTGAGCTCTCCCGCCTAATCTCGCTTTTCAAGCTGGGCCCGCTCCTCAACTCCAAGCTGAAGGAGCTATCCGGCGGCGAGCTGCAGAAAGTCAACTTGATCCTCGCATTGACCAAGGACGCAAAGGTGCTGCTGTTCGACGAGCCTACATCGTCGCTCGACGCGGAAAGCCAAGTCGCCTTCTGGATCGAGGTAGAGAGACGGAAAGCGGGCGGGACTGTCGTGCTCTTCGTGACCCATAGCGAGGAGGAGCTGAGGTTGCACAGCGATAGCCTCGTCCTGCTCGACAAGGGAACCGTGGCAAAGCGAGGGGCCTACGACGAGATTCTGGGCGCCTCGGGCTTCGCTGCGGCGTACCGATTCGCCTTCGACGATGTCCGGAGTGTGGACTTCTTCATCGGGAGCTACTCGGTCCCGGACGACTGCGTCCTCCTTCGCTCGGGGGAGCTGTCGCTGGATCTTTTCTTACCCGCATCCTCGGGGACGCTGAAGGAGTTCGGCGCCGACATCATGTCCCTCGTAAAGGATATCCGCGTAGACCGCTTCGGCATCTTCGATTCCCTCAATTTACCCGAGCTCGGCGGCGCGTCGTGAAGTTGCGGACGATAGTGACGCTGGCGGGCAAAAACCTCTTCGATTCCCTAAAGGATCCGAAGGTGATACTTCTCGGGTTTCTCGCTCCGCTTCTGCTCGTCTTCCTGATGGGCTCGCTGTTCAACTTCGAGGTTCGGCTCGATCGATCGTACAAGATCGGGTATTACGTGGACCCAGCCCTGAGCTTCGATATCGAGAAGCTGAATCCCTATGGCTTCTTCGTCCTCATGCAGGATGACGCCGACTCGAGCGCGATCAAGGAGAAGCTCGACAAGGGTACGTACGCTGGCTTCATCGATATACGACCCTCGATGGGCACAGCCCAGGTAACGTTCTACCGGAGCTCCAAGAACACCATCATGGACAGCGTCCTATCCGGCGTCATCAGGGCGGCGACGGAGAAAGAGAGCTTGAGCGATGCATACGTCGGCGCCTTACGAGCGCGCGGCATCCCGACATTGGAGGCGGCGGAGATCCAGCGCGCCGCCGAATCCGAAGTGAAGGTCGCCTTCAAGGACGCGAGGATCGACGGCAAGGGCGAGGACAACAAGTACACTAGATTCGCGATCGGCATGGCGGGGATGTTCCTGCTGTTCACGGGACTCTTCGAGAGCGTTTTCAAGATCCTCGAGGAAAAGAAAGACAAGGTGTTCAATCGTTACCAGATCTACGGCATCACGAACGGCGAAATACTGGTAGCTAAGCTAGTCTCGATATTCCTGATGCTCATCATTATCCTGTCGCTGTTCTTCGCGTCGACCGCGCTGTTCCTCGGAGTCTCGATCGGGGCGGCTCTCCGCTTCTGCCTCGTCTGCTGCCTGTATTCCTTCATGATCGCGACCATGTCGCTAATGCTGTCGATCCTCCTCAAGCGCTCGAGCGACGTGCAGACGATCCTTATGCCGATGATCCTCGTCCTCTCTCTGCTCGGCGGATTTTGGATACCTCTCGAGAACCTATCCTCGGTCCTGCAACGCGCTTCGCTGTTCCTGCCGACGGGCGCCTTCATGACGACGGCCCTGCGCGCCGCGAACGGCGCCGCCGTCGACTCCAGCCTCGCCCTCTCCATGGCGGTCCTGGCCGCTTATAGCGTCATATTCATCGCGATCAGCCTCCGTAAGATCGACTTCATTCAAAAGGAGGCGGCGTAGCCATATGGATAGAAGCTATGCACTCAGGTTCGCCGAATTGATCCAAGCCGAGGACATCGACGCCATAGAGCACGAGCTCGAGTCCCTCAAGCTCCGCGCGGACCCCTCGAGCCTATCATTCGAGGCTCTGCTCCATTTTTGCCTGTCCGACCTGTACGAGCTGCGGAACGACATGGAGGCCTCGGCCAAATCGTTGAGGCTCGCCTCCGAGTACGCGAAGGAAGCGGTCGGACTGTCGAAGGACGCCACCGGATACATGATTCTCGCGAACGCGCTCGGCAGGGAAATCGAGAACGCTCGGCCGGCCTCCGCGCCGGCCATGGCCATACAGGTCCGCCAGCTCCACGAGGAATCGATTAGGCGCGCGGCTCCCCACGAGAAAGCCTGGTGCGTCTTGTTGCGGGGGATCACGAAATTCCATACGCCATCCTTGTTCGGCGGCGGCCCCGGCCGGGCGCTCAAGGACTTCGCGAAGTCCGTCGAGCTGGACCCCGCGCTCTCGGAAGGGCATCTATGGATGGGCCTCGCGCATCAGAAAAAAGGCAGGTTGCCCGAGGCTCTAGAATGCTATTCGAAGGCTCGGCGGACGCGGAAGAGCTTCCGGCAGGCCGACATCCTCATTCAGGCCGTGCGATCCGAGATGGAGAATGTATGATCGAGCGTAATCCGTACATGCGCTTCATGAAGAAGAGCGCCGCGATAGAGAAGCATTTCCCCGAAGGCCTCAGGGTTCCCGTCGATCTATGGAGCGAAGACAAGCTGAGTGCTTATCAACGCGACGCCCTCAAGGAGACGATCGCCTTCGCTTACGAGAATAACGCCTATTATCGAGACAAGTTCCGCTCGGCCGGAGTCTCCCCCGATGATTTCCGCGAGCTGAAGGACATCGCCCGATTCCCGTTCCTGGAAAAGGACGAGCTTCGCGGGGAGCCGTGGGTCCTGCTCAGCGTACCCAGGGAGCAGATCAGCCAGGTGCACGTGTCGACTGGGACGACGAGCAAGCAAATGGGCGATCACATCTATAGCCTCTTCAGCTGGGACGATATCTACGTGAACGAGCTGGCCATCGAGATACCGATAATGGCGCATACGGCCAAGGGCGATGTCGTCATCATAGCCCTGCCCTATGAAATGAGCTCCGCCGCGATAGCCTTTCACCGCAGCTTCCAGCACGGGACTGGCTCGGCCGTCGTCAACGTCGGGAAAGGCGGCGTGTACGCGGATCCCTATAAGTCGCTCGTCATTATGAGGGATCTTCGGGGGGACGTGCTGATGACCACCCCGCCTTACGCCATGTACCTGTCCGAGATTGCGGAAGAGAATGGTATCGACGTCCGCGAGGATATGAGCTTCAAGTACATGTGGCTGACCGGCGAGGGCTGCTCGGACAATTATCGCCATCGCCTGGAGGATATCTACGGTATCGACGCGTACATGTACTACGGGTCGCTCGAGGGGGGGCCGATAGGCATCGAGTGCGTCGAGAAGGACGGTTACCATCTCACCGAGGGGCACGTCTTCCTCGAAATAGTGGACCCGAATACCGGCGAGATCCTCGATCCAGGGATGATAGGCGAGATCGTCATCACGGTCCTCTACCGGAGGGCCATGCCCTTGGTCAGGTACCGCGTCGGTGACCTCGGCTACGTCGACGAGGACGGCTGTCCCTGCTGCATCGAGCGCAAGAAAGTGTACCTGCGGGGCCGCGAGTCGGACCAGATAGTGATTCATGGGAAGTCCTTCTCCCCGTACTATCTGGAAGACAAGCTCTACGGTATTCCCGAGGTCGGGAATTCGTAACAATTCCAGGTAATCGGCGAGGAGCTGATCGTCCTGGCCGAGCTGAACAAGAAGATGGGTGCGCTGGACGCCGAGAGTGTCAAAGAGAAGATCAAAAACAGGATGTCGTTCGTCGTCGGCGACGTGAAGGACGTCGTGATCATTGACAAGCTCGAGCGGACCCTCAAGAAGACGACGCGAGTCGAATATCTGGACAGGTAGGCATCGCTGATGGGGAGGCCGATATGATAGTGGATTTCCACGCCCATGTTTCCGATACCGACTATGGCAACATGGACATCCTTGCGAGGCAATTGGGTGAAGCGGGAATCGATAAATGCGTTATCGTCCCCGGCGGCATGATGGACGTGCGAATCATGACCTTGTACGTGATGGGAGAAAAGGACTCGAACCCCGAGATCCCGAACCATGTCGTCGCCGAGGCGATGGCCAAATACCCTGGGAAGATGTACGGCATGGTGTGCATCAATCCATTGGACAAGGACGGTTCGGCGGCGGCGCTCGAGGGCGCGATACGGGGAGGCTTCGTCGGGCTGAAGCTCAATCCGATGTCCCACAAGTTCGCGTTCTCCGGAGAGACCCTCCAGTCCGCGATCCGGGAATGCGCGAAGCGCCATTGGCCGGTCTACTCGCATACTCTGTTCGACGTAGGGGCGACGACGAAAAAGTACTGTGAGCTGGCGAGGAAGAATCCTGACGCGAATTTCGTGATCGGTCACATGGGCTTCGGGCCTTCCGACGTTACGGCCTTCAACCTGGCCAAGGAACTGGACAATGTGTACCTCGAAGCGTCGAGCGCCTGCACGCTCGCGATCAGTGAGGCCCTGCGGATAGCCGGTCCGGGCAAGGTCGTCTTCGGCTCCGAGTATCCCATGAACCTGCCGGAGATTCAATTGTTCCAGATAAGGAAAATGGGGCTCGGAAAGGACGACGCGGAAGCGGTCCTTTATCGGAACGCTGTTCGGCTGATCCCTTCACTGGCGAACTAAAGGCGCGACCGAATTGGAGGGCCCGTGAAGGAAAAAGTCCAAGTTGTTCTTGTCCAGATGAGCGTGCTCAGCGGAAGCAGCGGACCGAAGAACAAGTCGATCAACGTATCGAGGGCGATCGAGATCATCGAAGGCTCCGGCGAAGCCGATCTCTTCGTCTTGCCGGACGAGTTTTACTCGGGCTACGGATACGGCCTCTCGTCGATGCCCGATTTCACTAAACGGAAGCACATGGAGACCTTTCGCGAGCTCGCTTCCAGGAAGAAGGCGCACATCGCCTTCTCGACCCTCCTGCAGGACGATATCCAGGACAAATTCCTCTCCAATTCCTGCGGAGTCCTCATCGGTCCCTCGGGCGACCTCGTGGGTGTCCAGAAAAAGCTGCACGTCGGCGAAAGAGAGCGCGAGTGGGTATGTCCGGGCGAAAGGATGGACGTGTTCGATACCGACTTGGGGAGGATAGCGTTCGTGACGGGCTGCGACTCCCTATACGTAGATGCGTGGGGCGCGGCTAAGGAGCAGGGCGTAGAGATCGTTATCAATCCGCTCAACTTTATAAAAAACCACGAGAACGTGGTGAGGGAGCAACTCCCCCGAGATTTCTACGACTATTCAGTCTTCTACGAATCGGCGGCCGTCTTTCATGCGATGAGCGCAGAACCCTGCTTCGTGTTGAGCTGCTCCGCGATTGGGCCTTACGGCCCCGCGCCGAAATTCAACAGTGTCGGCTGCACGAGGATTGTCTTTCCAAACGGAAAAATCCTTCGCGCCGAGGCGGCCGATGTCGAATGCGTCCTCATGGCCGAGCTCGCGGCGAGCGACTTAACCGCGTGCCACGAGTTGCGCAAAGAAAGCCTTGTCCTGGGAGGAACAAATGGATAAAAGGCATTTCGCTTCGGCAATCGCCTTCATCGCCTTGTGCGCCCTCGCATACGCCGCGGGGAATAGAGACGTCGGGCAATCCGCCGCTTTCCAAGCCCGCTATGCGAGCTACGTCGAGTTGCGCGATTCGCATGCGCAGAAGGACGAGCCCGTAAGCGAGCAGATCGCGGATATCGATGCCGCCATCGCAGCTCTAGATTCGGTCAAGGACGAGCCATCATACTTTTATCTCGTCGACCTGTACAATTACGAAAAATTCGAATTGCTAAATCGTAGCGACCAGAAAGCAGCCTATCACCTTCTGAAGGAGACCTATAACTCGCTAAGGGACAAGGCCGAAACGTTCCCGTATTACGACATGTACCGGCTATTTGGGGATATCTGCTCCCGCCTCATCACCTTCGAGAACTCGGCTATAAAACTGTCTTCTGAGATGAAGCAGTACTACGAGAAGGGTCTAAAGCTGAAGGCGGACTCGCCACTGCTCCTCATTGGCATCGGCAACTACTATCTCTTCGCGCCCGCGATAGGGGGCGGAAGCGACGCAAAGGCCTTCAGGTACTATAATGATGCCGAAAAAACGGCGGATTCCTATGGCAAGTATATGGCATTCATTTGGAAGGCGCTCGCGTACGCGAAGGTAGAGAACCTACCGGCGGCCGAGCGCGAACTGGGCAACGCCCTGACGGTCTACCCGACAGGCCAGTACGCCTTGCTGCTCCTGGATCAGGCGAAGAAGGGCGACGACATCTTTCGCCCCTACCGATAGGCGGAGCAAGATGCCGGAATCGGGCTGTCTCCTTGAGATCGATTCGGTCACCAAGCGGTACCTCGTC
>CAWHFT010000256.1:0-6592 GCA_963828175.1 uncultured Spirochaetota bacterium
AGGCGCTAGGCAAGGAGCCTGACAATTTCTACGCCCTCTTCGGCCTCGCTGACTGTTACCGCGGCACAGGTACCCCGGAAGGCTCGCTCGACTTCTGGAATCGCATCCTCGCGAAGGACCCGAAGAACAAGGTGATCCTCACGCGGGCGGGCGACGCCTACCGGAGCATGGAAGAGTACGACAAGGCGGCGGATTACTACGAACGGGCGTTGAACATAGAATTCGACGTCTACGCGGTCCTCGGTCTCGCCGTCATCGCCAGGATGCAGGGAAAGATCCAGGACGCGATCGTGTCGCTGCGCAAGCTCATCCAGAACGATCCCAAGAACTACAGGCTCTATCTGGAGCTGTCACAGTGCTATCAAGCCACTGGCGACCGCCAAAAAGCGCTTGAGATTCTCGCCGATTACCAGCGCATGGGCATCCGGAATATCTACGTGCAGGACGCTGCGACCAAGCTCCAGCGGTCCTGAGGCAGGTGGAATCGCTCTACGGAATGACCCCGGCCGAGCTGGCCAGGGCATGCGGACTCGCCGCCGCTTTTCGCTCGCGTCAAATACATCGGTGGCTGGCCCGAGGTGCGTCTTCTTTCGCCGAGATGACCGACCTGCCTCTTGTGGAAAGGACGAGGCTCGGCAAGCTGTTTCCGCGGATAGCCTGCTCTGAGACTGCAGCGGAGCTCGCGGATTCCGACGGCTCCCTAAAGCTTCAAATACGGCTATCAGACGGTGCTGCCGTCGAATGCGTTCTCCTCGAGGACGCCGAAGACCGCAAGACCGCTTGCCTTTCCTCTCAGGTGGGTTGTCCGCTCGGCTGCGCCTTTTGCAAGACGGGCTCCTTGGGGTTCCTCCGCGACCTCACCGCGGGCGAAATCATGGAACAATTCCACTTTCTTTCGGCGCGCCGCGGCCTCGGCCGCGACGGTCCCGTCTCCAACGTCGTGTTCATGGGGATGGGCGAGCCTTTGGCGAACCTGGGCGCAGTCCGGAAAGCCGTCTCGATCCTCTCGGCCGCAGTCGGCATCTCCCTGCGCAAGATCACTATCTCGACGAGCGGCCTTGTGCCGGGGATACTCGATCTCGCGGAGAAAGGGCCCGCGGTGCGCCTGGCCGTCTCCCTGACTGTCGCCGACGATGACCTGCGCAGCCGCCTCATGCCGGTGAACAGAAGCTGGGGCCTCGCATCCCTCAAGGCGGCCCTGCAGAGCTACCAGGCCGCGACGGGCGAGCGCATAACCCTCGAGTGCGCGATGATGGGCGGCGTCAATTCATCGGAAGACGACGCGCGCAGGCTAGCCGCCTGGAGCGCCGATCTTGATGTCCAAATCAACGTGATACCTTGGAACAAAGTGCCGGGCCTGCCGTTCACCGAGCCCGGCCGGGACGAGATCGAGGCGTACATGGCCGTCCTCGAGAAGGCCGGCATAGTCGCGGTCCGCCGCATGCGGCGCGGCCGCGGCGTCATGGGCGCATGCGGGCAACTGGGCGACAGTTTGCGCACCGCCCGCATGGGCAGTACGGGCCTGTCACTCTTCCCGAGCGATGATCCGCTCGAGCCGCGCTATCCGGGAGCGGGCGGCGCGGGCTTCGATCTCACGCGGGGCTAGCCTCAGCGCCTCGATCGCCCAACGCGCGGCCTCGACAAAATCCCCGGCGACGTGCTCGCAAGTCTTGGCTCGCTCGACCGCACAGCGGTAGGTGGCCGGCAGCAGGGACGCGAGGCGTACGCTGTCCTCGGCTCTGCTCGCCGTGCGGTAGCGCATGGCGAGGAGAACGCCGGCCCTCTCGTCGCCCTCGGCCGCGGCCGCCTCGAGCAGCTCTTCGCCCTCCCCCGCCCTGCCGACCGCCAGGAGGGTGCGGCCGAGGCCAGCTCGGTCCAGGTCGAACGCGAGAGAAAGCGGCGCGGCGCGTCGAAGACGCCTTGAGCCCTGGCGAGAAGCCTCGCGAGGCCCACCACATCGTCCGCGTTGTGCGACAGCACCTGCGGCATGAGGCGGCTCTCTCCCTCCCTAGCGAACGCGAGCCAGACTTCCGGTATCAGGGCTCCGGGAATGTCGTCCGACCGCTCCAGACCGAGAACCTCGCGCTCGAGGAGCCCGAGCGAGGCGCCGCCGTGCACTCGCTTCCACAGTCTCCGCGACGCGTAGAGCGCGTCGATGTGGAGAGAGGGCTCGGGCACGGCGAAGCCGTTCATCACGCAGCGAGTGCGCAAGAGCGGCATGTCGAAGGCCCTGCCGTTGTAGCTCACGACGATTCCGCCTTCGAGCAGGGGAAGGAGCGCGGCCAGGAAGCTCGGCTCGCCGGGAAAATCCTCGAGGAAGACCTGTGTGAGCTCGAACTCGCCCTCGGCCAAGCGGCCCACCGCAGCGAGGAAGGCGATCGTGCCGGCGCCGCCCGAAAGCCCGGTAGTCTCGAGATCGAATAGGCGAAGGTCGACCGATGCTATGCGCTCGGGCCGGTCGGAATGTCGGGCGAGGGACTCGGCGCTGCTGACCGCGCGAACGCGCCGCAACGGAGCGAAGACCGAGGGATCGACGCTCTCCGGCAAGTGATCGTCGAAGCGAAGGCGCCTCGTCCAAGCCTGGTCGCCAGCGCGTTCCCAATCGTCGAGGAAGGGCGGCGGGCCGCGCCTTTCGTTAGCCGCTCGCTTGCGAGCGGAGCTTTCGGCGAGGTCGGAGGCATGCACCAGCCCGAGCTCCCGTATCCGCGCGAGCCGTCCCTTGAGCTTACCCGCCACTTCCCAAGGCTCCGAGGAGTTCGAGGACGCGGGCCTTCATCTCGGGGTTTTCCGAGGCGAAGTCCACGCCGATGCACGAGGGACAGCCGCCGACGCACGGGCAGGAGGAGAGCCGCTCGCGCGCTGCCGCCACGGTGGGCAGGAGAAGACGCGCGAGGCCTTCGGCGAGGCCGGTGCCGCCGGGGTAATGGTCGAAGAAATAGAGGGCGCCGCAGCCGAAATGCGGATCCCGGACGCGCTCGACCCTGCCGAGGTCCCGGGGATCGCACATAAGGAATGTCGGGGCGATGTCGTGGATGAGCCTTGCGGCGCCCGAGAGCAGGGCGGCCCGCACCTCTTCGCTCTCGCCGAGTGCGAGGAAGCTTCCCGGCCGCTCGTGCCCGCGGAGAACAGGATGGCGACGGCTCTGGTCTGCATCTCCTCGGGCGGCAGGCTGATATCCCCATAGCCGATGTTCTCGTGGCTGTGGAAGCGCAGTTTCTTGAATTTTTCGGCCTGGCTCCTGACGAGGACGTCCCCGAGGACGCATTCGGCGACCCGATCGCCCACGAAGGACCTTTCGTCCTCGGTCAATACCTCGATATCGGTCTTGACCACCGAATCCGTCCAATAGTCGACGTCCTTCTCGGCGACATGGCAGGTGCGATTCTCGATGTCCAGCTTGCGCACGAGGTACTGGCGGCCGAGATGGATGTAGACCGCGTTGTCGAAAATGAGCTCCTTCGCGCTCGGCCGGTCCATCTCGCCGATCACTCTCGAGCCGCCTCGCGTCTCGTCCACGATGACGACATTGTCGGCCGTGGCAGAGCGGAGGGATATTTTCTCGCTCGGGTAGCCCTGGTCGGACCAGTACCAGCGGCCTCCGGTCCGACGGACGATCCCCTCCTCCTCGAGCATCGCTAGCCCCTCCTCGGTCGCCTCCTCGTTCTCGGCGCCGAACGCGACACCTTCGGCGAAAGGCAGCTCGAAAACCGCGCATTTGAGGTGGTCCATGAAGATGTAGGGATTGTCCGGATCGATCCGCGCCTTTTCAGGGCTCCTCCCGAAGAAGTACTCCGGGTGGGCGATGATGTATTGGTCCAGCGGCGACGACGAAGCGACGAGTATCGCGAGTGACATAGAGCCTCTCCTTCCCGCCCTGCCCGCCTGCTGCCAGAAGCTCGCGAAGCCGCCGGGGAAGCCGGCCACGACGGAGGCGTCTAGGCCGCCGATGTCAATCCCGAGCTCGAGCGCGTTCGTCGAGACAACGCCCTGGATGCTGCCTTCGCGCAGGCCGCGCTCAATAGCCCTCCGCTCGCTCGGGAGTAGTCCCGACCTGTAGGGGCTGATTCGTACGCCGCTGTCGCGGTTGTAAGGGTTGGCGAGGGCCTCGGCAATGTACGAGGCAATAAGCTCGACTTTGAGCCGCGACCGAGCGAAGAGAATCGTCTTGACCCCGGCCTTGAGAAGGCGCACCGCCAACCCCTCAGACTCCGTCGCTGTGCTCTTGCGTATGCCCTGTACCGGGTCGACGAGGGGAGGATTGTAGAAGGCCACGACGCGTTCGCCGCGAGGCGCCCCGTTTTCGGCGATTTCCACGGCCGTCCGCCCGATCAGCGCGGCCGCGAGCTCGCCGGGGTTTCCGATCGTTGCCGAGCAGAGGATGAACCGAGGCTTCGCTCCGTAAAAGGCGGCTATGCGAATAAGGCGTCGCAGCACGTTGGATACGTGGCTGCCGAACACCCCCCGATAGGCGTGCATCTCATCGACGACCACGTAGCGGAGGTTCGAGAAGAAGTGGATCCATTTCGCGTGGTTGGGTAGGACTCCCGAATGGAGCATATCGGGATTGGATATCACGATCCGTCCAGTGTCCCGCGCCGCGATTCGAAGCGAATCGGGCGTGTCGCCGTCGTAGGTGTACACCCGGAGCGGCAGCTTGCCGCCCAGGGCGACTTCGTTGAGCTCGGCCTGCTGGTCCTGAGAGAGCGCCTTGGTGGGGAAAAGATAGAGCGCCCTCGCCGTGGGCTCCTCGAGGAGAGTCTGCACGACCGGCAGATTGTAGCAGAGGGTTTTGCCGCTGGCGGTCGGAGTGACCACGACGATATCGGCGCCCGATCGCGCCAGCTGGTAGGCCTTCGCCTGATGGGAATACAGGCGTCCGGCTCCCCTCGAAGCCAGGGCCGCGGCGAGATTGGGCTCGAGGTCCGATGGCAGAGGCGCCCAGACCGCGTCCATCGGCGGTATGCGCTCGATATGAGCGATGCACGGCCGGATATCCGGTTCGGAAAGTAGTTCATCGATGAACGAAGTGGCGGAAGGCGGCACCATGTTCTATACTGTAACCGTTAAGGCGGCCCTTCGTAAACGGCGCCACGAGAGAGGAGATTTCGATGCCCAAGGTCCTGTCCATCGTGCTCGGCGGCGGCAAAGGTTCCCGCCTCTTTCCGCTCACCAAGGATCGCTCCAAACCCGCAGTTCCCTTTGGGGGTAAATACCGCATAGTCGATATCCCGATCTCAAACTGCATAAACGCAGGCTTCAACCAAGTCTACATCCTCACGCAGTTCAACTCCGCTTCGCTCCATCTTCACGTATCAAGGACCTACACTTTCGATAGCTTCTCCAAAGGTTTTGTCGAGATACTCGCGGCCGAGCAGACCTTGGTGCATTCAGGGTGGTACGAGGGTACGGGCGATGCCGTGCGCAAGAACCTCATCCATTTCACGGCCCCAGGATCCAACTCATTATCTCATCGTATCGGGAGACCAGCTGTACCGCATGGACCTGGCCGACATGTTCCAGAAGCACGTAGCGTCCGGCTCGCGGCTGACCATAGCCTGCACGACCGTCGGCCGCGACGACGCGAGCGCCCTGGGCATCATGGCCATCGACAAGGAATCCAAGATAATCGATTTCGAAGAAAAACCGGGCCCGACCAAGGACATATCCTCGTTCAAGATCCCCAAGGAATTGCAGGGCGAGCGCCGGGGCGGCAAGGACTACCTCGGCAGCATGGGCATCTATATTTTCAACACTGACCTGATGGAAGAGGCCCTCTCGGGCACTGAAAACGACTTCGGCAAAGAGATAATACCCTCGATCCTGGCCAAGGAGCCGGTCAACGCCTATCTGTTCAACGGCTATTGGGAGGACATCGGCACGATTAAGTCCTTCTACGAGGCCAACCTCGATCTGACGGCGATCGACCCCAAGTTCAATTTCTACGAGGAAGACCGGCCGATCCACACTCACAAGCGAAACCTTCCAGCATCCAAGCTCAATTATTGTAGCATCAACCTCGCCCTGACCGCCGAAGGCTGCATCATCACGAACGCCTCCATCACCCGCTCGATCATCGGAATCCGTACCGTGATCGAATCGGTCGCAAGCCTCGACGGCGTCGTCTGCATGGGCGCCGACTACTACGAGACGCTGGCAGAGAAGGCTGCCAACAAGGCATCGGGGCGTCCCGACGTCGGCATCGCGAAAGGCTCGATAGTCAAGGGCGCGATAATAGACAAGAACGCGCGGATCGGCGAGAACTGCCGCATCGGCATCGACCCGAGAGACCGCCCCGATGGCGACTACTCGACCCACTATATCGTCGCTGCTTGGCCGTCAGCCCCGATGGCCACCGACTCGCCCTCGGGTGCGATTACCCCGATAACGCGGTCCGCCTCTGGGACCTGGACGACGGGAAGCTGTCGAAGGTGATGACGGGGCATCGGAACGCGTCAATAAGGTGGCCTTTAGCCCGGACGGTAGGTCCATCGCCTCGGCCTCCCAGGATCAGACGGTGCGGGTCGGACACGGCCGGCGGCCGCCCGGTCGCGGTCTTGCAGGGGCACACCAGTCGCGTGATCGAGGCCATCTT
>CAWHFT010000257.1:0-7404 GCA_963828175.1 uncultured Spirochaetota bacterium
CAAAAGAGCAATCTTGAGGAATTGGTTACCCAGTTCAGTGGTAGCAAAGGAGGTATACATGGGAGTTGATGAACAACTTTGGGCAAGAAGAACAGAAGGATTTCAATGAGTACCTCCACCGAGTAGGGATAAATATGTTACAGAAAAATATCCGGAGCATTATTTCCTCTCTGGAGAAAATTCAAGCGGAACTAAACTCAAGTTTAAGGAGAAACGGCATAGGCGCGGAAGCTAAAATTACACCCATATCGATGAGCTTCGACTCCGCATTGTCTGAGTGATATTGCGCATTTGGGTATATAGTATACGCATTATGGGGATGGCACGACTAGAGTTATTGGACTAATATCGTAGTGGCAGGAGGATTTTATGGGAGAATATGAGTTTCCGAAGGCAAAGCTGCCAATAGCTTCCGCCGGGAAGGACGATCTGATCGTTATCTGCGGCGCCGGCGGCTTCATTGCCGGCAACTTGGCTGCTTACTTTAAGAAGAAGGGTTTCAACAGGATCCGGGCGGTCGACAAGAAGCCGATCTACGAGTGGTACCAGACCGTGCCAGGTCGAGAATCTCAGCCTCGACCTCTCGATCGAGGAGAATTGCCACCGCTCCGTTGAGGGGCAGCCGCCGAGGTCTACAACCTCGCGGCGGATATGGGCGGCATGGGCTTTATTGAACGCTTCCGCATTGAGTGCCTGCGCAGCGTGCTGATCAATACGCACCTGATTGAGGCCGCTTACCGGGCCGGAGCGCAGCGGTATTTCTACTCTTCCTCAGCGTGCGCCTACAACACCGACCTCCAGAAGGATCCGCACGTCCGCGCGCTCAAAGAGTCGGACGCCTATCCCGCCATGGCCGAGCGCGGTTACGGGTGGGAGAAGCTGTTCAGCGAAATGGTCTGCCAGGAGTACTGGGCGGAGCGCGGCATGAAGACTTTTATGGCGCGTTTCCATAACGTGTACGGCCCGCACGGAACCTGGGACGGCGGACGCGAAAAGGCTCCAGCTGCCATCTCTCGCAAGGTGCACGAGGGGAAAGAGTCCGGGAGCAGTAAGATCGATATCTGGGGTGATGGACCGCGACGCGCAGCTTTATGTACATCGACGATTGCGTGAAGGGCATCGATAAAATCACTCATTGCGACGAACTCGTGGCTACTCCTATCAATCTCGGCTCTTCCGAACTGATTGAGATCAATTATCTCGTCAGCCTCGCGGAGGAGATCGGCGGTGTGAAACTAAAGCGGACCTACAACCGCGACGCACCCAAGGGCGTCGCGGGCCGCAACTCGGACAATACCTTTATCAAGCAGGTCCTCAAGTGGGAGCCTTCGACGCCCTTCAAGGTCGGCCTCGAGAAGACCTATCGGTGGATCGAGACCCAGCGCGCCGCCCGCAAGGCCGGTCACCGAGTAGTAGACTGATTATTTGAATCACGGAGGAACCACTGAGACACTATCGGAGAAGGCATGGCTAACGACATAACCGACATTATAGGCGGCATACCGTATCGACTCGCGCTTTGCGGAGGGTGGATCGACCAGCCTTTCGTTTCCGAGCGCAATCCCTCGCCTCCCGGTTCCATGACCGTCGTAGCCGTGGAACCAGACTACCGCTTCCTGGAATTTGCGGGCATGGCCACGAGCACGCGGAAGATCGCTACGAAGCTCTGGGGCAAGTACACTTCCGGATCGTCCGCCCGCCGAGCTCGTGCGCGAGCTCTACACCGAGGAGAACAAGGGCAAGACCGAGCCCTCCGGCGCGCAGGACATGGTAGGCCTTGTCTATCCCTCCATCGTGCGCATGGACTTCGATATTGCCAATGAAGGCGGCTATTTCCCCATGAGAGTCGAGATCTGCGAGGATCCCGACGTCGTCTTCTGGGTTGAAAAGACCATCAAGATTATACCGATCGCGCAACGGCCTTCCGGTTATAATCCGCTCGGGATAAAGAATCTCGATCCGGGCTGGGTCAAGCGTCTGGGCGAATCTGGCCGCAACTGCTTTGACGCTATCGTCGGGCGGGACTTAGGAGCCCTGCAAGCATCCATGAACGAGTGCATGCTCGCATGGGAAGCCCTCTTGCCCTCGACGCTACGCCACCCCCTCATTACGGTGGACCTGGTCGGTATTATGGACTTCTATCGAAAAGAATACGGCGGAGCTATGTACTCGGGCTGCGGTGGCGGCTATCTCTTCGTCGCGTCCAATAGAAATGTGCCGGGAAGTATCGGCTTCCGGGTCCGCCGGACCAAGTTGAAAGCATGAAACGCGTATACGTATCCGGGGCCTTCGACGACGCCCGCTCGCCCCAGCTCCGTTTCCTCCACGAGGCCTCCTGCCTCGGGCCGGTAACCCTTTTGCTCTGGCCCGACGCCGCCGTGAAGACATTGCGCGGCACCGAGCCAAGAATTAGCGTTGCGGAACGCATCTATTATTTCGAGGCTCTTCGTTATGTGGACAAAGTCGAGGTTGCGGAAGACGATATGGATCCGGACCGGATCGACATCGACTCGGGCTCGGAGAACGCGATCTGGGCCCTCTATCCCACGGGAGAAGGCGGACCCGAGGCTGCCAACCCGGCGAAGCTTTCCTGGGCCTCGTCGCGCGGCTTAGAGGCTCGGGAGATTTCTGCCACTTCTCGTGCAGGCTTTCCTTATACACCTCCCCCCATCTCGACGCCCCGCTCGGGCGGCAAGAAGCGAGTGATCGTCACCGGATGTTACGATTGGCTGCATACCGGCCACATCCGCTTCTTCGAGGAAGCCTCCGAACACGGCGAGCTCAACGTGGTGATCGGCTCCGACAAGAACGTGCGCTTGCTGAAGGGAGAAGGTCACCCTCTCTTCTCCGAGGCCGAGCGCAGCTACGTGGTCGGCTCGTTCAAAAACGTGGAGCGCTGCCTCGTCTCCTCTGGCAGTGGCTGGCTCGATGCGGAGCCGGAGATAAAGGCCCTCAAAGCCGAACGGTACGTTGTGAACGAGGACGGCGACAAGCCTGAAAAACGCGAGTACTGCAAGGACAATGGCATCGAGTACATCGTGCTCAAACGCGTTCCAAAGGAAGGATTGCCCCGCAGGAGCAGCACCGACCTCAGAGGCTTTTAATCGAGATGGGCGGTTCGGATTCCCGACCTTGGCCCTTGTCACGCAAAGCCCTACCGACCGATATTTTAGAGCGCGAGGCAAAATTCATAAAGCTTGCGGAGACTTACTTTTTCTGCTTCGTAAAGAACGGCAACCCTTAGGTGCAAAATACGGGATACTGAATGAATGAACCGGCGAAGAAGGATGCACTCCTTCTTCGCCGGAAGACACGCGGAGAAGAAAGCGGCAACTCGCGCGTCTTGTATCTCGTCCAACAGGAGGTTAGGTATACGATAGGCATCTAACCTGTCTTCAGTCCAATACCTTTTATCCATGAGTACATACGCGAAAGGTATCCATTAGAATATCCCCTTATCGGCAATATAGCTCATCATATCTCCGGCGCGTTCGCGAGGAGGTAGCCCTCTGCCTCCTTGCACCAGAGCATGTTGTTGGCCTTCACGACGCGGGCCAAGTGCGCGTAGAAGGGATCGGACTTCCCCCTCTCCTCGAAGTCGGCCAATGCGACGAGGTCGAGCTTCTTGTGCGTGTAGATCAGCTTCTTGCCGCCGGGTATCTTGTCGAGGCCGATGGTCGTCGCGCTCACGGAGTTCAGTCCGCCGACGTGGGTGATCATCGCGACGGGATTGAGCCTCCCGTCGGCCATCATCTCGAGGGACTCCTTGATGTCGTCGGTGTTGCCGCCCGAGGTGCCGACGAGGTGGTGCGACTCGTAGTGGACATCGTAGAAATTGAGCAGGCTCGAGAAGCCCGTGTCGGTGGGGCCGGCGAAGAAATTGAGACAGCCGTCGGGCCCCAGGAGGCGGTCGCCCGTCTCGACGACGGCCTTGACCGGCGCAAAGACGAACACGTCGTCGAAGAGCTTGCCGCCGTTAAGGGACCTGAGGTGGGCTACCGGGTCGGCGAGCTCCTTCGTGTTGACGTAGCGAAGCTCGACTCCGTTCCGCCTCGCCTCCTCGGAGGTGAAGATCGAAGCTGCGCGGGTCAGGCGGGTATCGTCGATATCGGTGACGACGATGAGGCGGGGCTTGCGGGGAGCGTGCATCGCGTAATCGATCGCCCCGATGCCCATGGGCCCGACGCTGGCGAGGAGCGCGAGCGACCCGCCTTCCTTGATGCCCATCTCGTGGACGTAGGAGCCGCCCTTGGTGTGGTACTGGGCGTGATAGGCGCCGACGATGCAGGACACCGGCTCGGAGAGCGAGCCCATGAAGAACGCCGGGGCCTTGTACTCAAGGAGACAGCCCTGCTCCATGACCTCGGCGGGGATCACAATGTAGGTGGCGTCGCCCCCGATATAAGGATACGAATAGCCTGGCGCCCATAGTGTGCCGCGGTAGTTGAGGGCGGGCTGGATCGCGAATCTCTGGCCAGGCTCGAACTGCCCCTTCCACTTGGAGCCGATCTCGACGAGCACGCCGCAAAACTCGTGGCCGACGATGATCGGCGAACCGGCGAGCGGAGCGCGCACCCGCTTGTGCTTGTCGCCCTGCATCGCGAGCTTGTGGCTCGACATGCAGATCGAGTCCGAGACTATCTTCGCGAGGATCTCGTCGTCCTTTATCGCCGGCAGCTCGAACTCCTCGAGCCTCAGGTCGTCGACGCCATAGAGCCTGACCGCCTTGGTCTTCATCCAGCCGCTCCCTTGTCCGCGGCGAGGTCGAGCCAGGCCGCGCGATATTCATCGAGTACGAGGCCGTCCATCGGCCTCACCGCCGTATAATCTACTTCGAAGCGCTCGCTCAAGGCAGCGGGCTCGCAGTCTTCGAGGGCCGCCGCCGCGGTCATGGCCGCGCCGAAAGCGGTCGCTTCCGAGATGTCCGTCAGGTAGGCGCCCTCGCCGTAGCCCGAGCTTTTCAGGACCGAGGCGAGGACGGCGTTGTAGCCCGCGTTCTTCCGGAAGCCGCCCTCGGTGAACACCTCGGTGCCGGGCGAGAGGCCCGCGCGCTCGAGGGCCACCAGGGTCTGGAGAGCGAGCGAGATGTTGAGGGCCGCCAGGACCCGGTCGCCGTCGCGCATGAAGGCGGGGATGCCGCCGCCGGAATCGAAACCGGCGAGCGTATACGCCCGGCCGCTCTCGACCGCCCTCGCGGCCGAGCCGGGGAACTGGCCCGACCCGGGCACGAGCTCGGGCAGTATGAACTCGGAGGCCCGAGCGGCGACTGACCGGTAGACTTCGGGCCGCGGCTCGGAAGCGGCGCGCGTCGCGTGGGCGGCCTGCGCTCCCGCGGCCTCGCTCCCGGCAGCAGCGCCCGCAACCCGGTCGATGGCCGCCGTCCACGCTTCGTACTCCATCCCGCCCAGGAAAATGGCCGTCTTGACCGGCTTGTTGTAGGCGGACCGGTTGAAGAAGACGATCTTGCCGAGCTCGTCGGGCGAGAAGCCGTAGCTCTCCTGCGGATGCATGAGCACGCACCACGTGCCCGTCGAGTTGAGGATGAAGTCGCGGCCTCCGCGCTTGGCGAGATGGGGCAGCAGGGACGCGTTCGAGTCGTGGATGCCCATGGTGACGAGCGTTTCGGCGCCGAGGCCGCAGCGGACCGCGATCTCCGGCTTGAGCGTGCCGAGCACGTCCCACGAGTCGCGCAAGGGAACGGCATCAGCGCAGTGACGCCGAGCTTTTCCGCGACGCTCGAGTATCGAGCCGACTTCCAGTCCCAGAGATACGTGTGGCAGCCCGAGTAGGTGCCTTCGGCGCCGCTGCGTCCGGTGAGTCGGAAAGCCCAATACTGCGGGTAGTTCAAGAGAAGCCTCGTGCGGGCGAAGTCCTCGGGAAAGCGCTCCTCGAGAAAAAAAACTCCCTTGGCCGGATTGATCATGGCCGAGAGCGGAGGCGTGCCCGTCGAGACCTGGAGCTCGCGCCTCTCACCGGCCATCCGGTAGAAGCGCTCCTGAAACTCAGGACCGGGCTCGTGGGTGTAGTAGACGCAGGGAGCGCAGGGCTTGCCGTCGGCGCCGACGCAGACCATGGTCGCGCCATGGGTCGTGACGGCGATCGCCCCGATCTCGTGGCGTTTGCCGAAGTCTGCGAGCGTATCGAGGAACCATCCCTCCATGCCTTCGAGGTCGTGAGTCGCGAGCCCGTCGACCATGATGGGCTCGAAGGTCCTCGCGACGGAATCGAGGACGCGAAGGCTGCGGTCGTATACGGCGACCTTCTTGTTCGTCATCCCGATGTCGATAACCGCAATCGTCTTGTCCATCCGCGACCTCTAGCTAAGCATGACTTGGCCGCCCGTCACGGGCAAGGCCTGTCCGGTCTCGTATTTCTGCTCCACGAGGTAGTAGATCGCCCGCATGACGTCCGGCCCCTCGCAGCCGCGGCCCATCGGCACCTTGGCCTCGTAGGCCGCTTTGACATCCTCCACGGCCTTGGCGCCCGGAACCTTGCCGGAGCGAAGGTATTGGACGAAGAGCCCCTTCTCCGGATCGGACCAGAGCGGGCCGTCGAAAAAATTGCCGGGGCAGATCGCGTTCACCTTCACGCGCCAGTCGACCATCTCGAGCGCGAAGCTCTGGACGAGTCCGATGCCGCCGAATTTCGATCCGGCGTAGGACCCGTTCTTGTTCGAGCCCTCGAGCCCCGACTTGGAGTTGATCTGCACGATGTCCGTCGCCCAGGAGGGCGCGGTCCTCGACTGCCGCCTCAGCAGGAGCCCGGCGTACTTGGTTACGAGGAAGAAGCCGGTGTAGTTCACGTCGGTCACGAACTTGAAGGAAGCCAGCTCCTGCTCGAGCACGGAGGACGCCTTGAGGACCCCGGCGTTGCTCACGACGAGATCGATGCCGCCGGCGACGGAGGCGACGCGGGCGAACAGCGCCGCCACCGAAGCCTCGTTCGCGACGTCGACCGCCGCGGGTATCGCGACCGTCGCGCCCGCCTGGGCGTTGAGCGCAGCCGAGAGTTTTTCCGCTCCCGACAGGTTGAGATCGGCCACGAACACCAGCGCTCCCGAGGCGGCGAGACCGCGGACTATTTCCTCTCCGAACCCCTGGGCGCCGCCCGTCACGACGGCGATCCGGCCTTCCACGACTTTGGCCCGGTCGGCGGCCGAGCCGGAGGGCTCGGTGGCCGATTCCGCGGCGCCCCGATCGCGCGGAGGAAACGGCAACGGCGAGGAATCGCCCCGCTCGGCTCGGCGCCTGGCCTCGTCATAGCTCGCGCCCGGCCAATAGACGGCGCCCGAATCTCCGCTTTTGACGACGACGCATCCCGGCATCGAGTCCGAACCGCCGCGGGCAGCGCGCCAGGCCCCGAGGGCCTAGCAATACGTACTCGAACCAAGGGCGACAACATAAC
>CAWHFT010000258.1:0-8272 GCA_963828175.1 uncultured Spirochaetota bacterium
GCGAGGAACTTGGCCGTGCCGCGCGACGCGTGTATCTTCGAAGCCCATGGCGGCAAGGCTCCGCGCTTCCGCCGAGGAACTCCACCTTGTCGCTCGTGCAGGCCCGGTCGACAGCAGGATCCGCTTCTTGGGCACGCGATAGCCGACCGACAGCAGGGCCTTTAGAAAGGCGTCGTTGATGTCTTCGCCGAAGCAGCCGACCTCGCCCGTCGAGGCCATCTCGACGCCGAGCACCGGGTCGGTGCCGTGCAGGCGCGAGAAGCTGAACTGGGCGGCCTTCACCCCCACCCACTCGAGGTCGAGGCGACGAGGCAGTGGGCTTCTCGAAGGGCACGTCGAGGATCGCCTTGGTCGCGAGGCGATCATGTTGACCCGCGAGACCTTGGAGCAGAAGGGAAAGCTCCTCGAGGCGCGCAGGTTGCACTCGATGACGTTGACCCGGTTGTCCTTGGCGATGAACTGGATGTTGAAGGGCCCGGTGATCCTAAGCTCGCGCGCGATGTCGGCGGCGATCTTGCGCACCTTGCGCACCGTCTCGATGTAGAGCCGCTGAGGAGGCATGACGACGGTGGCGTCGCCCGAGTGGACGCCCGCGTTCTCGACGTGCTCGGTGATCGCCTGGAAGACGATCTCGCCGCGGTGCGCCACCGCATCGACCTCGATCTCCTTCGCGTCCTCGATGAACTTCGTGATGACGACGGGGTGGTCGCCCGAGATGGGGCCGCCTCCCCAGGGCGGTCTGGAGGCTTTCCCGGTCCCACGCGACGCACATCGCCGCGCCCGAGAGCACGTGGCTCGGCCGCACCAGGACCGGGTAGCCGACTTCGTCCGCGAAGGCGTAGGCCGAACCGAGGTCGGTGAGCTCGCGCCATAAAGGCTGCTCGATCTTGAGCTCCTCGAGGAGGGCTGAGAACTTGTGCCGGTTCTCGGCCTTGTCGATGTCCCGCGCGTCCGTGCCGAGGATCACCGCGCCAGCGTCGAAGAGGCTCATCGCAAGGTTGTTCGGAGTCTGGCCGCCCATCGACAGCACGACGCCCGAGGGGCGCTCGAACTCGTAGATGTCGAGCACGCGCTCGAGCGAGAGCTCCTCGAAGTAGAGCCGGTCGCAGACGTCGTAGTCCGTGCTCACCGTCTCGGGATTGCAGTTGACCATGATCGAGGTCTTGCCGGAGTCGCGGACCGTCTGCACCGCGTTGACGCAGCACCAGTCGAACTCGACGCTCGAGCCGATGCGGTAGACGCCCGAGCCGAGGACGATAACGCCGCCGTCGGAGGGCTCGAGGTCGTCCTGATTCCCGCAATAGGTCGCGTAGAGGTGGTTTGTCTGGGCCGGGTACTCGGCGGCAAGGGTGTCGATATGCGCTTGAAACTGGGCGGATCCCCTCTGCTTCGCGGCGGGCGCGTACGGCGGCTTCGCTGGTCCCCGAGAGCTCGCCCAGGCGCGCGTCGGAGAATCCGAGGCGCTTGGCCTCGAGGAGGACCTCCTTGCTCGGGACGGGGAGTCGGCCGTCCCGGCCGCCTTCCCGGCAACCTCGGCGACGACCGCCTTCTCGACTCGGGTACCTTGGCCATCTTGCCCAGGAACCGTCGGTCGATCTTGGTGAGGGCGTGGATCTCGTCGATGGACCAGCCCTCGGAAAGGGCGCGGTAGACGGCGAAGAGCCGGCGGTCGGTCGGCCGCGCGAGGGCCTCCTTCAGGCCCCTCACGCCTTTCGGCGCCCGGCTCGAGCCGCGAGAGCTCGGGATCGGCGGTCAGGCCGGCGCACGCCGATGCCCGTCATGCTGAGCGCCTTCTGGATCGCCTCCTCGAAGCGTGCGGCCGATGGCCATGACCTCGCCGACGGTCTTCATCTCGTGCCGATGCGATCTCGACGTCGCGTGAACTTGCCGAGGTCCCACAGGGGAATCTTGACGACGAAGTAGTCGAGCGCGGGCTCGAAGCAGGCGTCGTGCGCGCGCGTGACGCTGTTTTCGATCTCCGGCAGGGTGTAGCCGAGCGCGAGCTTGGCGGCGACGAAGGCGAGCGGGTAGCCGGTGGCCTTGGAGGCGAGCGCCGAGCAGCGCGAGAGGCGCGCGTTGACCTCGATGATGCAGTACTCGCTCGCGAGTGCGGGGTCGAGCGCGTACTGGATGTTGCACTCGCCGACGATGCCGAGGTGGCGGATGACCTTGATGGCGACGCGTGCGCAGCATGTGGTAGTCGTCGTTCGTCGAGCGTCTGCGAGGGCGCGACGACGATCGACTGTCGCCCGTGTGGATGCCCAAGCGGGTCGAGGTTCTCCATGTTGCAGACCGTGATGCAGTTGTCGATCGGTCGCGCACAACCTCGTACTCGATCTCCTTCCAGCCGCCGAGCCATTCCTCGACGAGAACCTGCGGCGAGACGGCGAGGGCCCTCTCGCAGCGGTCGCGCAGCCCCTGGGGGTCCTCGCAGAGCCCCGAGCCCGAGCCGCCGAGCGCGTAGGCCGCGCGCAGCATCACCGGGTAGCCGATGCGTCGGCGCGCCGCCAGGGCGTCCTCCACGCGCTCGGCCGCCTGGCTCTTGGGCGTGGACACGCCTATTTCGGCGAGCTTCTTCGCGAACAGGTCGCGGTCCTCGGTTTCCTCGATAGCGCGCACCGGGCTGCCGAGCACGCGGACGCCGTGCTTGGCCAGGACGCCGGCGCGGTCCAGCGCGACGCCGCAGTTGAGCGCGGTCTGGCCGCCGAACGAGAGGAAGATTCCGTCCGGCTTTTCCTTCTCGATCACGCGCTCGACATACTCGGGCGTTACGGGGAGGAAGTAGGTCGCGTCGGCCATGCCCTCGCTCGTCTGGATAGTGGCGATGTTGGGGTTGATCGAGGACGGTCGCGATGCCTTCCTCGCTGAGCGCCTTGATGGCCTGGGAACCGGAGTAGTCGAACTCGCCCGCCTGGCCTATTTTGAGGCCGCCGGAGCCGAGGACCAGCACGCGCTTGACGTCGCTCATCGGGCCAGCCCCGTCGCGAGGCCTGACTCGCGCGCGAGGCCGACCTCGCGAACCTCGGCCGGCGCGTGAACGGCGGCCGTCGCCGCGACGGAGGCTGCAGCGGCGGAGACTGCCGCGCCGCGCCCGGCCCGCTCCTTCGCCTGCGCGAGGAATGCATCGAAGAGGAACTCGGTGTCACGCGGGCCGGGGCAGGCCTCGGGGTGGAACTGGACGCTGAAGAAAGGGCCGCGCGTCGATCGGATGCCTTCGACGGTGTCGTCGTTGCATTCGTGAACCACAGCTCCCAGTCCGCGGGGAGGCTTTCCGCGCGGACGGCGTAGCCGTGGTTTTGGCTCGTGACATAGCAGCGCCGCGTCGTCACGTCGACGCAGGGCTGGTTTTGGCCGCGGTGGCCGTAGGGGAGCTTGTAGGTGTCCCCGCCGGCGGCGAGGCCGCATGATCTGGGCGCCGAGGCAGATCCCGAAGACCGGCTTGTCTCCGGCGAGGGCGCGCCGGATCGTCGCTATCGTCTTCGTGCAGGCTTTCGGGTTGCCCGGCCCGTTCGAAAGGAAGATGCCGTCGTAATCGAGGCCGTCGAGGCTCGCGTTCCACGGCAGGACGGTCAGCTCTGTCCCCCGCGCGAGAAAGCAGCGCAGGATGTTGTTCTTGGCTCCGCAGTCCAGGAAGGCGATCCGCGGAAAGCCGCCCGCGCCGTACACGGCGGCCTCGCGCCGCGACACCGAGGCGACCGCGTGGGCGGACGCCGCCGGCTCGGGCTCAGGCCAGCTCCCATGCGGCCCCTCGACGAGTATCGAGCCGCGCATGACTCCCTTCTCCCTCAGCCTCATCGTCAGGGCCCTGGTGTCTATGCCTTCGATCCCCGGAACTCCTTGGACTTCCATCCACGCGGGTAGGCTGCGCACCGACTCGTAGTGGCTCGGGACCGCAGAGACCTCCGCGGCTACGAGGCCGGACGCCCAAATTCTATCCGATTCGAAGTGGAGCGGAATGCCGTTGTCGTCGACGGCGTCGTCGGGCACTCCGTAATTGCCGACGAGAGGATACGTGTTGACGAAAATTTGACCGAAGTAGGATGGGTCGGTGAGAGATTGGGGGTACCCCGACATGCCGGTCGTGAAAACGACCTCGCCCTCGATTCCCTTGGACGCGCCGAAGGACCAGCCTTCGAATTTGGCGCCGTCTTCGAGGAGGAGGCGCGCCCGCTTTCTCCTGGACATTAGTGACTCCTTAGGCCAACTCGAGATTCAATTAGTCCCGAGTCGGTCTTTGCTGGGACATAGGCTACCCTTAAATATGCTCAAAATTCAAGTGGGAAATGGGAATATATACTGCGTCTTTGCATAAAAATACAGCTCTATCCTCTGCGGCTTTGACGCCTTCTCTCGTCGATTCCCGCCATGGACGGGGAATCCCTGCGTACTGCGACGATCTCGGCGAGGATCGCGACGGCGATCTCCTCGGGCGTCTCGGCGCCGATATCGAGGCCGATAGGGGCGCGCAGAGATTCGGCCTTCTCGCGGTCGACGCCCTCGGCGACGAGCTCGTCGATGAGCATGCGGCTTTTGCGTTTCGAGCCGATGAAGCCGGCGTACCGGTAGTCCCTGCGGACGATGGCTCTCAGGCACTCGAGGTCCCCTAGGTGCCCGGGACTGACGACGACCGCGTAGGTCCCGGGTCCGAAGCGGAAGCCTTCGATGGCCTCGGCGTAGACCGACGTTAGGCACTGGACTCCGGCTGGAAAGCGGGACGGCGCGGAGAACTCGGGCCGAGGATCCACGACGGTCGTGCGGAAGGAGAGACTCGCTGCGGCGCGCGCGATGGCCTGGCCGACGTGCCCACCGCCGAGTATGAGCAGGCGGTCGGCGGGCTCGACCGGGGAATACAGGAGGCCGTCCGCGCCGCCGCGCCGCGAGACGCCGCTCTCGCGGGCCCGCGATACTGCGACCGCGTCGAAGCTCCCGACGCGGCCAGCGACGATCCGGCCGCCCGCGCCGATCGCCGCGACGCAGCCCTCGGCCGCCGAAGAGGCGAGCACGACAGGCTCGTCGCCGTCGACGGCGGCGACAGCCGCGGCGTATAGGCTCCGATCGCCACGAATTCCACCCAGATCTCCGCGAGCACCGCCGCAGATGAGCTCGGCTCCGGTCGCCTCGGCCCCGGTCATCTCGACGGTGATCGAGGAGCTGCGGCCGCCGCTCTAGGCAGGAGCGGGCTTCCTCGAGCGCGCGCGCCTCGGGCTTGCCGCCGCCCACGCTGCCGATCGAGACGCCGTCGGGGCGGACGGCCATCCGCGAGCCCGAGTGCCGCGGCGCCGAGCCCGTGACTTCGGCGACGGTGACGAGAACGAGCTTACCGGTCCCGCCGGCGGCTTCGCGCAGCGCTGCATCGATCGTCATGGCGCGGCCTTTACTTTGCGGGCCAGCTCGCGGCCCCGCTCGCGAAGAGCGGCGAGAGTGGAGTCGTCGGGCACGCCGGCCCACTCGAGGCTCTCCAGCGAGTTCCATTTAAGAGCGGCGAGGGCCTCGTCGTACTCTTTCTTGGCGCCGCCGACCCATCCCCAGGAGCCGATCCGAAGCGCCGTGCGGCCGTTCACGTGCTTGCGGTCCAAGAGGTCGAGGATATAGGCCATCGGCGGGAACATCTTGTACTCGTAGGTGGGCATCGCGACGAGGATGCCTTCGCTCTTGTAGGCGTCCGAGAGTATGTACGAAGCGTCCTCGTTGGGCACCCGGTGCATCGTGAAGCGCACTCCCTCGTCCTCGATGCCGCGGATCGCGGCTGCGAGCCCCTTCTCGGTGTTGCCGTACATGGACCCCCAGATCACGCAGACTTCCTTTTCGCGGTGGCCGTCGAGGTAGGCTGCGTAGCGGCGGTAGCGCTCGATGATCCGGCCTGGGTCCGTGCGCCAGACGATGCCGTGGCTGGGCGCCACCGTCTTTATGTCCAGGCCGGAGAGCTTGTCGATCGCTCGCTTCACGAAGACGCCGAAGCTCGCGACGATGTTTGAGTAGTAGCGCAGGGTTTCGGCCTCGAAGCGCTCGTGCTCGCGCGGGTTGTACTCGTCGTCGAACATGCGTTCGCCGAGCATGCCGAACGACCCGAATGCGTCGCAGGAGAACAGCGTGCCCGAGGAGGGCTCGAAGGTCATCATCGTCTCGGGCCAATGCACGTTGGGCGCTTCCACGAAGGAGAGGACCAGGCCGGCGCCGAGGTCGAGGGTGTCGCCGGTCTTGACGGCCTTCACGCCCTCCTCGACCTTGTAAAAACTCTTGACGAGCAGGGCGCCCTTGGCCGTCGCGAGTATCTGGACCCTGGGATTGAGGCGCTTGTAGTCCGCGAGCCACCCCGTGTGGTCGGGCTCGAGGTGGTTGAGCACGAGATAGTCGACGTCGGCGAGCTGGACGCCCGCCAGCGAGAGACCCGACTCGAGAGCGGCGGGAGCCCCTCCCCAGTCCCGAACCAGGTCTATGAGGGCGACCTTCTCGCCTTTGACGAGGTAGGAGTTGAGGGAGACGCCGTCGGGTATCGGCCAGATGCCTTCGAAGAGATCTTCGGTCTTCACGTCGGCGTGCAGGGCGTAGATGCGATCGCTGATCTTGTGTGCCTTCATGCTCATCCCCTTTGACAGCATCGATACTAGCCTAGCGGGAGCCGGTCTTCAACCGTCGCGAGGGCTCGCTCTCTTGCCGTGGGCGAGCCCTCGCGGACGCGAGCCTACGGTTCGCTACGGCAGAAGATTGCCTTTTGCGCGAAGGCCTGCCCTCGCTTGGAGGTACGCCTTCGCCGTCCGGGCGAGGCCTTCCTCGTGGAAGACCCGAGGCTCGAAGCCGAGGAGCTCCCGCGCCTTTTCGTTGGAGAAGTGGTAGTCCTGAGAAGCCTGCTCGATCGGGTAGAGCGTGAGCAGCGGCCTCGTCTGCCGCTGGACCGCGCGCGCTCCTGTCGACATCAGCCAAGCGGCTGCGTAGGCCAGGCTCTTGGGCGTACCGACCGGCCTCTTCTTCGACCCGACCGCATCGAACATGACGCGGACATAGTCTTTCCACGAGACTTTCTGGCCGTCGGTGAGAATGATAGCCTGGCCCGCCGCGCCGGCGCTGTCGAGCGCCGCCAGGACGCCTGCGCAGAGGTCGTCGACGTAGATTGGGCACGTGAGGGAGGCTCCAGAGCCGATGTAGCCGAAGATGCCGTCCATGATGGCGTCGAACATCTGGTAGGTGCTCATGAAGTCCCCGGGGCCGTAGACGTTGCAGGGCCGGATCGCGGTGGTCCTGAAGCCTTCGGCGTTCCGCGCCAGGACGTACTCCTCGGCCATCATCTTCGTGATCTGGTAGGGGTACTTGAGCGGGTAGTAGGGTCCGCGCTCCGAGGTGTCGACGTGGTGGCCGAAGCCGTGGACCACGGCGGAGCTGATGTAGACGAAGGTCCGGCAGCCGGCCTCGCGCGCGGCCTCGAGCAGCGTTCTCGTGGCGTCGAAGTTGGCCTGGATGAAGAGCTCGAGCGGGCCCCAGTCGGTCGCAAGGGCGGCCGAGTGGATCACGGCGTCGACGCCGCGGACGGCCTCGCGAACTCGAGCAGCATCGGCGAGGTCGGCCTTGAAGAGCTCGAAGGAACCCGCGCTGCGGGCTTCACTTAGAGCCGCTAGCTCTGGGGGAGGCTGGGCGCGTCGGTAGAGCGCGCGGACTCGCTCTCCGCGAGAGGCTAGGGCCGCGCAGAGATGAGAGCCGAGGAAACCCGAGGCTCCAGTGACGAGGACGAGCCGCGAGGGGACGGTCATAGGAGGCCCGCTCCTTTCAGGACGATGAACGCGTCGGTGCCGAGTCCCAAGGCGGCATGGAGGATGAGGCCGGGCACGATCGATCGGGTCCTCCAAGCGAGGATGCCGAAGACGAGGCCAGCCGCTACGGCGCTCGCCAGCTCGGAGAGCGGGTGGCCGAAATGGAGAAGGGTCGAGGGGATGGTCTGGAAGAGGACGAGGGCGGCGATGGCGGTCGGGCCCGAGCCTTCCCGCTCCGCGGCGAGGGCGAAGGGGAAGATGAGGAAGCCGCGGAAGAAAAACTCCCAGGGTATATAGTAGAGAAAGAAATAGGCGGCGTAATGGGCGGCGAACGGAGGGAAGCCAGACTCGCGGACTCGGAGTATTAAGTCGCGGGAGTAGGGATAAAAGTAACCGAGGGCTGGGGAGCTGGCACCGAAGGCGCCGATGATGACGGCCACGGGAACGAGGAGCCAGAAAAGCGGCCTGCGCAGAATGGCGGGTCGGAGGTTTATGCCGAGATCGGCCGCTTTTTCAGCAATACGATCCTA
>CAWHFT010000259.1:0-16765 GCA_963828175.1 uncultured Spirochaetota bacterium
AACATGGTAAGAAAACTGCGCAGCTTGTTGGCCATGATGGCGCGGAAGACCTGCCCGAGAGTGTCAGAAAAGCTGCGCATGAGAGTGAGACGGCGCACGGCCGTCTTTGCTTATCCTTAACTATGAAGAATACGACGAGGATTGCGTCGCGGTTCCCTTAAAAGGTGAGGGGCCTCACCCTGAAGGCGAGGTCCTGCCTCTTCAGTGGTTCCTTTGGGCCCTGTTCTTGGTAATTTACGTCGTCGTGGAACCGCAATGCGGCGACCTGCGTAGTAAATAACGTGTCAGACCAGGTGATGGGTCACCGTCTGGATCTTTTGGGCAATTCTTATTCAGGCAGCGTCTGCCGGTTCCAGTAGCGCAGCGTGCGGGGGTTTTGTTGCGGCAGCGACCGCTGAGAGTACCGCGTTCCGGCGGGATCAACTCTCGGGCGAATTTCGGGGAGGACAGCGTGGCAGCGTCGCGTAAAAACAAGAAACTCTGGATTGTAGTGGGCACATTGGGCGCAGTGGTGGTCCTGATTGTCGGCATTGCCGTGGTGCGCATCGCGAAGGGTGACCCCATCGACCCCAACCGGCTGGCCAAGGTCACGCGCGGCGACGTGGCCAAGTCCGTGGTGGCGACAGGCGACATTCAGCCGATCACCAAGGTCGACGCCCGGTCGATCTTCGGTTTTCCCGAATCGTCCGCGCTCAGGATGAAAGCCGCGACGAGGTCGGGCACTTGGGCCAGGGAGGCGGAGCGCGTCGTCGGTCCCCGTGGCCGAGACCTGCGCCCCGGTCTCGAGACCGGCCGCCAGCACTCGCCCCGTGTCGATGGACGACCGCAGATCTGCTTTCGATCTTTTGCGACAGCAACTCGGCGCGGCTCATCGTATCGTCCTTGAGCGTGCGCTCCATCGTCCTTCCGAAGTTGCCCGTCGCCAGGAACATTATGCCGCCCAGCGAGCCGACGAGGATCAACGAGACGATGGCGATCAGCTTCACGCCGATCGGGATATACAGTTCCTTTTTTTTCGTAGTCGGCATCGTTCGACTCCTAGACGCGGTTTGTCCGGGCGAGGCGCCCGTCGGACCGAAATTGATGATCAGCTCCTGATTCCTCTCGGGATCAACGAGGACGTTGATAGTCAGGCCGGGCTGGATCGCCGGTATATGAATGTCGGGAACCATCTGACGATGGTGGAGGACCTCGAAAGGCTCCCTCTCGGGCAGCTGGACAAGGAGGTTGAAGGCGATGCCGATATCGTAACCCGACTTCCGCTCCGACCATCCCGTCCGAGCGATGGCGAGAACCCGGGCCGTGCCCGGTATTCCCTCGGTGAGGAGACTGGGATTCGAGTCGGCCATGACATAGCGCGACGACAGCCCGAGGACAGCCGCGCCCAAAACGCCGACGCCCAGGCTGACCCCGCCGCCCACGAGGAAGCCGGCGCTCCCGCCCCGGACCACGAGTCCCGCCAGGAGCATCGAGGCCGCTGCCTCCGAAGACGCTCATGAAGAACACGCTGACAACTTTCATTTTCATCAGTAGCCCACGATCTGGGCGGAGAGATCCCCAGGCTGCCGCGTCGGCCTGGTAGGCGGACAGGGCCGCTGCGGGAACCAAGATTTGGAGAGAGGCCGAACGCCGGTAAAGGCTCCGCTGACAATAGTCGTCGGCGGGGTCAAAGAGGTGAACGTGATGGAAGTCAGGTATGGGTTGTCGCTAAAAGCGTTCGCCTGAATTATCACGTTCGATCCTTGTATCGTGACGGAAGTAAAGTCGGACTGCTCGAAGGCCCATGCTTCGAGCGTCGCAATATTGGAAGGGATGGTAATCGGTATGTGGCTATGCATCCCCGAGAAGTAATCGGCGTAGATCGTCCCGCCGAGGGCAGTCGCGACTGCGTTAGAGATCGTAATCCCGGTCACCTGACTGCAATCGCTGAAGGCATAATCGTCGATATTGGCGACCGTGGGCATGGTGAAGTTTCCGCTCAGCATTGCTGGAACTTCGATGAGAGTACCGCCGCTTCTCGGGTCGACGAGGGCGCCATTTTCGATCGCGTACGGCGACCCGCTGGCGAGCGTGATGGTGGTGAGGTTGGGGCAATCCATGAAGGCTCAACCAAGGGAAACCCGGTTCCGACTATCGTGGCAGGGATCGTGATGCTCGTCAGGTTCGGATCGAATCTGAAGGCATCTACCCCGATGCTGGTAACCCCGGAGGGGATGACGACCGTAGCCGCGCTGGAAGAGAAGGTAGTTATCGAAGTACCGGAGAGCGTCAGCCATTGAGCGTATAAGGTTACAATTGCCGTTCCCATCGCAAAGGTATCGGTGGAATCGCTGCCGCTGCCCGAGCCCGAATAGCAAGTCCCGCTTCCGGCTGCGACAGTGTTCCATCCTGCGAAGGCGCTGCCGGCCGGTACGCTCCCCGGCGCCAACGCCGTCACCGCCTGTCCGGAGGTATAAGTTCCAGCGTCGGTTGGCGGCGTGTAGCCGGCGAGTCCGTTGGCGCTGTAGGCGACGGAATATACGGCCGAAAAGGCGGCTGTTATCGTCGCGTTCCCCGACAGGGTCACGGTCGTCGAAGATCTCGTCGCGTTGGCGAAGGACGCGTTGGCCGTGGGCGAGGCGGACCAGCCGGTAAAGGCGTAGCCAGAATTAGGCGTCGCGACGATTTGCGTTGCGTCACCGGCCTTGACCGCGGTCGCCGCGGCGGGCGTCATGGAGCCATTCGCGAGCGTCCCCGGCGTCAAGGTGTAGCTTGCGGTCGTGGTCGCCGGCGAACTGACCTTGGCTTGGTCGGCGACGTCGAACAAATCCGCATGGTAGGGCACCGAGCACGCGCCAAGCAGGGCCGCGAGCGGGACAATGACGCGGAAAGGCACCTTCGATCCTGCCATGATTCTCCCCATTTCCGGAAAACTGGCAGGATAATACCCCTCGAACCACCCACGTCAAATGGGCCGTTCGGCTCATTTGACGTGGAATTGCGGCCTGAGCGCTTGTGGAATGCCTATTTCAGCGTATTTATCAATTCCACCCGGCTTTTTACGCCGGTCTTCTGGTAGATGTTGTAAATATGGTTCTTGACCGTCGCCGGACTGATGAAGAGCTTGTCGGCGATCTGCTTGTTGGCCAGGCCCCTGCCCAGGAGTCCGACGATCTCCCACTCCCTCTCGGTCAACTCCGAGTCGGGGCTTCGCCGGATGGAATAATTGGCGGCGATCCAGGCGGGCTCTGCGGGGGCCAGGAGGTAATGCCGGGCAAGGGCCACGATCGCGACGAAATTGATGATGAAGAAATAGAGATTGTCGGCGATCGATAGGGGCCGGAATCTCGTTGGCCACCGAATCGTTGACCAAGATTTGTAGGACATAGAGGGGGATCATCGAGCAGATCATGATGATATGGGCCTTCATGATGATCCGATACGAGGGATTCCCGGCTTTGTTCAAGTTGCGTATGAAGAAAACGACGCAGTAGACGACCAGGATGGAGGTCGACTCCATCCCTATTTGGTATTCCACGTTCATTCCCGACGGAGTATCGACGCCGGACAGCCTTCGGGCCCCTTCCGCCAGAAGCACGGCGAGAGGCACGAGGGAATCTACGAGGAGGATCGTTTGCCGGAAGCGGCCGTACTCTCGCGGGACGATGCCGTGGGCGCCGAAGACCATCGCGGAGTTGAAAAAAGCCGTGACCACCATGACGCCTGCGAAGTAGACGAAGGTGTCCTGGAGCCCCTCGATTCCCAGGAAAGCCCGCAGGAAGAAGACGAGATTCAAGGCCAGGATTCGCAGGAGAAAGGCGATCATGCTTATGAAGAACAGGATGAAGCCACGCTCCCTCGTGTTCTTCCAGACGACGAAGGACATGGCAATGCTCGCGAAGCCCGAGCAGTAGGAAGCGAGGTATAGGCCCAATAGCGCGAACTTCATGGAGAGAGGACCCCGGTTGGCAGCCAATATATCATATCAGGCGATGGATGCGTAGTACAAAAAGAAGGCCGACGCGGTCCAGGAGTAAACCGCGCCGGCCAAGGCAAAATAGGCTGTCTATTTCCGCTGGCCGTAGTAGGCCGAGCTCCCGTGCTTCCGCTCGTAGTGCTTGCGCATGACGTGATCTGGCAGCGGCGAGGCGGCGGGATTCAGCTGGAAGCTCAGGGTCGCCATGCGCGCCACTTCCTCCAGCGCGGCCGCGTAATGGACGGCCTCCATAGCGCTGCGGCCCCAGGCGAAAGGTCCGTGGCCGGCGACCAGCGCCATCGGGACCTCGAGGGGCTTCCTGCCCTCGAAAGTCGAGACGATCAGCTCGCCCGTGCCGAGTTCGTAGTCCTTGGCGACGGCCTCAGGGCCGATCATGGACGTACAGGGTATCTCCCCGGCCGTCTGGTCTGCATGCGTCGTGCCGAGGCAGGGTATGCCGCGCCGCGCCTGGGCCCAGGCGACGGCATAAGTCGAATGGGTGTGGCAGACCCCACGGATGCCCGCGAAGGATCGGTAGAGGACGAGGTGGGTTTTCGTGTCCGAGGAGGGCCGCAATATCCCCTCTACCACCTCGCCCTGGAGATCGACGACTACCATGCTCTCGGGCTGGAGCTCGGAGTATTCCAACCCGGACGGCTTGATCGCGATGACGCCCGCCGCGGGATCGAAGGCCGAGGCGTTGCCCCACGTGAGTATGGCCAAGCTTAGCTTGGCGATCTCGAGATTGGCAGCCAGGGCCTCCTCGCGGAGCGCGTCGTACCTTCCCACGCTAGATTCCGAGCCGATAGCCGATCTCGTTCCAGCGGATCTCCTTGCGGAGCTCCTCCGGATCGCGTAGAAGCGCCGATGAGGAGGAACTCGATGCCGGCCATCTCGGCCCAGTCGCGCATCCACTCGGTCTTGACGACCCGCGAGTAGCCGGTGTGATGCGCGCCGCCGGCGATGATCCAGCATTCGGCCGCGCGCTCGAGGTCGGGCCTGGGTTTCAGGAGGACGCGGGCGACCGGCAGCTTGGGCATGGCTTTGGCCTCGATCGCGTCGACCTCGTTGACGATCATCCGCATGCGCCCGCCCATGTCGACCAACGTCGCGTTGAGGGCCGGTCCTGCGTCGCCCGCGAAGACCAGCCGGGCCGGATCGGCCTTGCCGCCGATGCCCAGGGGATGCACCTCGAGAGCGGGCTTGCCCTTGGCGATGCTCGGGCAGATCTCGAGCATGTGCGCGCCGAGCACGGCCGGCGCGGCAGGGTCCAGGTTGTAGGTGTAGTCCTCGAGGAACGAGGCGCCGCCCAGGCCCTGGGCCATCACCTTCATGGCCCGCACCAAAGCCGCCGTCTTCCAGTCGCCCTCCGCTCCGAACCCGTAGCCCGCGGCCATCAGACGCTGCGTCGCCAAGCCCGGCAGCTGCGGAAGGCCGTGGAGGTCCTCGAACGTGTCCGTGTAGGCGCCGAAATTGCCGTCCTCGAGGAAGCGCTTCATGCCGAACTCCATCGTGCCTGCTCGCGCACTCGCTGGCGGCGCCGCCCCGGCGCCGCTCGGGGGCGACCTCGTACTGCTCGGCGTACGTCTTGACCAGCTTGTCGATCTCGGCCTCGCTGACCACGCTCACCACGTGGACGAGGTCGCCGACGCCGTAGCCGTTGATCGACCAGCCGAGCTTGATCTGCGCCTCGACCTTGTCGCCCTCGGTGACCGCCACCTCGCGCATGTTGTCGCCAAAGCGGGCGACCTTGAGGCTGTGGCCGTCCGCGAAGGCCGCAGCCGCGCGCATCCAGCCGCGACAGCTTCTCGCGGACGGCCGGGGCCTCCCAGTGGCCGACCACGACCTTGCGCGGCATCCGCAGGCGCGCGCCGATGAAGCCGTGCTCGCGGTCGCCGTGGGCCGACTGGTTGAGGTTCATGAAGTCCATGTCGATCGGTCCCACGGAATGTCGCGGTTGAACTGGGTGTGCAGGTGGCACAGCGGCTTGCGCAGCTCGACGAGGCCCGCGATCCACATCTTCGAGGGGCTGAAGGTGTGCATCCACGGTGACGATGCCGGCGCACGCGCGCGAGGCGTTCGCCTCTCGCATCAGCGCGAGGATGGCGTCGGGTCCCTTCACCACCGGTTTCCAGACGAGCGCGCACGGAAGGGCCGGGTTCAGAGCCTGGACCATCGCCTTCGAATGCTCGTCCACCTTCTTGAGGACGTCCGGGCCGTAGAGGTCCTGACTGCCGGTCACGAACCAGAACTCATGTTGCTTGAGCTCGATCACTTTCTCATCTCCTTTTCGGCGAACGCCCCCAGGGCCCGGTATTTCACGTAGATTTTGTCGTAGACGGCGTGCATCGCCGGATCCGGCTTGTACACGCGCTCGACGGGCGCGCGCATAGCGGCCTGGGCGGCGAGCGCGTCGGGGTAGAGCCCGGCCGCGGTGGCCGCGAACATGGCGCCGCCCAGCGCGCAGGACTCGTCGCTCGCCGACACGGAAATGTCCATGCCCAGGACGTCCGAGCAGATCTGCATCACCAGCGGGCTCTTGCGCGCCACGCCGCCCACGGCCGCTACGCGCCGCACATCGACGCCTTCGGATTCTCAGGCGCTCGACGATGGCGCGCGACCCGAAGGCCGCCGACTCGACGAGGGCGCGGTAGATCGCCGGCGCGTCCGTGCCCAGGCTGATGCCGGCCAACGCGCCGGTGAGCGCCTGGTCGGCGTCCGGCGTCCGCCGGCCGTTGAGCCAGTCGAGGGCGACGACGCCCGACGCGGCCGGATCGATCTTCGCGGCCTCGGCCTCGAGCGCGGGGAGGAGCTTGTCCTCGAGCTCATTGGCCGAAACCTCGAGGACGCCGGCGCTGGCGATCAGGCCCACCCCCGCGCGCGCCGGCCACGCCAACAGCTTCCGGAACCAGGCGAAGACGTCGCCGAACGCCGACTGCCCCGCCTCGTAGCCGATCATGCCGCGGACTACGGAGCCGTCGACCTGGCCGCAGATCCCGCGCACGAGCTTCTCGCCAGTAGCGCCGCGTATTATCGCCGAAGGACTTGTCCTTCGGCGCGCCGAGCGCGCTAGCGCTTGGCGACTGGCCTATCATGATGTCGCAGGTGCTCGTGCCCATGATCTTGAGCAGCGTGCCGGGCGCGACGTCCCCGCCCACCGCGCCGATGTGCGCGTCGAAGGCGCCGACCGAGACGACGATTTCGGTGGAGAGCCCGAGCCTCCTCCCCCACTCCTCGCACAGCCTGCCAATGACGGTCTCGGCAGTGTAGGTCTCGGTGCCCAGGCTCGCCGCCAGAGCGGACAGCCGCGGATCGAGCTTGTCGAGGAAGGCGGCCGGAGGGTACCCGCCCCACGAGGCGTGCCACATGGCCTTGTGGCCCGCGGCGCAGCGGCTGCGCTTGAGCTTGGAGATGTCGTCGGTGCCCGTGAGCAGCGCCGGCATCCAGTCGCAGTGCTCGACGATCGTGCTCGCCGCCTTCACCGCCTTCGAGCCGTTCCGGACGAGCTTCAGCGCCTTGGCCCAGAACCACTCCGAGGAATAGATGCCGCCCTCGTAGTTCGTGAAGTCCTGCCGCCCCAGGTCCTGGCGAGCTCGTTGATCCTCTGGGCCTCGGCGACCGCCGTGTGGTCCTTCCACAGCACGAACATCGCGTCGGGTTCGGAGGCGAACTCCGGCTTCAGCGCCAGCGGAGCGGCCCTTCTCGTCGGCGAGGCAGGGCGTGGAGCCCGTCGTGTCGATCGTGATGCCGCGCGATCCTGGCCGCGACCGCGCCCCCCGCCTCGGCCAAGGCGCGCTTGACCGCGTCCTCGATGCCCTCCATGTAGTCGAGGGGATGCTGTCGGAAGCGGTTCGAGCGAGGGTCGCAGTATTCGCCCTTCGCCCAGCGCCCGTACGCGCTGACGGCCCTGCCCGCGCTCGAGCCATCGGCCGCGTCGACCACGAGCGCCCTCACCGAGTCGGTCCCGAAGTCGATGCCGATCACGTAGTCCCGACCCTTGGTAGCGCTCATTGCCCCTCCTGCTGGCCCGGCCCGAAGACCGCGCCCATGATGGCTTCCTGCGTGAGTCCCTCTCGCGGCAGGATGGCCTTGACGGCGCCCTCGTGCATGACCAGGACTCGATCGGCGAGCGCCAGGATCTCCGGCAGCTCGGACGAGATCAATATGATGGACACGCCCGAATCGGCGAGCTCGGCCACGATGCGGTGCACCTCGCTCTTGGCGTGGACGTCGATGCCGCGGGTCGGCTCGTCGAGAATGAGGATCCTCGGCTTGGCGGCGAGCCACTTGGCGATCACCACCTTCTGCTGGTTCCCGCCGGAGAGGTTGCGGACCACCTGCTCCGCGCTCGAGACCTTGATGCTCAGCGACTTGATCGAGCTACGCGCGATCGCAGTCTCCTTCCTCCGGTCGAGCACTACGAGGAGGCTGCGGACCAGACGATGCACCGCGAGCGTGACGTTCTCCCTCATCGTCATGCCCAGGAC
Source organism: uncultured Spirochaetota bacterium (assembly GCA_963828175.1). Taxonomy (GTDB): domain Bacteria; phylum Spirochaetota; class Spirochaetia; order Treponematales; family Rectinemataceae; genus UBA1306. Next base: position 8,443 of record CAWHFT010000259.1, read on the forward strand.
GAGGGCCTGCACCTTGCGGTCCTCCGGCAGGTAGGCGATGCCCTTTGCCACCGCGCCCTTGGGGCTCGTCACCGAGATCTCCTCGCCGTCGAGGATCATCCGGCCGGCCGTTTTGCGCGCGGCGCCGATGAGGAGCCGGGCCGTCTCGGTCCGGCCGGCGCCGATGAGCCCCGCGAAGCCGAGGATCTCGCCGCGGCGCAGATCGAAGGAGACGTCATGGATGAAAGGAGGGCCCGAGAGTCCCTCGACCTTGAGGACCACGTCCCCGGAGGGCTTGAGCTGGCGTGTCGAGAAGAAGTCCCGGAGCTCCCGGCCCACCATGAGGCCGATGAGCTCGTCCATCGTCGTCTTCTTGGGATCGAGCTCGCCTACGTTCTCGCCGTCGCGGAGCACGACGATCCGGTCGGTCACGCGGAAAACCTCGTCGAGCTTGTGCGAGATGAAGATCACGGCGATGCCCTTGGCCTTGAGCTCGGCGATGACCTTGAAGAGCTTGCTCGTCTCCTTGGTCGTCAGGGATGAAGTAGGCTCGTCCATGACGAGCAGCCTGACCTCGGTGAGCAGCGCCTTGGCGATCTCGATCATCTGCTGGATGGCCGTCGAGAAGCGCCCGACGGGGACGTTGAGGTCCAGGTCGATGTCCAGCCGCTCGAAGAGGACGCCCGCCCGCTCGCGCATCGCGGCGAAGTCCAGGAGCCCCGCCCGGTTCTTGATCTCCCGCCCGAGGAACAGGTTCTCGAGGGCGCTCAGGTTGGGGCAGTTGTTGAGCTCCTGGAATATGATCGAGATGCCCCGCTCCTGGGCCTCCCCGATCGTCTCGAAGTGCCTAGTCTCGCCTTCCCACAGGAGCTCGCCGCCGTCGGAGCGGTAGACCCCGGTGAGGACCTTCATCAGCGTCGACTTGCCCGCGCCGTTCTCGCCCAGCAGACCCACCACCTCGCCCCGCCTCGCCGAGAAGTTGACCTTCCTCAGCGCCTGAACGCCGGGGAAATTCTTGGAGATGCCGCGCATCTCGGCAGCGCGGGAGCGTCCTCGTGCCCTGCCATCGCGCTAAGCCTGCCTCGCCGACTTGACGCGGTCGAGCACCGCCGCCAGCACGATGATGACGCCGATGATCGCCGTCTGGTAGTACGGCGACACCATCATGAGCACCAGGCCGTTGCGGATGACGCCCATGATCGCCGCGCCGATGAGCACGCCGAGCACGGAACCAACGCCTCCCATGAGAGAGGTGCCGCCGATGACCGCCGCGGCTATCGCGTCGAGCTCCCACCCCGTGCCCGTGTCGGCCTGGGCCGAGTTGAAGCGCGCCACGAGGATGACTCCCACCAGGCCGCACAGAGCGAGGAGACCATGTAGAGGCGGAACTTGATCCCATTGACGTTAATGCCCGACAGGAAGGTGGCCTGCTCGTTGCCGCCTATCGCGTAGGTCCGGCGGCCGAAGGCGGTCTTCGTCAGGACGAACCAGGCTATGACCGCCGCGACTGCCATGATCCACAGCGGGATCGGCAGGGCGAGGAAGTCGCTCTGGGCGATCGGAAGGAAGGACTTCGGGATCCCGGTGATCGGCCAGCCCTCGGTGAGGATGAGGATCAGGCCGCGTGCGAAGCTCAGCATGGCGAGGGTCACGATGAAGGGGGCGATTCGGACGTAGGCGATCAGCGCGCCGTTGACGGCGCCCACCGCCAGCCCGACCGCGAGTCCGACCAGGATCGCCAGGATGGGGTCGAACCCCAGCTTCATGGCTCCCGCGGCCGCGACGCCGGCCAGGCCCATCACCGAGCCCACCGACAGGTCGATGCCGCCGGTGAGGATGACGAAGAGCTCGCCTATGGCCACTATCGCGACGAACGAGATCTGGCGCGAGATGAGGTACAGGTTCTCGCCGCTCATGAAGTTCGGCGCGAAGGCGGTGATGACCCCCATGATGAGGATCAGGGCGAGCAGGATGGCTGACTCTCGCCCGCTGGCGAGACTTCGGGCCAGGCGCGCCGGCAGGTTACTGGTTTCCATTGCGGCTTCCTTGCGTAGGATACGGGCGCGGCGCCCCGGAAGGACGCCGCGCCCGTTCGCTTACTGGGCGAATTCCTTCTTCATGTCGTCCATATAGGTATCGACATTGCCCTTGTCCACGATGAGCACGCCGGTGTCGATGACCTTGTCGATCGGCTTCTTGGCGATGGCGTCCATGAGCTTCTCGACGGAGAGCCAGCCCATGTTGTAGGTCTTCTGCACGAGGCAGAAGGAGACTGTGCCGTCCTTGATCCCCTCGAGAGTATCCTTGAGGTCGTCGAAGCCGGCGAGGATGATCTTCCCGGCCTTCTTCTGCTGCTTGAGGACCTGGGCGGCCGCGGGAGCCACCTCGGCGGACACGCCGAAGATCGCCTTGAGCTTGGGATACGTCTGCAGGACGGCCTCGGTCTTGTTGACCGTCTGGGCGAAGTCCCCGCCCTCGTCCACGACGTCGAGGATCTTGACGTTGGGAGCGTCCTTGGCCATCTCGTCCTTGAAGCCTTGCGTCCTCAGGTTGAGGTTGGTCGCACCCAGGCCGCCCTGGATGATGATGAGGCTGCCTTCGTTGTTCATGAGCTGGGCCATCTTCTTCGCCGCCGTGGCTCCGGCGGTCTGGTTGTCGGTCCCGATGTAGGTCAGGGCCTCGGAAGACGGGGCGGGAGCGTCGAAGGTGATCACCTTGATGCCCGCCTTCATCGCGTCGTGGATGACCGGCACGAGGCCGGCGTCGTCGTTGGCGGAGATCGTGATGCCGTCGACTTTCTGCGCGATGAGGTCCTCGATCACCTTGGCCTGGATGGTCACGTCGAATTTCTGCGGATCGACCTCGAGGGTCTTGATCCCGTACTTGGCCCCGGCGGCCTGGAAGCCGGCGAAGCAGGGCACGTAGTAGGGATGGACTCCCTTAGGCACCATGACGAAGGTCTTCACCTTCGGCTTGGCCGGCGCGCAGGCGCTGAAGCCCGCGGCGACGATGGCCGCGGCGAGAAGAACGAACAAAGCCTTTCTCATCTCTTCCTCCTATGAGCGAAATATTGGTCAAACCGCCCTGAAGGGCAGGTTTTCCTTGAGATACACCTCGACCGGCACCTCGATGCCGTCGGTGGCGGTCTCGTCGTGGACCACGGCGCGGAACAGCCGCTCCAGACCCTCCCGCCCCTGCTCGAAGGGGCGCTGGGAGATCAGGCAATCGATCCCCCCGTCGCCCAGACTGCGCACGTTGTCCGGCACCATGTCCCAGGAGACGAGCGCGCAGCGTTCCTTCCTGCCCGAAGCCTGCAGCCAATCGCCCACCAGATGCCCCGATGAGTTCGCCACGAGGATGCCGGCTATATCCGGGAGGTCCCGGAACAGGTTCTCGAGGAATCCGCCCACCGATCCTCCGCGCGCCAGCTCGAGGCAGGGGAACTCGTGCGCCTCGCGCTCGCCGCCGGAATTCTCGCGGAGGTAGGCCATGAAGCCCTGGATGCGCAGCTTGATGTGGCGGTCCTCGGCGTGCGCGTTGAGCGCCACGAACGGCCCCGTGGCGCAGCCGGCGAGGATGGAGAGCATCCTGCCGGCGAGGTATCCTCCGGCGAAGGAATCCTGGCCCACTACCGCGAGCGGATCGGCCCCCTCGACGCTGCCGTCGAAGAAGGCGTAAGGGATTTTTCCATTCAGCTTGGCCAGAACCTGCAGCAGCTCTTCCGGGAGCACCGGGGCGATGAGAAGCCCGTCGCACGGCGCGGAAACGACGGTTTCGAGCAAGGCGCGGTAGGCCGGCCGGTCGTACCGGTCGAACTCGTCGACCAGCAGCTTGGTTCCGTAGGGGGCCAGGTCTCGCTCGGCTCGGCGGATGCCCGCGAGGCAGAGGCCCCAGTAGCCGGAGTCCTGCTCCTGCCGCGGGAGCACGGCGCGGAACGTGTAGGTCTTGTTCAGCGAGAGATGACGGGCTATCAGGTTGGGTTCGTAGCCCAGGGAGTTGACTATCGCGTCGATCCGGCTCTTGGTCTCGGTGGAGACGCCGCCCCTATCGTGCAGCACCCGGTCGACGGTGCCTATGGAAACGCCAGCGAGCCGGGCGACTTCCTTTACTGTGATCCGATCGGGCTCCATTGTTAGTGTACGTACACGGATTGAGCCGTGTACGTACACGGTCTTATACCACCGGTAACCGCTTCCGTCAATCGACAATCGCGGGTAAGATTAGATATTCGAGCGAGGGGGAAACCTTTTTGAAAGGTTTCCCCCTCGCGCTCCCTCTTCCAAATAGCAGCTTCAATGCTTAAGCTTCCGGAGGCATCACATGACCGGCCCGCTGCTTCCCGAACTGATCGACATCGGCCCCGGAGCGGTCAAGCGGATGGCCGCTTTTTGCCGCACAAGAGCCGCCGGCCCGGACGGCCGCGAAAGCCGTGGCGGCAGTAGCCGTGGCGGCAGCAGCCGTGGCGGCAGCAGCCGTGGCGGCAGTAGCCGCCTGCGGCTCGTCGCCGACCGTTCGACTTGGACGGCGGCAGGCGTCGAAGCCGAGCGCGAGCTTCGAGCCGTCGGCCTTTCCGTCCGACCAACAATCTTCGATGAACCCCATCTGTCGGCCGATGCAGTCAGCATCCTCCGCCTCCTGATAGACGACGACCCGCTCGAGCGGCTGTATGTCGCCGTCGGCTCGGGCACCGTCACCGACATAGTCCGGTTTGTCGCCCATAGGACCGGCCGCGATTTCGTCAGCCTCGCCACGGCGCCGTCCGTGGACGCCTACGCCTCGGTAGTCGCGCCCGTCGTCGCGGACGGCATGAAGGTCACGGTAGCGGCCGCCGCGCCGCTGGCCGTCTTCGCCGACACCGAAATCCTGGCGCGCTCGCCCAGGCCGATGATCGCTGCCGGCTTCGGCGACATGCTCTGCAAGTTCAGCGCGGCGGCCGACTGGCGGCTCGGCGCCCTACTCTGGGGCGAGAGCTTTGACGCATCGATCGCCCAACGTTCGATCGACGCGGCCAGATCCTGCGCGGAGGCCGCGAGTTCCATCGGAGCGGCCATGCCGGAAGGCCTCGCGAAACTGATGGCGGCGCTCGTCGAGTCGGGGCTCTGTATGGCCGAGGCCGGGCACTCGCGTCCCGCCTCCGGCGCCGAGCACCACTACTCGCACTACTGGGAGATGCGTCTATTGAAAGAAGGCCGCCCGCCCATCCTGCACGGGCTCAAAGTCGCCATCGGCACGCTCGAAACGGCCAGGCTCTGGGACGAGCTCAAAAGGCTGACCTCCACCCGGGCGGCCGAGCTGCTCGCGGCTTCGCGGCTGCCCGCGCGCTCGGATGAGGAGGCGCGCATACGCGAAGCCTTCGGCGCCGCAGGCGACGACGTGGGCGCTGCCGCGATCATCGCGGCCCACGAGCGCTTCCTATCGATGGGAGAAACCGAGTACGAGGACCTCAAGGCGAGGATCCTCGCGAGCTGGGACGAGATACTCGACATCGCGCGCATAGTGCCGACCGCGTCCGAAACCGAGCGGCTCCTTCAGTCTCGCCGGTTGCCCGACCGATCCGCTCGAGCTCGGCCTGGGGTCCGAGGAGATCGAACTCGGCCTCAGGTGCGCGCACTACATCCGCGACCGGTTCACGGTCAAGAAGCTCGCGCTCGCGTTCGGAATTCCGCCCGCATAGATCGGGCAGGTTCGCGCTGGAGCTATCGAATATACGGCCCAATGAGTTTGTCCACATTAAGAATATGATTCACAAACCAATCCTTCAGGAAGACATAGAGGTCCAAGGTGAATGAATCAGTATCCTTTCCCATAGTTGCGGCCGCGAGATTGATCTTCTCCGTAAAGCGTTTATGTTCGGCTCGGTGCCTCTCGAGGTCGGGATATTTGTTGTCCAGCATGAGTCGTTCCTCGGCCATGAAATGGTATTTGGAATAGCTTACCAGAGCGGAGACTATGCTCTTCAAGTACTCACGGTCATATTTCATCTCGATCGCGTTCTTTGTGGAGCACAGGAGATCAAGCAAAGCTTTGTGGTGGGCATCGATGAGGTCTACCCCGATGGCCATGTTAGGCGTCCAGAGCTCGTTCGCGGTTACCATGGAATCCAGTATTATCAGCACCGATGCAATAGTCAAACTCCTCTCACCGGCCTTGATACCTGACGCGAAAAAGGTAGCCAGTGTCGTCGCTGATATATAGCGAGCCGTCGGGAGCGAAGGCGACGCCGACCGGCCGACCGAGCACGCGCCGCCCCACGAGCCACCCCGTCGCGAAGTCGGCGACCGCTACGGGCTTCCCGTCCTTGAAAGCGACCGTCACCACCTTGTAGCCCGTCGGCGGATCGCGGTTCCAGGAGCCGTGGAACGCGACGAAAAGCGAGCCCAGGTACTGCGCCGGGAATTGACCCCCCTCGTCGAAAGCGGCCTGCAAGGGCGCGGAGTGCGCCTGGAACTCGAAGTCGGCCGGAAGAAAGGAATCCGTCCTCGCGTCGGGGAACTCGGGGTTGGGCAGACGCTTGCCCCCCGAGGGATAGGCGCTGGGCCACCCGTAGTCTCCGCCCTCGACCAGGAGATCCAGCTCGTCCGGCGGCAGGTCGGTATGGCTTGGCGTGAGATTGTCCCGCTGGTTCACCACCGCCCAGGGCCGTCCGGCCGCGTCGAGGGCGAGGCCGCTCGCGTTGCGCAGGCCCCTGGCGAAGACCCTTCCGGCGGAGCCGTCGGCCGCGAAGCGCCAGACAGTGGCCAGGCGCGAGTCTGCTTCCGCGCAGACGTTGCAGTCCGATCCGACCGAGACGAAGACGCCGCCGTCCGGGGCTATTGCCAGCGATCGCGCGTTGTGCATGCCGTTGCGCGGCAGGTTCGAGAACAGGACGCGCGCGCTTCCCCGCGGATAGTCGGGGATGAGGACGACTCCCGTCAGCGTGGCGATGTAGAGGTCCGAGCCGCGGAAGGCCAGACCGTTCGGAAGCTCGAGCCCCTCGGCGACCACTCTGGGCTCGGCCTGCGCCTCGGCGCGAGGATCGGCGCTCGGCGATACGGCGACGACCCTGCCCCGGGAGATCTGCGAGACCAGGATGTCGCCGTCTGGCGCCACGGCGATGAAGCGCGCTCGGCCGATGCCCGTCGACACGAGCTCGATCTTGAAGCCTTCGGGCACCGAAATCGCGAAAGGGAGAACCGTCGAGGCTGCAATGGAAGGTTGCGCGGAAGCGAGCCAGCCCGAGGCCGACAAGACGGCGATAACGACGGTCACGTATCTCATGAAGCTAATTTACTGCCGCTACGCTATAATCGATCACGATATGGGAAAGACGAGACGGGCCGGAACGGCCATCGCGCAAAGACTGGTATTCGCCTTCGAGCGCTTCGGCGAGCACGAAATGGCCAATCACGCCGCCGCGGGCGCCTACGCCTTCCTCTTGTCGGCGATGCCCGCGATTCTCCTCGGAATCGGCCTGGCTTCCACTGTGCTCAGCGCGAGGCCAGGAGCCGTATTGCGGGCCGCCCGCGCGATCGCTCCCTTCATCGGGTCGGTGGCCGCCTCGGGCGCCGTAAGTACTTTTCAGCCGCCCCCTTGGGGGACTCGCCGCGGCCATCGGCGTCGTGAGCCTTCTGTACTCCGCCCGCCTCCTCGCGGTCGCCATCCAGCGCGGCGTGCGCGCCGTGTGGACGGGCGCCGGCAAAAGCGGCATCGTCCGCGCGAACCTCTTGGGCTTCCTGCTCGAGCTCGTGGTCCTTCTGGGCGTGCTCGCCATCCTCGCCGCGGCCGAGGCCGCGCGCTTCGTCGCCGAGAACCTCGGCCGCGAGGCCCTCGTCGGGAACGCCCTGCGGGCAGTCCTTTTGGCGGCCCCTCCGGCGGTCCTCCTCGCCTTCGTGTACCTGAACTATCGGCTGGTCCCGCCCGCGAAGCCCGCGCGGCTGACCGCCCTCTGGACTGCGGCGTTCTGCGTGCTGTCGACCCTCGCCTTCTCGAGCCTCTTCCACCTCTTCATGAGTGGGGCGCGCTACAACCTCCTTTACGGGATCTTCGGCAACCTCATCGTGCTCTTGGCGAACGTTTACTTTTTTTCTGCCTGTTCTTCTTCTTCGCCGAGCTCGTCTACGTCGAGGAGCGCTTCGACGCCCTCCTCTTCGCCCGCTACCAGCGGAATTTCCGTTCGACCTCGGTGGCGAAGCCCGAGCGGATGCTCTTCGGCGACCCGGAGCGCCTCGTCCGCCGTTACGGCCGCCGTTTCGCCGCCGGCGAACGGGTGTTCTCCATCGGGGAAGGCGGCAAGGAAGCCTATTTCGTGCAACGCGGCAGCGTGGGCATCTACATGCCCGCTTCCGATGGAGAGCTCAGGCTGGCT
>CAWHFT010000260.1:0-6210 GCA_963828175.1 uncultured Spirochaetota bacterium
CGGTCTCCTTCTCGCCGTAAATCGCCGGTCGCGGTCGGCCAGGCCCCGCATGCGAGTCGCAAGGTCAGGGCGGCTTTGGCGTGCATGAGCATCCTTTCTTGGGCGCTGCTCCGGTTCATACCCACCTCGACAGGAGCGAGCATCAATCCAGACGAGACTTTCCCCCGCCCTTTCCTGGGTGTGGGGAGCGCGAAACCCCTCATCTCCGAATCTCGCCGACTGGGCGCCTCTGAAGGCGGAGACGCGCTCCCGGGGCTCGTTTCCTTCCTGGAACACCGGGCGATTCAAGAGGCCTTGCCCTTCGTCAGGTTGGGTGAAGATCGTCCGGACCCGTTCGCGCCGATTACCTTGCCAATGCCCTCTGGCGCGGCGCCTGGAGCCGCCTTTACCGACGATTGGGCCCGCGCTGCCTACAATGCAGTGCCGTCCCTGAGCATAGAGGGAATGCTCCTTTTGCAGGGCTCGGCGACGGCAAGCAGAACGGCTTCCGGCGCTCTCCAAAGAGTTCGACCGCTTGCGTCGATCGATGTCCTGCTGTATATATTCCTCTTGATTCCTCTCTGCGCAAGATTACTCGTCGGCGTTCCCTTTGCCAGGGCCGCATCCGGCGAACTACGGCAGGAAGCATGAGACTTTCACGGACATTCCGGCATGGCGGCATTAGACTCGAGGATAGCCTCGAGGTTGAGCGGCGGGGCCCGGTCAAGAACGCATTTCTCCCTAATGGCGCGATCATCCTCCTAAAGCAGCACGCTGGCCTGCAAGCCCGGTGCGTGGTGAGGAAAGGAGAGTACGTCAGGGAAGGCATGGTGATCGGCCGGGCGGACGGAGCTCTTTCAGCCAACGTCCACTCCTCGATTCCCGGAGTCGTTCGTGACATCCGGATCGCCGAGCTCCCCGGCGGCGGTCGGGCCGAGGCTGTGGTAATCGCCCTCGAAGGCTCTTTCGACCGGCTTGGGCGCAGGGGCGAGCGATACCTGTGGAAAAGCATGGGGCGCAACGAGATTCTCACGAGCCTGCGAGAACGAGGGGTCGTAGATACCGAGGCGCCCGGCTCTCCCTTATTCGACCTCATGACCGATAGACGCGACCTCGGCCTCCTCGTGATCAACGCCGTCGAGTGCGAACCCTACCTCTGCGCCGAAGCCTGCTTGCTCGAAGACAAGGGCGCCGAGGTGATGGAAGGCCTCGCCATCCTTCGGAAGATACTGTCTCCTCGAAGGACGGTAGTCGCGACGACCTCGGCCACGCTCTCCCTCTCGCCCGACTCCGACGATGAAAGCGGCCCGATAGAATGGGTCCATCTCGATCGGCGATATCCCCAGGACATGCCGCGGCAGCTCCTCGATGCCCTCGGCGAGTCGAGCAAGCGTTCTGGTGTCGATGCGATATTATTGAAGCCGACTACTGCCTTTGCCGTATATGAGGCCATAGTGCTGGCAAAGCCCATGATCGAACGCTATGTATCGGTCGGAGGAGGCGCCCTGAAGCGTCCGAGCGTTCTCAAGGCAAGGATCGGTACGTCGATTGGCGATCTCATCGAGGAATGTGGAGGCTTCCGGGGACCTCCTGCCAGGCTCGTCCTCCGCGGCGCGATGCGTGGGGATTCGGTGCACGATCTCGACACGCCAATCACTAAAACGTGCTCGGCGGTCATCGCCCTAGACGCGGCCGAGGTGGGCGCTCTCGTGGCGACTCCATGCATTCGATGCGGACTTTGCTCCGAGGTCTGTCCGGAACGTCTCGGTCCCGACGTCCTTTTTCGTCTTGTCGAGCGCAACTTGCGGGAGCGAGCCATGAAGCTCGGCCTCGGGGATTGCACCGTTTGCGGATCTTGCGGCTATATTTGTCCGGCGCGAGTGCCCTTGGTGGCAGCCTTCGCTTATGAGCTGAGGGGCACGCGAGGATGAGGAAAGCGAAAGAATTGTCGATGGGCGACGCTCCCTTCGCATTCAATAAACGGACGAGCGTGTCTTTGATGTGGGGGACGGCAGCAATCCTTCTTCCCGCTCTGGCCTGGGGGTTGTATTGCTTCGGAGCTTCCGCGGCCGTTCCTGTGACTGCGTCCATCGCGGGCGCGTTGGTCGGTGAGTCGATAGCGAGTGGCCTGCGCCGTCGGTTCACATTATGGGACGGTTCCGCCTTCCTGACCGGTCTTCTCGTGGGAATGGCGATGCCAGCCGGGATTACGCCTTTCATCCCGGCGATCGCCTCCTTTTTCGCCATGGCTGTAGTAAAAGGCGCTTTCGGAGGCTTGGGCTCGAATTGGATGAATCCTGCCCTCGCAGGGATTGCCTTCGCAGTGCTCAACTGGCCGCATGAGATGACCACATGGCTCGAGCCCCGCCAGCTTGCCGGGATAGCGGGTACCAGCGGAGCGACTCCGCTCGGCTTCGTACACGCTCAAGCCATGGCAGCGCTACAGAGCGCCAATCCGATGGCGATCCTCGGCGCGGGGGGCCTGAAGTTCAGCGGGCTGGACGCGTCGGTTACCGAAGCGCTCAACAGGGCAATTTTCGTTCCACTCGGGGCCGAGCTGCCCGGCGGCTATGTCGACCTCATCGTCGGAAACAAGGCCGGCGCCTTGGGTGAGCTTTCGGCCATATTGATCCTGGCCGCATCCATCGTCCTCGTCTCGAGAAAGATGATCAAGTGGGAGATACCTGCGTCGATCATCGCTTCCTTCGCAGTCCTCACCTGGACTTTTGGAGGGATTCCCATTGGTAGCGGATTCTTCGCGGGAGATGTCCTATTCTCGATGCTGGGCGGATCGTTCCTGATCGTCGCGTTTTTTATGGCGCCCGACCCCGTCACTTCGCCTTCTTCCCGCTCTGGCATGCTCATGTACGGCGTTGGAATAGGCGCCCTCATATTCCTCATCCGCGCCTTCGGCATCGCGCCGGAGGGAAGCGCCTTCGCGGTGATCATCATGAATTGCGCGGTGCCCTTGATATCGAAAATAGACGTAGCTGCATTCCGTCGGCGCGCGTCGAAGTCGGATGGGTTGGCTACATAGGGGGAAAGAGGCCGTGGCGGCAAGCAAGCGCGAACGATTTCTGGAAAACCTGGCTCTCGCTTCGGTTCTCGGGTTTCTCGCCTTCGTCGTCGGAGCCATCCGCCTCGCAGCCGACGCGAGTTCGGCATCGGCCGAGCGCGCGGCTTTCGCGCAACCTGGGATGGTGGTAGAACTTGCCAGCCACTCCGACGATCCGTCTTTCAATCGAGTTTTCTCGATACGATCAGACTCGACAATCGCCTATGGGGCCGTACTGAGCTTCCGTGCGCACGGGAGCTCGGCACTCGTCGCCGCGCAATTCTCGCCGAAGGCAGAGATGCAGGGCCTGCGCCTGTTGGGAAGCTGCAGCCCTCGTCTTGCCTCGGGTGAGCAGGACCTCATGAGCGAGTTTCCCGGTTCCGCCGCCGCCCTGTCGAGAGCGGCCGAAACCGTGAGGGAGATTTCGGGCTCGGAGCCGAGATCATGAGCACGGCCAGGGGAAGCTTCGTTCCGAATCCAGTGCTTGCGGGCTTGGTGGGGATCTGCCCGTTGATCGCCATATCCCGTAGCCTCGCCGAGGCTACGATTTATGGCCTTGGAGCGGCGCTCTGTGCGCTCGTTCTCGGCGCTATCGCGCCTCCACTCAGATCGATCATTCCCGATCGTCTCCAGGCTCAATCAAATCTCGCGATATCCTGCTCGATCGCCCTAGTTTATGCTTCATGCGTGCAATTTTACTCTCCCGCTATCGCCGCGGGGCTCTGGATATACTTGCCCTTGCTCGCCGTCGGCGGACTCAGCCTTTCAGTGATCCGCCGCTCCGGCTTCTCTTCGTCCCGGCTCGGCCCCGACGGGCAATCGCGTTTCGGGGCAGTCGTCTTGGAGTCGGCGATGTTCCTGCTCACTTCAGCGTTACTCGGGGGGGCACGCGAGCTCCTTGGCCTGGGCACTTTGACGTTGCCGGTGCCTGGCATGAACCCTTCGCGCATCCTCTTTGTGGATTTCGCTCCGGCGCGCCTTCTCATCGCTCCCGCGGGAGGTTTTATCGTCATGGGGTTCGTCATCGCTGCTTATAGATCGATAATCCGCGTAAGCGGAAGGAAGCTGCCATGAGCTACATCGGGATAGTCGTTACGTCGGTATTCGTCTCGAACGCGCTCTTGACCTATCGGCTTGGGCTTCATCCCCGGCCGGGGCAGGGAACATCCCAGCTCCCTGCCTTCGGCGATCGCCCTTACCGCCGTCAACGCTCTCGCATCGTCGGTGCTCTGGCTGATCCACAGTCTCGTCCTGTATCCCCTCGGGCTCAGCGCGCTCGACATCCTTTTCTTTACACTCGTCGCGGTACCGCTGCTTAAATTCGTATCAAAGGCTGCCCGTATGCCGGGGGACGGGCTGTTGTCGCGGATAGGCGCCAACGCCGACGATTTGATCGTCGGCAGCCTCGTCTTCGGTATCGCCCTCATCTCCTCACGAAGCGGCTATAGCCTTCCCGAGGCCATAGCCGCGAGCGCCGCCGCGGGTCTCGGATATTGGCTTGCGTCGCTGTTGCTGGAATCGATCCGCGACAGGCTCGAGCTCAGCGACCTTCCCGATGCTTTCAAGGGTGCGCCTGCGATGCTGATCTCGGCTGGGCTCATGGCCATGGCCTTCATGGGGATAGACGCCGCTTTCGTGAAGGGATTGACGAGCTAGGCTTATGATATGGCTTAAGCTTGTGATAGCGATGGTCACCGCGGCGGCCTCGTTCTTCGGCGTCTCCTTCTTGTCCTCGGCGTGGAGGAAACTCAGAAAGGCGGGGGCCGAAACTTTGAAACTCGAGGCGATGCTGCCAGGCTACGACTGCGGCCTCTGCGGGAGCGGCGATTGCCAGGGATATGCGACGGCGATCGATACGCTCGGCGCCGACCCGGCGCTGTGTCTTCCTGGTGGCGATCGGCTGGAACGGCGCCTGCGGTCTTTCCTTTCGGAGCGGCCAGGCGACTTGCGAGCCTTCGCGCGCCGCGCGGTCGTGCGCTGTGGAGGCCGTGCAGGATTTGCCGCAAAGGAGTTTCCCTATAGCGGGCTTTCGAACTGCCGCTCGGCGACCATGCTTTACGGCGGGCCAAAGCGCTGCAAAGAGGGCTGCGTCGGTTTCGGCTCGTGCGCGACAGCTTGTCCTCTCGGCGCGATACGCATCGCTTCGGGCTTAGCCTACGTCGATCCCGCGATTTGCACCGGCTGCGGCGAATGCGTGAAGGCCTGTCCGCTCGGCATCATCTCGATGGTGCCGCGGGATCAGGCTTGGTATGTCGCTTGCTCATCGAGGCGCGCTCCAGAGTCCAGGGCCTCGGATTGCTCGGTAGCGTGTACAGCCTGCGGCGAGTGCGTCGCGCGCTCCGGCCGATCGGAATTCATCCTCGAAGGCAAGCTCGCCAGGGAGAACCCGGCGGCCGTTGGCGGGAAGTGGCCGGAAATCGCGGATTGTTGTCCGACGCGGGCGATCGCGCTCGCCGGGTTCGAAAAAAAAGCGCCATTCCCCTATGCCCAAGCCTGAACGCTAGTATATACTCCGGCGGGTAAACCCAAGGATAATAGATTAATGCAAAGAAGTAGTGTCATATTCGGCGCCTATAATCTCTTGCCTGAAGGGACAGAAGAGCCGGCGTTCGAGGAGACATACCAAATCTGTTGGCGTCCGCTGCTTTCCGTACTCTATCGCTTCCCCGACTTGTTCGCCGTCCTCCACTATTCCGGCACGGTACTCCATTGGCTCGAGTCGAGGCACCCCGAGTTTCTAATGCTCTTGGAGGAGATGGTCCTGCGCAAGCAGGTCGAGCTTCTGGGAGGCGGCTTCTACGCTCCGATCCTTACTTTAATCCCCGGTCCAGATCGGCTCGGCCAGGTCGAGCTCCTTACCACCTATATAAGGCGTTCGTTCGGCAAGCGCCCGAGAGGCTGCTGGTTGACCGATTACGCTTGGGAGCCTGGGCTCGCTTCTTCGCTCCAGGCCTGTGGATTCGATTATACATTTCTCCCCGAGAAATATTTCCGCATAGCCGGCGCGGACCCAGAGGACTTAGGAGCGCCGCTCATGACGGAGGACCAGGGGAGGGGCATCCTGGTCTTTCCAGTCTTCGACGCACTGGAGAGCTTCCCTTTGCCCGTGCCGATTCTAGAGTCCCTGACGGCCCTCTCATCGAGAATCGGTGAGCAGCGCCTCTATACGGTCTTGT
>CAWHFT010000261.1:0-23321 GCA_963828175.1 uncultured Spirochaetota bacterium
CAAGTTGCAGTTCCACAATGCCCAGCTTGTTATAGAGCATGGCATTGTCGCGAGAGTTGTGAATGGCCGCCGTATAGTAGGCAGCCGCCTTTAGATTGTCCTTGTGAAGGCGCGCCAGGTCTCCGTTGTCCTCCGCTGTTTTGGCCGCCTCAAGCTTATCGATTTTGGCCGCTTCCGTGTTTTGGCCGCTTCCGATGCGGGCTCTGTCCTTCCGTACGGGGCCGCTAACATCACCAGACTCGTTGCAACGAGCATCATCACCAGTCTTTTCATGGGTCACCTCTCCTGCATTTGGGTTTTCGCTGGAGGCGGCGCTTCGACTTGCCTGCTCCGGCGATCTGTTCCCTGCATTGACTCCAGTAAAGATCGGGCGCGGGCAGCCCGCAACGCTATACCTGCTACCTGCACGTTCCGCGGGGGTTAAATCTTCGGGCGGCGCGCCGGAACTCTCACTTCTTCTATGAGTTACGGCAGGCGGGCCGACAGGAGTGAAATGACTCGCCCGCATGAAGGCGGAGGGGTTACACGCCGCTACACGCCGGTTTCCTCTGCCGCCTACACCGTTAAGCACTAGCCAAACGAGTAAGGATCGCTAGCATTACAATCAGTCCGGGGATACTAGCGATGGCGATTGGAAGCCCAGAGTCGATCGATCTCGAGGCGCAGCGGGCGGAACTGGAGGCGGTGCTTCGTTCCGAGCCGTTTACGCGCGCGCCCACGCTCGCCAATCTGCTCTCCTATCTATGCGAAAAGCTCTTTGCCGGGGAAGCTTATCAAATCAAAGAGTATTCCGTCGGCATCGAGGTCTTTCATCGCGGATCGTCCTTCGATCAGGACTCCGACTCCATAGTCCGGGTCGAGGCAAACCGCCTGCGCAAGCGGCTGGCCGCTTACTATGCAGGCGATGGGGCATCACATCGGATCAGGATCACCATTCCTTTGGGGCAATATGTGCCGGAGTTCAAAACTGTAGTTCCGGAACCGATGGAAGAACAGCCGGTTCCCGCCGGTCCCCAGGTGTCGAGTGAATCTGAGATCAGTCATGCCACAACCCGGCAGGAGGGCGGCTGGCTTCGTGTATCCGGCCGCCTGAGCTGGTGGATTCGACGGAAGTCGCGTAGCCATTTCGCGTTGACGCCGAGTTGGCTCGAAATCTGGAGCGGGAAAGTCAGGATAGAACTCGCGAATATGACGGGGATTACTCCCGAGGGATTGATCTTGAAGGGGATGTAGGTATTCTGCGCCCCATACATCTTTCGCCCAACGACTCGCTTGGCGTAATTGACCGGTATCTTCCTCTGGCCCTGTTGCTCCAACACGACCAGGATGACGACCCCGATGAACATCGCCAGGACGACGAGCGCGTAGATCGCGTTGAGCTCGTCGCGCTGGATCTTCAGGTACAGCTCATAGAGGGCGTTGGGCAGGCGGGCCACTATCCCGCCGAATATCAGCAGCGAGACCCCGTTGCCTATACCCCGCTTGGTTATCTGCTCGCCGATCCAGATGAGGAACATGGAGCCCGTCGTGACCGTCAGTATGGCGATCATCGTGTACGGAACCCTCGCCATCGTAATGGCGTTCGGGATGCGGTCGGCCCAGACGGTGATCGAGTAGGACTCGACGATCGTCACGAAGACGGTGCCGATCCTCGTCCAACGGGCGATCTTCTTCTTGCCGCCGTCTTCCTCGGATACCTTCTTGAGCTTGGGCGACACGACGAGCAGCAGCTGCATGATGATCTGCATGCTGATGTAGGGCATGACGCCGAGCATGAAGAGCGAGAAGTTCTTGAAGGCGCCGCCCGCGAAGAAGTCGAGGTAATCCGTTATGCCGCCCGTGCCCGAGCTGTTCTGGGCCGCGAAATACGATTGCAGCGCGCTGGCGTTGATGCCGGGTATGGGCAGGAAGGTGCCGAGCCGGAACAGCGCCA
Organism: uncultured Spirochaetota bacterium; assembly: GCA_963828175.1. Taxonomy (GTDB): domain Bacteria; phylum Spirochaetota; class Spirochaetia; order Treponematales; family Rectinemataceae; genus UBA1306. The sequence continues at coordinate 1,934 of CAWHFT010000261.1, forward strand.
GCCACATGAGCGTATAGAGGATCCGCTGCCTCAGCTCTTTTACGCGGAATATGTCGATGAACGCGTTGCTCGCCATGATGAATCCGCCCTTACCCTGGTTATTCGGCCGTCGAGTCGCCGGCTGGCGACGCAGCTGCGCCGGAAGGCGTCTCGACCGTCCCGCCGGCCTTCTCGATCTTGGCCTTAGCGGAGGCGGAGACCTTGTCCACCTGGAACGTGAGCGCCTTCCCGAGGTTGCCGTCGCCGAGCACCTTGATGAGGCCCTCGGCCTTCTTGATCAGGCGCTTCGCCTTGAGCGAGACGCCGTCGACGACTTCGCCCGCGGCGAACTTGGCGTCCACCTGTTCGAGGTTGACGACCTGCCAGTCCTTCTTGAACGAGGTATTGGTGAATCCGCGGTGCGGGAGGCGCCTATAGAGAGGCATCTGGCCGCCCTCGAAGCCAGGATAGGTCTTGCCTCCCGAGCGCGACTGCTGGCCTTTATTGCCCCTGCCCGCCGTGGTACCGAGCCCGGAGCTCTGGCCACGGCCAACCCTGCGCCGCTTCTTCGTAGCGCCTTCGGGCGCGTGGAGGTTCAAGTCGGTCATACGATCTCCTTGACTTCGACGAGGTGCGCGACGGCCCTCACCATCCCGAGGATGGGCGAGGACGCCTCTTGCACGGTCTTCGAGCCGATCTTCCTCAGCCCCAAGGAGCGGACGGTGGCCCGCTTCTCCGGCTTTTGGTGGATGCAGCTCTTGACCAGGGTGATCTCGATTTTCTTAGCCATTGTACTCATCCCCACAGGTCTTTGAGCGTCTTGCCGCGGTTCTTGGCCACGGTCTTGGCGTCCATCATGTTGTCGACGCCGTTGAACACGGCGCGTACGATATTGATCGAGCTGCGCGAGCCCACGCACTTGGAGAGGACGTCGGTGACGCCGCCCGCCTCCATGATGGCGCGCACCGGGCCGCCCGCGATGATCCCCGAGCCGGGACAAGCCGGCTTGAGCAGGACGTGCGTCGCCTTGTACTCGCCGATCACCTCGTGCGGAATCGTCCCGTTCTTGACGGGCAGCTTCACGAGCACGCGACGGGCCCTCTCGATGCTCTTGCGGATCGCCTCGGTGACGTCCTTCGCTTTGCCGAAGCCGAAGCCGACCATGCCTTGGCGGTCCCCCACGACGGTAAGGGCCGAGAAGGAAAAGCTGCGTCCGCCCTTGACGACCTTGGCCGTCCGGTTGAGCTTGACGAGCTTCTCCATGAAATTGTCCCGACCGCCGTCGTCTCGCCTTCCTCTATCCCTGTTATCCACGCCGTCCCCCTAGAACGTGATCCCGGCCTTGCGGGCGCCGTCGGCGATGGCTTTCACTATGCCGTGGTACTTGTAACCGTTGCGGTCGAAGACCACCGCGGCAACGTTCTTTTCCTTCAGCCGTTTGCCTATCTCCTCGCCGAGCTTGGCTGCGCCATCCACGTTCCTCTTGTATCCCTTCAAGGACTCCTCGAGGGACGAGGCGGAAGCGAGCGTGCTGCCCGCGGCGTCGTCTACGACCTGCACGTACAGGTATTTGTTCGACTTGAAAACGGTCATCCTCGGCTTCTCCGGCGTGCCGGAGAGGGTCTTGCGGACGTGCAGCTTCCGCTGACCCCGCTTGCGGAGCTTATCGCTCAGTTCCTTGACGCTCATGTTCTCGGCCTCACTTCACGCCGGTCTTGCCGACCTTCTTCCTGATCTTCTCTTCCTCGTACCTGATGCCCTTGCCCTTGTACGGCTCCGGCTTGCGGAGGCTCCGTACCTCGCTGGCGAACTTGCCGACCAGCTGGCGATCGCGGCCCGAAATCACGATTTTCTGGCCGTTGGATTCGACGACCGCCGTGAGCCCCTCGGGAATGGCCACGCCGAAATCCGTGGAGTATCCCAGGCTGAGGATGAGGACCTTGCCCTGGATTTCGGCCCGGTAGCCGACTCCATTGATGATCAGCGCCCTCGTGAACCCCGCGGACACTCCCACCACCATGTTGTTGACGAGGTTGCGGTAGAGCCCATGATACGCCCTCGCCTGCAGCGAATCGGACTTCCTGGTAACCACGACCGCGGCGTTTGCGCCCACGCCCTTGACGGCGATCTCAACTTCGGGGAGGTACGACTGCGTAAGCTTGCCCTTAGGTCCCTCTACGGTCACCAGGTTAGCGCCAACGGTCACCTTGACGCCCTGGGGCACGGAAACCGGCTTTACACCAATTCTCGACATATCGTCTCCTCAAGTCACCAGACGGTGCAGATGAGCTCGCCGCCCACCTTCTTCTCGACGGCCTTGCGCCCGGTCGTCACGCCCTCGGAGGTGGAGACGATAAGAGTGCCATAGCCGTTGAAGACGCGCGGAAGCTCCTTGTACCCGGAGTAGACGCGCCGGCCGGGCCGCGACACCTTCTCCACGCCGTGGATGACCGGGTCATTCGCGTCGTCGTACTTCAGGAATATGCGGATGACGTTGGAGCCTTCCGCCTGGATCTTTCTTGAAATTCTTGATGAAGCCCTCGGTCTTGAGGATCTTCACGATCTCGAGCTTCAGCTTGGAGGTCGGGATGTCGACCTTCTCGTGCCTCGCCAAGCTCGCGTTGCGGATTTTCGTCAGCATGTCCGCGATGGGATCGGAAACGCTCATCGCTACCTCCTACCAGCTCGACTTCGTCACGCCGGGGATCAGGCCGTCGGAAGCGTACTTCCGAAAGCAGATCCTGCACATGTCGAACTTCCGAAGGTATCCGCGCGCTCGCCCGCAGACCTTGCAGCGCCGGACCAATCGGGTCGAGTACTTCGGCTTCTTCAGTGCCTTTAGAATCATCGCTTTGCGTGCCATATTTCGGCCTTCCTTATTTCCTGAAGGGCATGCCCATCTTGGCAAGGAGGCTTTTGGCTTCCTTGTCGTTCCTCGCGGTCGTTACGATCGCGATATTGAGCCCCATGATCTTCTCGATCTTGTCGAAGTCGATCTCCGGGAAGATGATCTGCTCCGTAAGGCCGAGCGAGTAATTCCCGTGGCCGTCGAAGGCGTTGGGATTGACCCCTCTGAAATCCTTGACTCGAGGCAGGGCGACATTCATCAGCCTGTCGAGGAACTCCCACATCATGTGGCCGCGAAGGGTGACGCGCGCGCCGATTTCCTGCCCTTGGCGAATCTTGAAGGTCGCGATCGACTTCTTCGCCTTCGTCTTGACGGCATGCTGGCCGGTTACGTGAGCCAGGTCCTCGACGGCCGCGTCCAGGATCTTCTTGTTCTCCTTGGCTTCGCCGACGCCCATCGAGACGACGACCTTGACGAAGCGAGGGACCTGCATCGAGGAGTCATACGCGAACTCCTTTAGGAGCTCGGGCGCGATCTTCTCGCGATAGATCTTCTTGAGGCGAGGGACGTAACCCTTGGGAAGCGGCGCGCTCTCGCCGCCGGCTTTCTTCTCGGCGGCCGCGGCCGCCTTGGCCTTCTTCTTCTCGGCGGCCTCGACGGCCTTCGCGTTCACTTGCGCTTTCGCTTCGGCCATATCAGAGCGCCTCCCCGCACTTGCGGCAGACGCGCTTCTTGGCGTCGCCCTCGATCTTGTACCCGATCCTCGTCGGCCCGCACTTGCGGCAGACGATCATGATATTGGATATGGCGATCGCCGCCTCGATCTCCACGATGCCGCCGCGATCGGTCTGCTTGCGCTTCTTCTGCGCTTTCTTGACCATATTGCAGCCCGCGACTATGGCCTTGCCTTTGTCGCGATCGATGCTGATCACCTTGCCCTGCTTGCCCTTGTCCTTGCCGGCAACGACCTGGACCTGGTCCTCCTTGCGGAGCTTGTACTTGATTTCGGCCATCTCCGGTCTCCTCACAGAACCTCAGGCGCGAGGGACACGATCTTCATGTAGTCCCTCTCGCGGAGTTCGCGCGCCACCGGCCCGAAAATGCGCTTGCCCTTCGGGTTCTTGTTGGCGTCTATGATTACGCAGGCGTTGTCGTCGAAGCGAATATACGTCCCGTCCGGCCGTCGATATTCCTTGTGGGTCCTGACGACGACCGCCTTCTCCACGGTGCCTTTCTTGATGGCCGAGTTGGGTGTCGTAGCCTTTACCGCGACGACGATGATGTCGCCGATACCCGCGTAACGGCGCCGCGTCCCGCCGAGCACCTTGATGCACTGGACCATCTTGGCGCCGGAGTTATCGGCGACGACCAGCATGGATTCTACTTGTACCATCTCGATCCTGCCTTATTTCGCCTTCTCGACGACCTCGACCAGCCTCCAGCGCTTGTCGCGGGAGAGCGGTCGGCACTCGACCACGCGGACGGTGTCGCCCTCGTGGGCCTCGTTCTTCTCGTCGTGGGCCTTGATGCTTTTCGACCTCGTGACGTACTTCTTATAGAGAGGATGCAGCTTCCGCATCGTGATCTCTACGACGATGGTCTTGTCCATCTTGTCGCTCTTGACTACGCCCTGCAGCGTCTGCTTGTTCCTGGCGCCCTGAACGGTTTCCACGGTATGTCTCCTCGCCCTACTTCTTCGCCGTCGCCTGGGCGACGGGAACCGCGCCTGCGGCCGCGCTCGCCGGAACGCCATGCATGTGGATGAGCGTCTCCACTCTGGCGATCTGCCGCCTGAGGTTCCTCACCTGCACGGGATTCTCGACGTGACCCACGACGGCCTGGAAGCGCGAGTCGAAGTACTTCTTGCGAAGCTCAGCGCGCTTGGCGACGAGCTCGTCCATCTTGAGCCCCTTGAAGCTGTTCTTCATGGCCTTACTCCGTATCCGCGCGCAGCGTGAACTTGGTCTTGACGGGCAGCTTGGAGCCGGCGAGTCGCATGGCCTCCTCGGCCACTTTCGGCTCGACCCCGGCCAGCTCGAACAGAACGGTGCCCGGCCTCACAACGGCGACCCAGTACTCTGGATTGCCCTTGCCCTTGCCCATGCGAGTCTCGGCCGGCTTCTTGGTGTAGGGCTTGTCCGGGAATATGCGGATCCACAGCTTCCCGCCGCGCTTGATATAGCGGTTGAGCGCGACGCGCGCGGCCTCGATCTGGCGGTTCGTGAGCCATTCGGGCTCCATGCATACCAGGCCGAATTCTCCGAAGGCGATAGTGTCGCCCACGTGCGCATTGCCGTGCACTCGCCCACGTTGGACTTTCCTGTGCTTGACTCTCTTGGGACTCAGCATGATTAGCTCCTAGCCCGGGCGTCGTCGGTCGCGGGGCCTCGCCGCGTATCCTCGCGCCGTGGCGCTTCGCTCTCGCGTCCGTCGCTCGGGCGGACCGGCCGCTCGGGCCGCGGGCTCGAGCCCGGGGCCTGTCGGCTCGAATCGCTCGAGCTGCCGCTCGCTGCGCCGGCCGCCGAACCGCGGCGCGAATCGCCGTCGCGGGGCCTGCGATCGTCGCGGCGCGTATCCTCGCGGCGCGTATCCTCGCGGGGGTTATCGAAATCGCGGCGCTGCTTCCTGACGAGCATGCCCGCGTCCTCGTTTTTGTCCGACTTGTACACCATGCCCTGGTAGATCCAGACCTTGACGCCGATGCGTCCGAAGGTCGTCGACGACTCGGCGAAGCCGTAGTCGATATCGGCGCGAAGGGTATGGAGGGGAACTCGGCCGTCCTTATGTTCCTCGGTGCGAGACATATCGGCGCCGCCGAGGCGCCCGGAGACGCGGACCTTGCAGCCCTGGGCGCCGCCCTTGATGGCGTTCGCGACGGACATCTTGATCGCCTTGCGGAAGGACCCGCGGTTTTCGAGCTGCCTCGCGATATTCTGCGCCACGACCTGGGCGTTAGTATCGGTCTTCTTGACTTCCTTGATTTTGATCTGGACTTTCTTGCTCGCGATTCTCTGCAGCTCGGCGCCGATGCGCTCGATGTTGGCGCCCTTGACGCCGATGAGGACTCCCGGCCGGGCAGTGTGGATCACGACGGTCACGCGCTGCGGGTGGCGAACGATCTCCACCTCGGAAATATCGGCGCCCTTGCACTCGGGCAGCTCGACGATCCTGCGCCTCAGTCCCAGGTCCTCGTGCAGGGTCTTGGCATAATCGCGTGGGTCAACGTACCAGCGGGACTTCCAGTCCTTGTTTATCCCCAAGCGAAGCCCGATGGGACTTACTTTATTTCCCACATTACGCCTCCGTCTTCTTTCCGATCTCGTCGATCACGCAGGAGATATGGCACATCCTCTTGATGAGCATGTCGGCACGACCGCGCGCCCTGAACCATACGCGCCTCATGCGCGGACCCTCGTCGATACGGATCTCCCGGACGTAGAGCATGTCCTCGTCGAGTTTTCGGTTGCGGTTGAGCGCGTTGGCCGCCGCCGAGGCGACGACTTTCCTGATGAACTTCGCGCCCTTGTTGGGAACGTTGTCGAGGATAGCGATAGCCTCGGAGTAGGGCCTCTTGCGCACGAGATCCGCTACTGGCCGCACTTTGGAGGGCGAGGCGATGAGCCACTTCGCCGTCGCGCGGTATCCGGTCTTGGTATCTGCCATTTCTCGCCCCTACTTCTTCTCGGCTTTCTTGTCGCTGCCGGCATGACCGCGGAATATGCGCGTCGGAGCGAACTCGCCGAGCTTGTGGCCTACGAGGTTCTCGGTCACGTAGACCGGTATCCACGTCTTCCCGTTGTATACGGAGACGGTCATCCCGACCATTTCGGGGATGATCGTGGAGGTACGGGAAAAGGTCTTCACCATCTTCCGATCCCCCGCGACTTTGCTCATCTCCATGATCTTCTTGTACAGGCTCTTCTCGATGAAGGGCCCTTTCTTCACGGACCTGGACATCGGCTCTTACCTCACTTCCTGCGCTTGACGATGAAGCGGCTGGACGGCTTGTGCGTGTCGCGCGTCTTGTAGCCCTTCGCCGGCTGGCCCCACGGAGACACCGGCTGCTTGTAGCCTTTGCCCCGTCCCTCGCCGCCTCCGTGCGGGTGATCGACCGGATTCATTACGGTGCCTCGCACGGTGGGGCGGACTCCGAGCCAGCGGGTCCTGCCCGCCTTGCCGAGCCGCTCGTTCATATGCTCGTCGTTGCCGACGGAGCCGATGGTCGCCATGCACTTGCGGAATACCATCCGGAGCTCGCCCGAAGGCAGCTTGAGAACGACATAGTCGCCCTCCTTGGCCGCAATCAGGGCGCTGGCGCCCGCGGAGCGGGCGAGCTGTCCGCCCTTGCCCAGCGTGAGCTCGACGTTGTGGACGGTGATGCCGACCGGAATCGCCTCGAGGGGCAGGGCGTTGCCCGGCTCTATCGCGGCAGTCGGCCCGGCGATGATCTTCTTCCCGACCTCGAGGCCCTTGGGGCTGATGATGTAGCGCTTTTCCCCATCGACGTAATTGACGAGGGCGATGTTCGCCGAGCGATTCGGGTCGTACTCTATTGCTACCACGACTCCGGGCACTCCGGATTTGTCGCGCTTGAAGTCGATGTCCCGGTACTTCTGCTTGTGCCCGCCACCCTGATGGCGGACCGAGATGCGGCCGTTGGAAGCGCGCCCGCCGTTCGATTTCTTGCCGCGGGTCAGCGCCTTTTGGGGCGCGCTCGTGTTGGCGGTGATCTCCGTATTGACCACCTGCACGCGGTGCCTGATGCCCGGCGTTATCGGCCTGAATGTCTTTATGCCCATTGTGCTCCCCCCGCTTTCACGCGCCCTCGAAGATGGCTATCTTCTCTCCGGGCGAGAGCTTGACGATAGCCTTCTTCCAGGTCGCGGTCTTGCCGGGGCGGTTGCGGAGCCGCTTCGGCTTGGACTTGACGTTGATTATGTTGCAGGCGACCGGATTCACGCTGAACATGCGGCGTACTGCCTCCATCACCTGGCGCTTATCGGCCCGAGGGTCCACCTTGAAGGCGTAGTGGCCTCTGTCGCGGGCGACGTTGCTCTTCTCGGTGAGCACCGGCTCTATAAGGATCGAATCGTATTCCATTCTCCGGCTCCTTACTTGTCCGCGTAGAACTCGTTGAGTCCCCGCGCGGCCGACTCGAGCATGATGACCTTCCTTCCATAGAAGAGGTCGTGGGCCCGAAGCCGGTTGTACGAGAGGAAGCTCAACCAGGGCAGGTTCCGCCCAGCTCGCTTCACGGCGGCGTCGTCGTCCTTGAGAATGACGACGGTCCGGGTCGCGTCCTTGGCCGGCGCGAGGGTCTCCATCGTCTTGACGAAGTCCTTGGTCTTGCCGGTCTCGACGGTGAAATCCTCGACGATCGCCATGCTGCCGTCCTGGGCCTTGAGACTCAGGATGGTCTTCATGGCGAGGCGCTTCACTTTCTTGGGCAGGGTAAAGGAAAAATCCCTAGGCTTGGGCCCGAAGGCCGTGCCGCCGCCCACGTAGACCGGGGACTTGAAATCGCCCTGCCGGGCGCGGCCGGTGCCTTTCTGGGAATACGGCCTGCGGTTGGAGCCGTGGACCTCGCCGCGGTCCTTCGTACAGGCGGTGCCGACCCGCTTGTTGGCGAGCTCGTTGTTGATCGCGTAGTAGATGACGTCCTGGTTCAAGGGGAGTCCGAACACGGCGTCGGAGAGCTCGATCTTCCGGAGCTCCTTCCCCTGCAAGGAAACGACTTTCCTTTCCACTTTGGGTCCTCCGCCTTACTTCGTCTTCTTGACCGCGTTGCGGACAAGCAGGTCGCAATTGCGGGGGCCGGGGACGGCGCCGCGCACGAGGATGAAGGATCCCTCGGCGTCGATTCGGACGACCTTGAGATTCTGCATGGTGACCTTCTCGCCGCCCATGCGGCCGGGAAGCTTCACGTTCTTGAAAGTCTTGTGGGGCCACGTGCTCTGGCCGGTCGACCCCGGCTCGCGGTGGAACTTGGAGCCGTGGGTGTTGCGGCCTCCGCCGAAATGCCATCTCTTGACGACGCCCTGGAAGCCCTTGCCCTTGCTGGTTGCGCTCACGTCGACGAAACGAATGCCCTCGAAGGCGGCGACTCCGAGCTTTTCGCCCACGGCCACTTCCTTCTCGAAGTCGCGGAGCTCGCGAAGGATCCTCGTAGGAGCGACGCCTTCGGGGAATTGGCCGCCATAGGGCTTGGTCACTTGGCTCTTTTTCTTGTCGTATACGCCGAGCACGACGGCGTCATAGCCGTCTTTGTCGGCGGTCTTCTTGCCGACTACTACGTTCGGGGCGAACTCGATCACCGTGACGGGGATGAGCCGCCCGGTGTCGTCGAAGACCTGGGTCATGCCAGTCTTCTTGCCGATTAGTCCGATCATTCCTCTACTCCTAGCGTTGAACGCTGCGGCTCAGGCTGGCGCATTGCGCCTTTTGCCGACCGGGCGTTTACAGCTTTGCAGCGACGCCGAGCCGTTACTGCTTGATCTCTACGTCGATGCCGGCGGGCAGCTCGAGCTTCATGAGCGCGTCCATGACATCCGGCGTGGGATCGATGATGTCGATCAGGCGCTTGTGGGTCCTCATCTCGAACTGCTCACGCGATTTCTTGTGCACGTGGGGCGAGCGAAGGACGGTGTACTTGTTGATCCGCGTCGGCAGCGGGATTGGACCCGACACCTTCGCGCCCGCCTTCTGGACGGTCTGTACAATGCCCCTCGCGCTGTCGTCGATAAGACGGACATCGAAGCCTCTAAGCCTGACTCGAATCCTGTCCTTCATGCAAATCCTCCAAAGATCTCTTGCGCCCGCCCCCGGCTGCCGTACCCTGGCGGGCGAGCAGCCGAAACTGAGCGCTGCGGGGCCGGGGAGCCCCGCCGCAAAACTGGCCGTACGCACCAGGCGTCTGACCGTTGGCTACAATATCACAAGTGCCGCCGCCTCGCATAGCGGGCAAGCGCCTCAAAACGCGCTAAAAGAACGGCGCCGCGGAAGAGTCATGCTCCCCGCGGCGTGTCTCGCCAAGCGACTACTCGATAACTTCCGTTACCTGGCCGGAAGCGACAGTGTGGCCGCCCTCGCGGATGGCGAACTTGAGGCCCTTCTCCATGGCGATCGGATAGATCAGCTCGACGTTGATCTCGGTGTTGTCGCCGGGCATGACCATCTCGCGGCCCTCGGGGAGAGTGACGGTGCCCGTGATGTCGGTCGTGCGGAAATAGAACTGCGGCCTGTAGCCGGCAAAGAAGGGGCTGTGGCGCCCGCCCTCGGCCTGGTTGAGAACGTAGACCTGACCCTTGAACTTGGTGTGCGGGGTGATGGTGCCCGGCTTGGCGAGGACCTGGCCGCGCTCGACTTCCTTCTTGTCGATGCCGCGGAGGAGGGTACCGACATTGTCGCCAGCGCGGCCCTCGTCCAGGAGCTTGTTGAACATCTCGATGCCGGTTACGACCGTGGACTTGGTCGGCTTGATGCCGACGATCTCCACCGTCTCGTTGATCTTGACGATACCGCGCTCGACGCGGCCCGTGACGACCGTGCCACGGCCAGAGATGGAGAAAACATCCTCGATCGGCATCAGGAAGGGCTTGTCGGTGACTCGCTCGGGATCGGGGAAGAAGGTGTCCATGGCGTCCAGGAGCTCCTGGATGCACTTGGTGGCTCGGTATTGTCGGGCTCGGAGAGGGCCTTGAACGCGGCGCCCTTGATGATCGGGGTCTTGTCGCCGGGGAACTTGTAGAAGGTGAGGAGGTCGCGGATTTCCTCCTCGACCAGCTCGAGCAGCTCGGGATCGTCGACGAGGTCTACCTTGTTGAGGAAAACGAGGACGGAGGGAACGCCGACCTGGCGGGCAAGGAGGACGTGCTCGCGGGTCTGGGGCATTACCGAATCGGGGGCGGAGACGACGAGCACCGCGCCGTCCATCTGGGCCGCGCCGGTGATCATGTTCTTGATGTAGTCGGCGTGGCCAGGGCAGTCGATATGGGCATAGTGGCGCTTCTGGGACTGGTACTCGAGGTGCCGGGTGTTGATCGTGATGCCGCGGGCCTTCTCTTCGGGCGCATTGTCGATATCGTCGAACTTCATCGCCTTGTCGCCGAACTTGCGCGAGCAGTATTGGGTGATTGCGGCGCTGAGCGTCGTCTTTCCATGGTCGATGTGACCTATCGTACCGACGTTCATATGAGGTTTGGTGCGCTCGAACTTCTCTTTGGCCATATAAAACTCCTCCTTGGCTTCGTCCCGCCAATTGCTTTCCCTGGTGAGCTCCCGGATTATATAGGAGAGTCTAGGGCGAATCAAGGGGCCGCATCAGTTGACGGCTCATAACGGAGAAAGCGGGCGGCATACTCGGCCCTGCCCTCGGTGACCGAGCGCAGCTCGCTCGCGAAGCCAAAAAGCTTGGCCAAAGGGGCCGCTCCTGAGACGATGCTTCCGCCCCCAGGAGCGGCGTCCATGGACTCGATGCGGCCGCCTCTACCGGATACTGCCGCCACGGCAGCGCCGAGGAAATCGGCGCCGACGGTCATCTCGATACGCATGACCGGCTCCACAACTTTCGTTCCCGCCTCCCGGAGGGCTCGGCCCGCCGCGAGAGAGGCGGCGATCTCGACCGCGCGCTCGGCCACCTTGCCCGGCGATGAAAGGGCCCCACCGGGCAGAGAAAGAGACTCGAGGAGCGCCTTCACGCCGTCCAGGGGGTAGCCCGAGGTCGGCCCTACGCTGAGCGCAGCCTCGGCGCCCCTTCGAGCCGCTTCTAATAAGGAAGGAGCGGCGCGAATCGAAGGATCGGCCTCGAAGACGAAGCCTTTGAGACCGGGGCCGATGCGCAAGGCGACCGTCGCCCGCGCCCGTTCGCCGCCGAGGTCGCGATCGAAGGCTTCCACGGCGGATGCCTCGGACAGGAGAAGCTCGCGGTAGGCGACTCGAGGCTTGCCCGTCCTGAAGCGCGCGCCGAAGCCCCGCGCGAGGCGCTCGGCCGCCACCTCCAGATGAAGCTCGCCCATGCCCGACAGCTCGATGCGCCCCGTCTGCGGATCCTCGCGGATCCGGATCGAGGGATCCTCGTCGGCGAGAGCCGCCGCTCCCTTCTTCAGGCGCTCGCCGTCCTCGCGGGTCTTCGGCTCGAGCGCCAGAGAGACGACGGGCTCTTCGAAGCCGATCGGCTCGTAGACGAGCGGTCGACTCGGGTCGCAGAGGCTGGCCCCGGTTGCCCCCAGAAGCGGCGTGCCGAGGGCAACGGCCACGATGTCGCCGTCCGCCGCCCCGGAGACGTCCTCGAGCCGGTCGGCGTGAATGCCGAAGATGCGCGTTATGCGAGCGACTTTCCCCGCCCCGACGTCCAGGATCTTGTCGCCCGCCGTTATCCGGCCCGAGCGCACGCGGATCCAAGAGAGCCTGCCGAAATGCTGATCGCCGCCGGTCTTGAAGACGAAGCCAGAAAAGGCGTCGTCGGGCCCCGGAACGACCTCGGGCGCCCGTCGCCGGATCGATGGCCGGGGGGCGGGCGGCCTCGTCGGGAGCCGGCAAGTAGTCCGCGACGGCATCGAGGAGGAGAGCGGCGGCTCCGTCGGAAAATGCCGAGCCGCAGAGCACGGGAGTCGCGCGGCCTGCCAGGGTCGCTGCCTTCAGCGCGCCACCGAGCCTTTCCGGCGAGCTTTCCCTCCCGGCCACATAGTCCTCTGAGAAGGGCCGATCCATAGGCATCGGCTGACCCGCCGGCCCCGCCCGCGAGGGCGATCACCAGCGCGGCCCTCGCATTAGCCGCCGTCACGGCGAGCTCGGGCGGGAATCGGCAGGGGCACAGGTCGCCGCGGGCCGGCCTCGCCTATCGTCCCCGCCGAGAAATCGTAGGCCTTCATGTCGACGAGGTCCACTACTCCGCGAAAGGCCTCCCCCTCGCCCCACGGCAACTGGATCGCCACGGCTCCCGGGTCCAGGATCGAGGTAATGTCCCCTAGGGCACGCTCGAAGGAAGCCCCTCGCCGATCCATTTTATTGACGAAGGCGAGCCTCGCCGCCTTGCGGGCGACGCAGGCGCGATAGAGCACTTCGGTGCGGGACTGGACTCCAGCCACCGCGCACACCAGCACCACCGCGCCGTCGAGAGCCCGAAGGGAGCGCCCTACCTCCGAAGAGAAATCCACATGTCCCGGCGTATCGATGAGATTTATTTTCATCGCGCCTTCGTCGCCCGACCGCGCCCACTCCAATCGCGTGGCCGCTGCTTTTATCGTTATACCACGCTCGCGCTCGACTTCGAGGTAATCGGTGACGGTGGTCCCTTCGTCGATATCGCCCGGGCTGCGGATTCGGCCAGAGACGTAGAGGAGCCTTTCGGTGAGGCTGGTCTTGCCGGCGTCGATATGGGCGAGTATGCCGATATCGCGGAGAGGGATTCGCCGCTTCGTTCATTGGGCAGGAGCGAGTATAGCATCGATTTCGCCGCCGCTGCGAAGGCGGCCATGGCGGCACACCGCAGTTCACTCCCGACGAAAAATAGGATATATTACTTCGTAACTAGGCGGCATTGGGCCGCGGCGGCCATAGGCCGCCCATGAAACTTGAGGGGCATCCGACGGCGCGCGAATAGCGGCTTCCGGAGCCGCCGTGGAGGTAGACATGAACGACGTAGCGCGCTTCGAAACCGTCCCGATCGAAAAACTCAGGGACCGAGTGATGGACGATCTGGTCAAGCAGTATTCGCTGGAGCGGATGGACCTGGCCGAGTTCGAGCGCAGGACCGAGCTGGTTTCCAAGGCCGCGACGCGTGGAGAGCTGGTCGCCCAGGTCGCCGACCTGCCCGAGCTTCCGGCCGAGCGGCGCGAGACCCGGACGGCCGCGGCTTCGGGCTCAACGAGCTGGCGCTTGGCATCCGGCGACGCGCGACCGAGCGACTACTCGGTCGCGATATTCAGCGGCTCGGATTTCAGAGGCGTTTGGCAGGCGCCGCGGAATCTCACCGCCCTCTGCGTATTCGGCGGATCCAACATCGATTTCCGCAAGGCCATCGTTCCCGAGGAAGGAGTCACCATCAGCTGTCTCTGCCTCTTCGGTGGCGTGGACGTCGTCGTCCCTCCGGGGATGAGGGTTCGCGTCCGCGGGATCGGCATCTTCGGAGGGTTCGATAGGACCGCCCACGAGGTCGACGACCCTTATGCGCCGACGATCGTAGTCGATGGCCTGGCGCTTTTCGGCGGAGTTTCCGTGCGCGTGCGGTCATGAGCGGCCGTTCGGCATGACGGACCTGTTCTCCGGAGACGGGTATTCGACTCCCGACATCGTCCCGAGGGCCCTCAGCGAAACGCTGCTTCTCCATTCGCGATGGAGCGTCTACTCCCACTTCTTCGCGACCATACTACGCTGCAGATCGCTGGCCCTGCGGGGCCTTTACGGCGACGATGCCTGGGCAAAGAGCTCCTTCGAGGTAATACGGAATCTTGAACGCTGCGCCGCCAGCTTCCGCATCGACGGCATGGACAAAGTCCGCGCGCACGAAGGCCCGCTCGTCTTCGTCTCGAACCACATGAGCACCCTCGAGACCCTCGTGCTACCTGGCCTTATCCGCCCCCTGAAGCCCGTCACCTATGTAGTCAAGCAAAAACTCCTCGGCGGCTTCTTCTGGGGTCCGATCATGCGTTCGCGAAACCCGATCGCCGTCTCGAGGACCGATCCGCGCGCCGACCTCGAAGTGGTGCTCGCGGAAGGACAGGCGAGGCTCGCTTCCGGCATCTCAGTCATCGTCTTCCCTCAGGGCACGAGAACCCAAGTCTGGAAGCGCGAGACTTTCAACAGCCTGGGGATCAAGCTCGCCTCAAAAGCCGGAGTCAAGGTAATGCCCGTGGCCCTCAAGACCGATTACTGGGGCTCGAGCGGCCTATTCAGGGGGTTCGGCCCGGTCCATAGGGACCGAACCATACATTTCGAATTCGGGGATCCCATACCCGTGAGCGGACGAGGCAAGGCAGAGCATGAGCTTTGCCTGGATTTCATCGAATCGAGGCTGAAAGAGTGGGGAGGGACGATAGGCTGAGCCGAGGCTACTCCCCGAAAATGCGCGGCACCATCTCTTCCGCCCTGCCCAGATACTCCTCCTTGAAACCGGCGTTCTCCTCCCCGAGGCTTTCGAGATTGAGTCCACAGCCCGTCGGGTCCCCGGTAAGTGCGAATGCCCGATGCGGCCGAAATCCCGGCCCCGGTAAGGATGACGATGCCCGCGTACTTCGAGACATCGATGCCCATCGTCATTCTTTCCACGCCGGCCATGGGTTTTTCGCCAGGCTGGAATTCGAATAGCGGTGGTCGGCCGAAACTTCCTTCCCTGCCCAGGGCGGAAGCTCGACTCTCGCATCGACGTCGTCGAGCTCGACCTCGGCGACGACGAGGCCCTCGTTTGCGCCGTGAAATATGTCGATTTCCCAAGTCCGGCCCGAGAAGTCCTCGAGAAAGCGCGTTTTATCGATAAAGGGCCGCTCGCAAAGGCTCTCCAGCATCTCTCGCGCGTCTTCGGGAGGAATAGGGTATTCGTATTCAGCTCGCGAAATTCCCGCAGCCTGTCCTTTGATCGTGAGCCTCGCCTCCTCGCCGATGAGCCGCACACGGATGGTTCTCTCCCTAGCCAGGCAGAGATATCCCTGAATGATACGTGTCCCCGCGCCTGAAAACTTCCATTTCGACCGATCCACGAGGAACTTGCGCTCGATTTCAATCCCCATATCGCCTCCATATTTGGAAAGCGCGAGAGGCATTAGCGCGCGCCATCGTCATAGTCGACTACGCGCCGCACCTCCTGAGCAATCTATATCGAGCCGCAAAATAAAAAAACCCCGTCCACTCAGGACGGGGCTCATGCTTTCACGAATGACGCCTTCGCGCTTACCACCTATAATGGGCGAAAGCCTTTCAAGGGCCAACGCGCCTTTTATCATTATGGGCGCGAGAGCCAACAAGCCTTTCGCCCTACCACCTATAATGGGCGAAAGCCTTGTTGGCTTCGGCCATCTTGTGGGTGTCTTCCTTCTTTTTCACCGCGGTTCCGGTGTTGTTGAACGCGTCCAGCAGCTCATCGGCGAGCTTGTCGGCCATCGCTTTGCCCGAGCGCGCCCGAGCGGCATTAATGAGCCAGCGCATCGCGAGCGCCTCGCGGCGGATATCGCGAATCTCGACGGGTACCTGGTAGGTCGCTCCGCCGACGCGGCGGGACTTGACCTCGACGAGGGGCTTTGCGTTATCGACCGCCTTGAGGAACACCTCGAGAGCCGGAACGTTGGCTTTTTTCTGCATCGCGTCCATCGCGTCGTACATGATGCGAGTGTTGACGGACTTCTTGCCCTGCCACATCATGCGGCACACGAACTTGGTCACGATGACGGAATTGTACTTCGGATCGGGGAGGTGTCCCCTATCGATGGTCTTCTTCTTGCGGCCCATGCTGCTCCCCTATGCCTTCGGCCGCTTGGCGCCGTACTTGGACCGGCCCTTCTTGCGGTCCTCGACGCCGAGTGTATCCTTGGCGCCGCGAATGATGTGGTAGCGCACGCCGGGAAGGTCCTTTACGCGCCCTCCGCGGATGAGGACCACCGAGTGCTCCTGAAGGTTGTGGCCGACGCCGGGAATATAGGCGGTGACCTCGATCCCGTTGGAGAGCCTGACGCGGGCGACCTTGCGGAGGGCCGAGTTGGGCTTCTTGGGCGTGACTGTCATGACGCGGGTGCACACGCCGCGCCTCTGCGGACACTCTTCGAGCGCCGGGGCCTTGTTCCGCCATGCGGAAGCCTTGCGGCCGAGACGGATTAGCTGATTGATCGTCGGCATCTATGCTACGACTCCCTATTATGCCGGGCCTCAGCATGGCCCGACTGATTGGATGGTACGCGCTACGTTAGGAAAGGCAGTAAACCAATGCTTAGCGCACTAAAATACAATCTAGCGCTCTGGATGTCAATGCCCGAGGGCACCATGCCCAAGACTCGAGCGCCCTCTCAAATTTCCTCGGAATCGGTGTCGACGGGCTCGAAGCCTTCGTCGTTCTCGAAGATCTCGTCCTCCTCGAAGGCGGTGCCGTTCTCGGCCCTGTCCTCCAAGGCGGGCATGGGCTGCAGCTCCTTTTCCCGCCGGCGCTTCTCGAGCACCTCCTCGACGAAGGCATCGAGATCCTCGTTCTCCGCGTCCGATAGCTTGATGTTCCTATAGGACCTCATGCCGGTGCCCGCTGGGATGAGGTGGCCGATTATGACGTTCTCCTTGAGCCCGCGCAGGCCGTCGGTCGCGCCCGCAATGGCGGCGTCGGTGAGAACCCGCGTCGTCTCCTGGAAGGAAGCCGCCGCGAAGAACGAGTCGATCTTGAGACTGGCGCGCGTGATGCCGAGCAGGAGCGGACGCGCGACCGCGCTCTGTCCGCCTTCCTGGACGACGCGCTTGTTCTCCTCGTGGAACCGATACTTGTCCACCTGCTGGCCGTAGATGAACTTGGTGTCGCCTGGACGCGACGATCTCGACCTTCTTCATCATCTGCCGGATGATGACGCCGATGTGCTTGTCGTTGATGGTGACGCCCTGGAGCCGGTAGACCTGCTGCACCTCGTCCATCAGGAAGCGCTGGCAGTTCTGCTCGCCCATGATGTTCATGATGTCGTGCGGGTTCTTGTTGCCGTCGCACAGGAGGTCTCCGGCCTCGACGGTATCGCCGTCGCGCACGAGGAGCCTGCGGCCCATCGGCACGAGGTGCTTGTACTCCTTGTTGAAAATGTCCTTGACCACGACGACGCGCTTGCCCTTGACGATGCCTCGGAAGGCCACGATGCCGGCGACGGTCGCCAGGACGGTGGGGGTCTTGGGCTTTCGCGCCTCGAAGAGCTCGCCGACGCGCGGCAGGCCTCCCGTGATGTCCATGGCCTTGGCGCTCTCCTTGAGCGTCTTGGCGAGGGTTCTTCCCGCCTTGACGAGCTCGCCGTCCTCGACGTTGAGATAGGCGCCGCCCGGGAGGAAGTAGGTCACGACCTCGTTGCCCGCCTCGTCGGTGATCACGACGCGCGGCTGCTTGGCGTCGCGCTCGGCGGCGAACTCGGTGATCTTCTTCTCGATGTTGCCCGTCTCCTCGTTGATCTCCTCTTTCAGGGTCGAGCCGGGGATGATGTCCTCGTAGCGGACGTAGCCGTCGTGCTCGGAGATGATCGGGTCGGAGAAGGGATCGAAGGTAGCCATCGTGCCGTTGGCCGGCAGGATGTCGCCCGGCTTCACGATGACTTCGGAGCCGTTGCGCACGTCGATCTTCTGGTCCTGAGCGATGAGGAGCACCCGTCCGGCGCCGGTCTTCTTGTCCACGATGACCTTGGCGTAGGAGATGTCCGTCGCCTTGTGGACGGTCTTGTCGGCCTTCTGGACGATGGAATCGCCCTTGAGGATGCGCTGGCCGTCCTGCACGAGGACCTTGTCGCCCTTGGCCACCTCGAAGTTGGAGAATATCTTGCAGGCGTGGAGCGCTCCCTTGCGGGTGAACAGCGAACGGCCTTCGGGCATCTTGACGTAGGTTCCCGCGACCTCGGTGACAAGGACCGCGTATTTGAGGTAGATGCGGTTCTCCTCGGACACCTTGGTGGCCGCGCCGCCGATATGGAAGGTGCGCATCGTGAGCTGCGTTCCCGGCTGGCCGATGGACTGCGCGGCGATGATGCCCACCGCCTCGCCTATCTCCACCGTGCGGCCGGTAGCCAGATTGCGGCCGTAGCACTTGCGGCACACGCCGTGCTTGGCCTCGCAGGTGAGGACCGTTCGGAGCGTGACTTCCTCGATCCCCGCCTCGTCGATCTTGTCGGCGATATCCTCGGTGATCTCCTCGTTCGCGGCGACGATGAGGTCGCCGGTTATCGGGTGCCGGATCGGGTCGAGGGCGTAGCGCCCGACGATTCGCTCGCGCAGCGCCTCGATGATCTCTTCGCCGTCCTTGATGGGCGTATGCAGGGCGCCGTTGATGGTCCCGCAGTCGTCGACGTTGATGACGACGTCCTGGGAAATGTCGACCAGGCGGCGAGTGAGATAGCCGGCGTCGGCGGTCTTGAGCGCCGTGTCGGCGAGACCCTTGCGCGCGCCGTTCGTGGAGATGAAGAACTCGATGACGGAAAGGCCCTCGCGGAAATTGGATCGGATGGGGAGCTCGATGATGTCGCCGGAGGGCTTGGCCATGAGGCCGCGCATGCCGGCGAGCTGGCGGATCTGGTTGCGGCTTCCGCGCGCTCCCGAGTTGGCCATCATGTAGATGTTGTTGAAGCCCGCGCGGTCGCGCTCGAGGGTCTTCATCATCACCGCGGTCAGCTCCTCGTTGGTCTTGGACCAGACCTCGACGACTCGGTTGTAGCGCTCTTCCTGGGTGATGTGGCCCGCCAGGTATTGCTTCTGGATCGAGTCGACCTGCTTGTTCGCGGCCTCGATCATCTCCGGCTTCTCGGTCGGCACGACGATGTCGTCCATGCCGATGGTGGCGCCGAAGAACGTCGCGTATCGGAACCCGTTGTTCTTGATCTCGTCGAGCATGGCGACCGTGACGTAGGGGCCCTTCTCCTTGTAAATCGCCTCGATGAGGGCTCGGAGCTCCTTGTCGCCCATCTGGTAGTTGATGTAGGGGACCTCGGCGGGCATCGCCTCGTTGAGGAGGATGCGTCCGGCCGTGGTGTCCAGGAGGGAATCGGCGCCGATCTCGAAGGGCTTGTTCACGCCGTTCCAGATCGGACGCTTCGTGACGGGCACCTTCACCACGGCCTCGTAATCGCAGGAAAGGGCCTCGCAGGCCATCAGGAGCTCGGAGGGCGAGGAATAG
Organism: uncultured Spirochaetota bacterium; assembly: GCA_963828175.1. Taxonomy (GTDB): domain Bacteria; phylum Spirochaetota; class Spirochaetia; order Treponematales; family Rectinemataceae; genus UBA1306. The sequence goes on from CAWHFT010000261.1 coordinate 21,580, forward strand.
CGCTTCCCCTCGCCCTTTACCCCGGGCTTGTGGCGGGTGAGGAAGTTGATCCCGAGGACCATGTCCTGCGACGGAAAGACGATGGTCTTGCCGTTCGCGGGGTTGAGGAGGTTGCGGCTCGAGAGCATGAGCGTCCAGCACTCGGTCTGCGCGGCGCTCGTGAGCGGGACGTGGACGGCCATCTGGTCGCCGTCGAAGTCGGCGTTGTATGCGTGGCAGACGAGCGGATGAAGCTTTATCGCCTTGCCCTCGACGAGGACGGGCTCGAAGGCCTGGATGCCGAGGCGGTGCAGTGTAGGCGCGCGGTTCAGGAGGACCGGGTGCTCCTTGACCACCTCGTCGAGGACGGCGAAGACCTCGGGCGTCTCCGACTCGACCAGCATCTTGGCCTTCTTGATGTTGTAGACGACGTCCTTCTCGACGAGCTTCTTCATGATGAAGGGCTTGAAGAGCTCGAGCGCCATCTTGGTGGGGAGGCCGCACTGCCACATCTTGAGCTCGGGCCCGACGACGATGACCGAGCGGCCCGAGTAGTCGACGCGTTTGCCCAGGAGGTTCTGGCGGAAGCGGCCCTGCTTGCCCTTGAGCATGTCGGACAGCGACTTGAGCGGCCGGTTCGAGGCGCCCTTGACGACGCGCTTCTTCTTGGAGTTGTCGAACAGCGCGTCGACCGCCTCCTGGAGCATGCGCTTCTCGTTGCGGATGATGATGTCCGGCGCGTTGAGCGCCATCAGTCGCTTGAGGCGGTTGTTGCGGTTGATGACGCGGCGGTAGAGGTCGTTGAGGTCGCTCGTCGCGAAGCGGCCGCCGTCGAGCTGCACCATGGGACGCAATTCCGGCGGAATCACCGGAATCACGTCGAGGACCATCCACTCGGGCTTGTTGTCGGAATTGCGGAACGACTCGCAGATCTCGATCCGCTTTAGGAGGCGCTTGTCCGATTTCGGGCCCTTCTCGATCATCCGCACGCGGAGCTCGGCGGCGAGCTCGTCCATGTTGATCTGCTCGAGCAGGGAACGGATCGCCTCCGCGCCCATGCCTGCGGTGAAGGCGCCCCCGTAGCGGTCCTGCGCCTCGTACCACTCCTCCTCGGTGAGGAGCTGCATCTTCTTGAGGTCGGTGTCGCCCGGGTCGATGACGATGTACTTCTCGTAGTAGAGGACCGAACGGAGCGCTGCCACCGGCAGGTCGAGCAATAGGCCCATGCGGCTCGGGACCGAGCGATAGAACCAGATGTGCGAGACGGGCGAGGCGAGCTCGATGTGGCCCATGCGCTCGCGCCGCACCTTGAAATGCGTGACCTCGACTCCGCAGCGATCGCAGATGACGCCCTTGTAGCGGATCGACTTGAACTTGCCGCAGTAGCACTCCCATTCCTTGGTCGTGCCGAATATCCTCTCGCAGAAGAGACCGTCCTTCTCGGGCCTCAGCGTGCGGTAATTGATCGTCTCGGGCTTCTTGACCTCGCCGTAGCTCCACGCCCGGACCATGTCCGGGCTGGCAAGGCGAATCATTATGCTATCGAAATCCTGTATGTCTCGCATGCTATCTCCCCCTCATCTCGTCGATTCGGGCTATTTATTAGAAGGCGCCTTGCTTATTTATGATGTCCTCGTCGCGCTCGGTCAGGGCGATCTGCTTGCCCTTTGCGTCGTACACGCGAATGTCGAGCGCGAGCCCGCGGAGCTCCTGCACCATGACGTTGAACGCCTCGGGGATGCCGGCCGCCGTATGGGGCTCGC
>CAWHFT010000262.1:0-9522 GCA_963828175.1 uncultured Spirochaetota bacterium
TGTTAACTAGTTCAGAACATGAAAGTCGGAGGAAACACTTATGAGTGCTGTCATGGAACCGCTTACGTGTAATGCGGCAGAGTACGTAAATCACATTCTCAACCTCGTGAAAACCAAGAATCCATGCGAGCCGGAATTTCACCAGACCGTTCATGAAGTGGTGGATTCCCTGAAGCCCGTGCTGGAGCGCCACCCTCGGTATCAGAAAGAAAAAATCCTGGAGCGCATCACCGAGCCGGAACGAGTAATCATGTTTCGCGTGCCCTGGTTCGACGACAAGGGCGAAGTGCAAGTCAATCGCGGATTCCGCATTGAAATGAACAGCGCCATCGGCCCGTACAAGGGCGGACTGCGTTTGCACCCCTCGGTCAATCTTGGCATTCTGAAGTTCCTGGCGTTTGAGCAGGTATTCAAGAACTCGCTGACCACGCTGCCCATGGGCGGCGGCAAGGGCGGATCTGATTTCGATCCTAAAGGCAAGAGCGACAACGAAGTGATGCGCTTCTGCCAGAGCTTCATGAGCGAACTGGAACGCCACATCGGTCCCGACACTGATATTCCCGCCGGCGACATCGGCGTGGGCGGACGCGAGATTGGCTATCTGTTTGGACAATATAAGCGCCTGCGCAATGAGTTTACCGGCGTTCTGACGGGCAAGGGCCTGGGATGGGGCGGCTCGTTGATTCGTCCCGAAGCCACCGGCTACGGCTGCGTATACTTTGCCGACGAGATGTTGAAGACGCGGAAAGACTCGCTGGAAGGCAAGGTTTGCCTGGTTTCCGGTAGCGGCAACGTCTCGCAATACACGGTCGAGAAGCTGCTTGACCTGGGCGCGAAGCCTGGGCTTCATCGAGAAAGCGGCCGCGCGCCTGGACTCGGCCCTTGCCTAGCCAGGAGAACGAAGCATGACCAAGGACAGCCTGAGCGTCGTCGACAACCGCACCGGCCAGAGCTACGATCTCCCCGTCTCGAACGGGACTATCCGCGCCATGGACCTGCGCAAGATTCACACCGCGGACGAGGATTTCGGCCTCATGTCCTACGACCCGGGCTTCGCGAACACGGCCGTGACGAAGAGCTCCATAACCTACATCGACGGCGAGCGGGGGATCCTGCGCTATCGCGGCTATCCCATCGAGCAGCTCGCCCAGAAGGCGACCTTCCTCGAGACCGCCTACCTCGTGATCTTCGGCAAGCTGCCCACGGGGCCCCAGCTCTCGAACTGGGAGCGGGACATCCGGCACCACACGATGCTGCACACGAACATCCAGAACCTCATCGAGACGTTCCGCTACGACGCCCACCCGATGAGCCTCTTCATCAGCTCGATCGCCTCGCTGGCAACCCTCTATCCCGACTCGCGCCAGGTCACCGACCCGGCAAACCGGCGCCTCCAGGTCGAGCGCATCATCGCCAAGGTCGCGACGATCGCGGCCTGCGCGTACCGGCACAACCAGGGCTGGCCCTTCAACATGCCGGACGACAGCCTTACCTACGTCGGCAACTTCCTCAACATGATGTTCAAGATGACCGAGGTGAAGTACGAGCCCCACCCGGTCCTCGAGCGCGCGCTCAACGTGCTGTGGGTGCTCCACGCCGACCACGAGCAGAACGCCGGCACGACGGCTATGCGCGTCATCGGCTCGGCCCAGGGCGATCCCTACTCGGCCCTCGCGGGAGCGGCGGCGGCCCTCTACGGCCCCTTGCACGGCGCCGCGAACGAGGCGGTCCTCTCGCAGCTCGAGGAGATCGCGACGCCCGACAAAGTGCCGGCCTTCATCCAGCGCGTGAAGAAAGGCGAGCTCCGCCTGATGGGCTTCGGGCACCGCATCTACAAGAACTACGACCCGCGCTGTCGCATCATCAAGAAGACGGCCGAGGAGGTCTTCCGCGTGACGGGCAGGAACGTCCTCATCGACGTGGCGCTCGAGCTCGAGCGGATCGCCCTCGAGGACGAGTACTTCGTCTCGCGCAAGCTCTACCCGAACGTCGACTTCTACTCGGGCCTCATCTACCGCGCCATGAACCTGCCGGCCTCGCTCTTCACGGTGATGTTCGCCGTCCCGAGGACCTGCGGCTGGCTCGCGCATTGGCTCGAGGCCTTCGACGACCCGGAGCAGAAGCTCATGCGCCCCCGCCAGATCTACACGGGCCCGGACGAGAGGGATTACGTGTCCTTGGGCGCGCGGTGAACTGCCTCGATGACGAACAGCTGCGACCAGAAGTCGCCGCGCGCGGCGGCCTGCCAGGGGTCGTAGGCGATCGAGAGGCCGAGCGCCATGAGCTCGTCCCCGCCGCGTAGGCCCTCGTTGTCCAAGCGAAGGATGTCGGCGGGCGAGCCGGAGCCGGACGGGCCGGGTGGCCAAAGGGCGACGCGATAGGTCGCGTCCGCCTCGAGGCCGCGCAGCGGAAAGCGCTCGCGCCAGGGATTGGGTCTATTGAGGACGGTGTAGAAGCCGACGACCGCGCTGCCGCGATCCGGCGACACGCACATCCAGGCGCAGCGGTTGCCGTCGCCCTCGTAGGGGCTGCGGAGCCGGACGAAGCGACCGAGCAGGAAGAGCTCGCGATGTTCCTTGTAAAAGGCGATCTGGCGCGCGACTTCGTCCATGGCCTCGGGAGCGAGGGCGGCCGCGTCGAGCTCGCAGCCGAAGACGCCGAAGAAGGCCACCGCCGCTCGGGTCGACAGCGGCGCGACCCTGCCCGTCTGGTGGTTCGGCGTCGCCGACACGTGGGCGCACATCGAGCTCAAGGGATAGCAGATCGAAGTCGACCATTGGATCCTGAGCCGCTCGACCGCGTCGGTATCGTCGCTCGCCCACGCCTGAGGAGCGTAGGCCAGCATGCCCGGATCGAAGCGGCCGCCGCCGCCGGCGCAGGACTCGAAGAGGATGTCGGGGAATTCCTCGGTCAAGCGGCGGTAGAGCTCGTACACGCCCAGAATGTAGCGGTGGAAGAACTCGCCCTGCCGCTCGGGCGGCAGCGTCGCCCCGTAGGCCTCCGTGATGTTGCGGTTCATGTCCCACTTCACGTAGGAAATCGGGGCCGAGCGCAGGATGGCCGCCATGCCCGCGTGGATATGCTCGACGACCTCGGGGTTGGAGAGGTCGAGGACGAACTGGTTGCGGGCGGTCGTCCGTTCTCGGCCGGGCACGCCCACCGCCCAGAGGGGCTTCTCGGCGAACAGGCCGCTCCTCGGGCTCACCATCTCGGGCTCGATCCAGAGGCCGAATTTCATGCCGAGGGCCTCGACCTTGCGAGCGAGACCGCCCAGGCCGTCCGGCAATTTGCGCCTATCGACTCGCCAGTCGCCGAGGGAGCTCGTGTCGTCGTCGCGCTCGCCGAACCAGCCGTCGTCGAGAACGAAGAGCTCGACGCCGGCCGCCGCCGCCGACTTCGCCATCGCGACGAGCCTCGCCTCGTCGAAGTCGAAGTAGGTGCCTTCCCAATTGTTGATGAGAACGGGCCGGACCCGGTCCCGCCACCTTCCTCGGGCCAGGCGCTCCCGGTAGAGCCGGTGGTATGCGTCGCTCAACGCGCCCAGGCCCTCTCCCGAGCGGACGATGACCGCCTCCGGGCACTGGAAGGACGCGCCGGGCTCGAGGAGCCACTCGAACGTCGAGCTCTCGATGCCGAGGCGCACGCGAGTCGTCATGAAGGGGCCAACCTCGGCCTCGGCGAGGAAATTGCCCGAGTAGACCAGGCTGAATCCCAAGGCCTCGCCCGAGCTTTCGTCCGTGCGCGGGCGGGCCAGCGCGATGAAGGGATTGGCCTGATGGCTGGAGGCGCCGCGGACGCTGTAGACGCCCTGGATCCCCGATGCGAGCGCCCGCCTCGTTTCCGATCGCTCGCGAGCCCAGGCTCCCGAGTAGGAGAGCAGCTCCCATCCGGCGTCGGGCAAGTCGAGCGAGGCGCTCATCGCGCAGCGGACGCGCACTGGCTTCGACCCCGAGTTCCTGAATCGGGCGCTCCTGGCGACGGCGGGGAAGTCCCGAAAGACCGTATAGGAAAGAGTGACAGAAAGGCCGCTCGGGCGGTCGACGAGGTCCACTTCGAGGGTGGCGGCCTCGGCGGCGTCCTCGACGTAGGTGGCGGGGAGGCCGGCCAGGCTCGGCTTGCCGCGGAGGATGCGATGGGCGACGTAGGTCGGATCGACGACCCTCGAGCCGTCGGCATGGGCGACCTCGACGGCGGGGACGCGGAAGTCGCCGGTTCCCCGCGCGGGATACTCGAGCAGCGAAAAGTCCCCGCCGCCCTTGTCGAACCCGCTCGGCCGCTCGCCGGCAAGGCGAGCGTAGCTCGTCCCGGGCGCGAGGGGCGCGCCGAAGTGGAGCTGCCCGAGACGGCCGTCGGTCCTGACGCCCAGGACATAGCTCAGCTGTTCGTTGCGGAGATGGAACTCGCGGGTCTCCGGCTTCCAGTCGATCTGCATGGCCTCCCTCCTGCCTTTTTTATCGTGTTCCCTTATTGTAAGCGCTTACATATATTTTGACCGAACCGAGGATTTGTCAAGGCGAAAACGAACACCGGGTATCTCAGGTTGTCGCGCGCAACACGAGGAAGGATGAGATCGTTTCCCGGGCGGGCGCTTGGCCCGAAGAATATCCGGCGCGTATGCGAAGGTAGAGTTCGGCGGCAATCCGGCCGATGTCTTCCGTCCTGAGATCCACGCTCGATAACATCGGGACGCTTATTCTCGAAAGAATGGTGTTGTCGACGCTGATGATCGCCAGGTCCTGCGGCACGCGAAGGCCCGCGCCGAGCGCGCCCTGGAGGACCCCGACGCCGATCAAGTCGTTGCCAGCCAGGATGGCGCGCGGAGGCCGGTCTTTTTGGAGCAAGGCGGCGGCAAACCGCGCGGCCCTTTCGACTATGCCCTCGACATTCGCCTCCCCTAATAGGAAGCACGGCGAATCCGCCTCGGACAGCCCGTTGGCGTCGCGGAACTCCGTGAAAAGCCTCTTTTTGAGGGCGAACGAGTAGGACCCACATCGCCGAGGAGGAGCGCGATCGGCAGAAGCTCGTTGGACAGGAAATGCTGTAACGCCTCGAGAAGGCCGGGCTCTTGGGCGCAGCGGACGATGTGGTGGGGAGAGTCGCTGCTCACGTGCTCGTTGACGAGAATGACGGGGCATTCGGCGCGCAGGCCGAGGAAGTAGTCATGCTCGCCGTTGAAGCTCGGCGTCTCCAGCACGATGAGAGCATCGACCTTGCGCCTGAGGAGCTCGTCCGTGTATTCATGCTCTAACTCGATATCGGATTTACAATTACATAAATAGATGAACGTGTCGTTTCTGGCGAGCGTGGACTCGATGGAATCGATGATCGAGGTCATGTACGGATTGGTGATGTACGAAGTGAGGATGCCGACCGACCCGGTTCGCGAGCTCATGAGCCCCCGGGCGAAGATGCTCGGCTTGTAGCCGTGCAGCTCGATGGCCTCCTCGACGCGCTTGCGGGTGGTCTCGCTGACTATTCCCGGGCTATTGAGAACCCTCGAGACGGTCGCCGTAGAGACGCCTGCCGCCTTGGCGATGTCCTCGATGTTTACCGACATTGAAGAAGTATGCAAGCGCTTTCATTCAGCGTCAAGCCCGATACTCTTGCCCAACTTTTGAAATCGGCTCAGGTATGGTACAGTGCAGGCGATGTTGCGAACGCGCTTGCCTCTCATCGCCTGCACCGCCCTCCTCGTCCTCGCTTTTACCGTCTTGATAGGACAGGAAAGTACGAAAGGCCCCCTTCAGAAGCAAGTATTCAACGAGTTCGGACGTATCGTCTATCTCGATCTCGATGCCGCCCCCTTTCCCGATGCGGCCCGCCAGTCCGGCTACTCCTACGAAGGCGAGTTCTATCCGCGCGCGGGGCACTACGACGATCCTTCGGTCGCGGTCTTCATACCTAAGGACTTCAAACCTCGCGGGAAGGTAAACCTCGTCTTCTTCTTCCATGGCTGGTTCAGCTCGATCTCCGAGGCGGCGCGGGACTTCGACCTGTTCCGCCAGTTCTCGGCGAGCGGGGACAAGGCCCTCCTGATCATGCCCGAGACCGCCCGCGACGCGCCGGATTCTTTCGCCGGCAAGCTCGAGCGCGAGGACGGCTTTACGACTCTGGTGACCCAGATACTCGACGGACTCGTCGCGGCAGACGTCGGCCCTCGCTTGCAAGCGGGCAAGATCACTCTCGTGGGCCATTCTGGCGCCTATCACGTCATCTCGCGCATCCTCACCCAGCACGAGATCGCCGCCCGAGTGAGCGAGGTCTGTCTCTTCGACGCGCTCTACGAGGATGTGGATCTCTATGCCGCATGGATCCGCGGTGGAGGGGGCCGCTTCGTGTCGATCTACGCCCAGGTGGGCGACCCGGCCGACAATTCCCGCGGGCTCGCGTCCCAATTGCGGAACGACGGGGTCGATTTCCAGACGGGGAACGACGACCCGCGCGAGGACGCCCGCGTGCTCGGCAATAGGGTCGCATTCATCTCCAGCCCTTACGACCACGGCTCTCTCATCAACCAAGCCGACGAGTTCCGACGGATACTGGCCGCAGACGCCTCGATTCGATAGACTGTCGCGACGGAGGCGTTCCTTGCCCACATGCATCAAATGCGGTTTCGACTACACCGGACCCGGCGACTGCCCCGCCTGCGCCTCGCGAATCGCGAGACGCGGCGCCGGAAGCCCGGGCGCGGCATCCTTCCGAATCGCCGCCACGGTATCCAAGCTCATGGCGCCTGCCGTTGTCGCCTGCGCGCTGATCTGCGGCTCGGCCTGGCTCTACCTCACGCTGCCGACCGACGTTGGCGGCGCTGGCGCTGGGGGACGCCCGGCCGCCCAGACGGCATTGCCGCTCGCCGCCCCTCAAGCGCCGCCCCTCAAGGCGCCGCCCCTACCGGCGCGACGGTCGACCCCACTGCCGCCGCGACGATTCCGTCCGGCCTGGTCGCGACTGGCCAGCCTCCCGACGACCCTTCGGCCGCCAAAGTGCTTCCCGCGGGAACGGTCCTGCCCGCCCAATCCCACGGCCTGCCCGCGACCGCCATCGAGCCTTCGGCGCCACGGGTCAGCGCTTCGCTGCCGACGAAGTCCCAGAAGGAATACATCGCCTGGATGCTCGCTCATACTAACGAAACGCGGGACTTCCTGGTGAAAAAATGGAACCGCGCCCAGTCCATCATCGGGATCAAGGACGTCTACGGCGAGGGCCCCCTCAGGGCTTTCCTCTATACTCCGCGGGAATACTTCGCCCGAGACTTCAATATCAAGAAGGCCTACGACAACACGGCCATCCCCATAGGGTACGGGCAGACGATCTCGGGCCCGCACATGGTCTCGCACATGACGTCGGCCATAGCGCCCGAGCGGACCGACCGCATCCTCGAGATCGGCACCGGCTCGGGATATCAGTCCGCCGTCCTGTCCGAGCTCTCCGACCACGTCTATACGATCGAGATCGTCAGCGCCCTCTTCAAGGAGACGGACGCCATATACAAAAAACTCGAGAAGAACTATCCCGAGTACGGCTCGATAACGAGGAAGAACGCCGATGGTTATAATGGTTGGCTGGAGTACGCTCCGTTCCAAAAGATCGTCGTGACCGCGGGCATCGACCATATCCCGCCGCCGCTGCTCAGACAGCTCGCCCCGAACGGCATCATGGTCATTCCGGTCGGGCCGCCCTCGGGCCAGACCGTGCTGCGGATCGTGAAGCGCCCGGCCCCGGGAGGCGGGTTCACCTTCGAGCGCAGCGATCTCTACCGAGGGCGCAAAGTGGTGTTCGTGCCGTTCACGGCGCAGGGCGGAGCCCGACACAGCCTCGATGACACGAGCGCGGGAGGCGGGCAATGAAAATGCGCCTCGCCGGCTTCCGCCTCGGCTCGCTCTTCCTGCTCTCCATGACGATGGTCGCCTACGAGCTGGCGGTCATGCGCGGCTTCGCGGTGGGGAGCTGGTCCAACTTCGGCAGTATGGTGATCAGCATCGCTCTCCTCGGCTACGGCCTCGCGGGCACGCTGCTCACCTTCCTCGAGAAGCGGGTCGAGCGCAACCCGGACCGCTGGCTCGCCACGACCGCGGCCATCGTCGGTCCGGCCATGGCCCTCGTCTACGTCGTCGCTCAGCAGCTGCCATTCAATCCCGTCATGATCACGACGGACCGGCACCAGTACGTCCTCCTCGCGGGCTATTACGCGCTCTACGCGATTCCCTTCTTCATCGGCGCCATCTTCCTCGGCGTCTCCTTCATCGCCTTCCGCTCGAGGATCCATCGCCTCTACTTCTGGAACATGCTCGGCTCGGGCCTGGGCGGCTTCGTCCTCCTCGCGGCCCTCGTACATCCTGCCTACGGATCGCCTGGTGGGGCCCCTATCGGCCCTCGCCTCGCTGGCCGCCCTGCTCAGCCTCGTGGGCCGCCATGGCGACGAGGGGCGGCTCGAGCTCCGCCTCGGGCCGAGTCTGGCGGCGACCGGCGCGCTGTGCGCCTCGCTGCTCGCCCTCGCCTTGTTCGGGAACATCCGCGTGTCCGAGTTCAAGCCGATCAACTACGCCCGGTACTTCCCCGACTCGAAACTCGTCTACCACTCCTTCGGACCGACCGGAGAGCTCAGCGCCTACTCGAGCTCCTTCTTCCACGTCGCGCCGGGCCTCAGCGACAATGCGTCGAGCGACGTCGTCGCGATGCCGGAGAACGCCTTCCTCGGCCTCTACGTCGACGGCGACGGCCCCGTAGGCATCATGCGCAAACTCGAGCCGGCGGAGTCGGCCTACTTCGACTATCTGCCGATGGCGGCCCCCTATCTCCTCGTCGATCGGCCCGACGTCCTCCTGCTCAAGCTCGGCGGCGGCCTCGGGGTCGACGACGCCATCCATCACGACGCCCGCAGCGTGACCATTGCCGAGCCCGATCCGGCGCTCATCCACATGCTCCGCGACGAGCCGTTCTTCAGGTCTTACACCGGCGACGCGTTGCGCGATCCCAGGATTCGCATCGTGCCCACCGAGCCTCGAGCCTTCGCGCTCGACACGAAAGAGCGCTTCGACCTCGCGGAGATCGGGCTCATCGACTCGGTCGGGCTCTCGCAGACTGGCGGAAACCCCGTCACGGAGAACTTCCTTTACACCGCCGAGGGCATCGCCTCCTACCTCGCGACGCTCAAGGAGGGAGGGTTCCTCTCGATCACGGTGTGGAACCGTCTCACTCCACCGCGCAACGTCCCCAAGCTTCTCTCCACCGTGGCCGAGGCGCTGCGCATGCGGGGGGTCCAGGATCCCGGACAGCAGCTCTTCGTGTTCGATCAGCTGCTGTCGACGGCGACGATCCTCGTGAAAAACGGCCCCTTCCGGGCAGACGAGCTCAAGACGCTCCGCTCCTTCTGCGCGCGCATGTCCTTCATCCCGTGCTACTACGCCGGCATGCCCAAGCCCGCCCTCGCGGAGGAAGACGTCCTCCGCTGGTACGGCCAGCAGGTCGAGCCGCCCACGCAGGCGGCGGGCCAGGCCACCGCGCAGTCGCAGTCCGCCCAGG
>CAWHFT010000263.1:0-3184 GCA_963828175.1 uncultured Spirochaetota bacterium
TACGCATCCGCTCTTCTCTGCCGTCCTTGTCGCGGGCCGAGAACAGCCTGATCGATCTCGGCGAATTGACGACATCAAACTTTGAATACAGCGTCTCGAAGTCGGCAAACCTAGAGGGTTGCGCTTCTCCACCAGAAAGAGCCACGACGGATACACCGTTCTTGAGGATGAGCACGAGATCTTCTTGCCCATTGCCGGCGACGTCCGCGGAATCGATCCCGACTAGATCGGGGATTGGGCCTATCGATTCCGTGATCCTGCCCCCGACTATTATCCGAATAGTCCTGTCCGTCTGGACGATGACCAGGGAGTGGCCGATCGTGCGTTCGTACACCGGGGCCGAAGACAAGGCGAGGTTTTCCGGAAACGCGCGCTGAATCGAAGCCGCCATTAGCAGGATAGGAAGCAATCTCCGCGCTGCCATTTTGAATCTCATCGAGAGCCACCTTCCTTATCTCACGACGCGTATCAACCGTGGAAATCCGGATCGGCCTTTGGCGTAGGCGCCTCAGGGGCGGGCAATCCCGGACCCGCTGGAGGCGCCTCGGCTTCCGCCTCGGCGCCGGGCTCTGGCGACGGCGGAGGCGCAGCGACCTCCAGCGGGATATCCTGGGCCTGCGGATCGAAGCGCTCCGACAGGTAGGCGTACCGGTCCCGCAGGATGCCGTTCCTCTGCAAGGTTTCGGGCCCGTACTTGACTGGCGAGGAAAGTAGCGCGATGAGGCGGGCAGCTTCGTCGCGCGACAGGGCCGCCAGGCTTCTGCCGTACCATTTTCGCGCGGCGGCCTCCATGCCGAATATTCCCTTGCCCCATTCGGCGTAGCTGAAATAAAGCTCGAGTATCCGGTCTTTCGGCAAGAGGGCCTCGAGCTCGAAGGCGGTCAGCGTCTCGAGATATTTCCGAAGATAGCTCTTCACGGGGACGAGGAAGAGCGTGCGGGCGACCTGCATCGTCAGCGTGCTGCCGCCGTATAGCGGCTTTCCCACCTTTCGGTTGATCTCGCTGGCGCGCTTGAATGCCTCGAGGTCGATGCCATGGTGCTCGTAGAACTTGCCGTCCTCCACGGATATCAGCATGGATCGGATGTAGCGAGGCACTTTGCGCAGCGACACGGGCCGCGGCGCCTGGAGCTTCCAGCCGAAGCCCCACTTCCGGTAGGCCATCAGCACGGTGACGGGAGGATCGACGCGGCGGTACGCCGCGATGAGGACGGCGGTGGCGAGGATGTAACAGAGCTGCAGGGCGATGAGCCAGGCGAGGATCTGCTTGAGGACACTCGGGATCGTGACATGCTTCGGCGCCTGGGGCGGAAAGGGCAGGAGCTCCGATGGCGGCCCTGGCGAGGCCGCGGAGACCTCCCCGTTCGCAGTCGCGTTTCGCAGCGCGCGAGCCACGGCCGCCGCCTGCTTCGACTCCATCGCAGGCCAGCCGAGACTGCGGTCGCGGCGCCGCAAAAGCGGCCGAGAAAACGCCTTCGAGAGCGCGTCGAATAGGTCCTGTGCGGGGAGCATGATGCGCATGAATGTTAGCATGGCTCGGGCGGCATACGCAATAACATTGACATGCTCCAGGCCGAAGGCTACTCTTGCGACGCCATGAAGCACATCCTCCTCGTCTCGTGCCTATTCGCTTTCGTCGTCGTCCAGCTTTCCGCCCAGGACGTGGCCGCCGTTCCCGGGCTCAGCCGCTACAAGCTCGCGAACGGCCTCGAGGTGTATGGCTACCGCGATTCCGCCGTCCCTCTCGCGCGCATCCAGATCGTATTCAAGGCCGGCGCTCTCTGGCAGCAGCCTGAGACCGCGGGCCTCTTCCACCTCTACGAGCACATGCTCTTCCGGGGCACGGCCGCTCATCCGGGTTCCGCAGGCGTCAAGGCCGCCTTCGCGACCCTCGGCGTCTCCGAATGGAACGGCGGGACGGAGGCCGAGCGCGTCGATTTCTGGATCACCGTGCCCTCCTCGGAGCTCAAGCAGGCGCTCGCCCTCTGGGCCGACCTCATCGAGTCCCCGTCCCTCGAAAGCGCGGATCTCGAGGCGGAGAAAGATGTCGTGATCCAGGAGATCAAAGGCCGCACGGCAGACCCCGATTCGATCTATTCCGCCGCCATCGACAAGAGGCTTTTCTCCAAATTTCCCTGGACGCGAGAATCCAGCGGGGAGCGAGAAGAGCGTGCGCGGCGCGACGGTCGCCTCGCTCAAGGCCATCGCGGCTTCCTGGTTCGTCCCCAACAACGCCGCGATTTTCGTCGGCGGCGACATCGATCCCGAGGCCCTGCGCGCCGACGTCCAGGACTCCTTCGGCGCCTGGGCCGCGGCTCCCGATCCTTGGACCTCCGCCTCCGGCGCCGGCCCTGCAAAGGGGCCTCCCCAGAATCCCAGGCCGGGCGTCGCCAGGCCCACATGGCTCGTCTTCCCCGACCCCTCCATACCCGAGGAATCGGCGTGTTCGAGGCACGCTATCGCGCCCCCGATCTCGCCTTCGACCCCGCATCGAGCTACGCTGCCGACCTCTGGTGCTCCCTCGTCTCGCCCCGGACGGACGCTTCAAGACCGCCCTCGAAACCAACGTGCCCAAGCTGGGCGGCAAGGACGGCATCGTCGCCAATTACGTCAGCCAACGCGACGGCGCCTGGCTCTCCATCTCCTCGTATTTCATCGTCGACCCGGCCAGCCGGCGGCTGACCGGGCCCACGCCTTCAAGGAGAGGGAGCGCGCCTACGAGATCACCGCGATGAAGGGCGACCCGGCCTATTTCTCGCCGGCCGAGTATGACGCCGCGCGCAAGCGCCTCCTCGATTACCGTGGTTAATGTCCACCGACGACGCCGCGGGCAACGTCCACGCCCTCGCCTTCTGGTGGGCGGCCGCTTCCGTGGACTATTTCGCCGGCTATCCGGCTGCTATCGCGAAGGTCGGCCCCAAGGAAGTCGCCGCTTTCCTCGATACCTACGTTATGCGAAACCTGGAGGTGGTCGCGGTCCGGATGAACCCCGCCGACTACGAGAAGGAGAAGGGTTCGTTCTCGAACTCCGGCTTCGAGACGGTCGGCCCGGACAACGCCTTCTGGTGGCAAAAATGAGCGACCCGCGCGCCGACTTGCGCGGGCCCGCCGCCGCTCGAGGCGCCGCGGCCTTCGTCTCGGCCGCCGCCGCCGTCATTGCCGTGACCTTGGGGGCCGCGGCGGG
>CAWHFT010000264.1:0-9835 GCA_963828175.1 uncultured Spirochaetota bacterium
TTCATAGTAGATATATACGTCAAGGAATATATAGCGCAAAAAGGGTGAGGACAGTCGCCCTTTGACAACGCGCGCGATGCCGGACACACTAGGGCCATGGGCCTGCTGATTCCTCGACCGCTGGATCGCCTCGAGATCGATAGGATCGTCGGCGATAAGCTTCGATGGATACTCCAGTCCGCCTCGCCTCGGGCGCTCATCCTCTTCGGGTCCGCGGCGCGTGGAGAGATGACCGAGCGATCGGACCTGGATATCGCCGCGATCTTCCCCGACGAGGATTCGCTGAAGGCCGGCAGGGCCTCGATCTACTCGCAGCCTCCGATCGGCGAGTGGCCGACCGACCTTCTCTTCTACACCCAGGCGGAGTTCGAGGCGAAGAGGAGAACAGGAGGAGTCTGCGAGCTGATCTGGAAAGAAGGGAAGGTCATCCACGGGAGGCTTAAATGAGCCCGTCGAGTCAAGAGCGCGTTTTCGAGAAAGCCTATGCCGCCGAGCTTCTGCGGATCGCCCAGATGGACCTGAAGACCTCGGAGTTCCTCCTCGAGGGCCTAGCGCAGGGCAGGATCAGGGCCGAGAATTTTTTCTTCTCGATTCAGCAATGCGTTGAAAAGACCCTAAAGGCATGCTTGATCCATCTCGAGCTGCCCGTGCCCCTCGTCCATGACCTCGGCGTCCTGCTCGCGAAGCTGCCTCGAGCATGGGAGCCTCCTTTCGGCTACGAGATCGGGGCATTGTCGGAGTTCGCGGCTGCTCGCCGCTACGAGGAAGCTTCCATGCAGTGGGGACCGGATGAGGCGAACGAGGCCATGGAGCTCGGACGGGCGGCGGTCGCCTGGGCAAAGAAGGTCCTCGGCTCCTAGACCGGTTTGCGATACCGCCCCGATCAGCCCACTTTTGCGCGCCGCCACGAAAAGGGGGGCGCATCAAGCGGGCCGCTATCGAACGGCAGGAAACCGAGTTCGTATGTGCCATTCTTGTCGAATTCCGGATGGCCGTAGAGATCGGACTCGAGCTCGTACAGCAGGTTCGGGTCGGAGCCTTGGGTGAGCGTCGTCGACTCGTAGTAGGGCTGGAAGGCCTTCCCGATATCCTCGACCTCATTGGCGAAGTCGATGACCATGGTTCCGGTCTTGCCCGGGCAGGTCCTGTTGAGGCGGGACAGTGTCTGTACAGCGCCCACGCCGCCCAGCTTCTTGTCCACGTACATCGTGTGGAGGAGGGAACGGGTCACGGCCTTGGCCCTGCCGCCAATCTCGGCCTGGGATCGGGCGGCGAAGTGCTAGACCATGACGCGGATCTTCTCGTCGATGGCATGCTCGGAGAGGTCCACGAAGGCCTTGAGGAGGTACTCGGCCTTCTTCTTCTCGTAGCGGGGATCGGTCTCGATGGTCTTGAGGAGCTTCCAATAGGCCGTGTAGGTCGTGTAGCTAGCGAGGACGTCGAAGATAAAGCCTTCCTCGATCGCCTGGCGCATGCTGTAGAGGTGGAAGGGCTTGAGAAGGCTAGCCCCGCGGCCTTGCGGAGCTGGGCGTCGAGGTCCTTGAGCCCTTTGCCCGAAAGCTTGGCCTGCTTCGCGAGGACTTTCTCCTTGGTCGGCGCGAGGACGCAGTCGAGGCGACGCAGCACCGTGAACGGCAGGATGATGTCCTGGTACTTGTCCCGCTTTTCGCCTGCATATGAAGGGGTATGGCGGAAATGCCGAGTGGGGGGAGCGAAACCCACCGCAGGGCGCGCCTTGCGCGACCGAGGAGGGTGGAGCGCGGGGGAGCAGCGGGTGCGATCGATACGTTGGTGGAATGACGGCCACCCGCGCGAAACATCAACTATTGTGAGCGCTGGCACGAGGCGCGGGACGCCGAGAAAATGGGGGCGAACGATTCCGCAGCCCATCGGTGCCCACAAGGCGAGGACCGAGCGAGCTCCCATTTTCTCGAAGCTGGGACCCGCGCATTGAGCCAGCGCGCTATGAAGCTTCTTGTCGCGCGGGCGGTGGAGATTGGTGGCCGTGCTCGGCGAACTCTCGCTTCGCTCGGTTCCCTACTTATAACTCCCCTGGAATTCTCCAAGCTTCTCGACGAACTCGTGGATCTGCGCCGTCTCCGGCAGGATCGTCGTGCGGAAGTGGTGCGTGCCCGGCCGCTGGCCGAATCCCGAGCCGGGGACCACGCAGATGCCGGTGGACTCGAGAAGGTCGAAACAGTAGTCGTCGTCGGTCTTGCCGGCGGGCAGGTCGAGGCGGGGGAAGGCGTACATCGCGCCGGCGATGCGCGTGCAGTTGATGCCGGGGATGTCGTTGAGGCCGTCGGTGAGGATGAGCGCGCGCTCTCGGAGCTCGGACATGATGTGGTCGCGCTCGGCGACGTACAGGTCGTGGCTGGGGCTGCCTTCTTCGGGAGGGGTGACCATGCAGTAGGTGACGACCTGGCCGGGTAGGTTGGAGCACAGGCTGATCGACTGGAGCTTGGCGATCTGGTCGACGACTTCGCCGGGCACGTTGCGGATCTCCATGTAGCCGCCGCGATGCCCGCACTCGCCGACGAAGCCTTTGGAGGCGGAGTGAAATGAGAACAGCGACACGTCGGAGACTCCCATCTCGGTCATAACTCTAGCGAACGAGAAGAAGGAGAAGTCGGTGAGGTAGACGTCCTCCTGGTAGACTTCGTCGGTGAGGATCGAAAGGTCGTGCGACCGCGCGAAGTCGATGATCATCCGGATGTTCTCGTGGTCGAGCACTGCGCCGGTGGGGTTGCCGGGGTTGAGGACGCAGATGGCCTTGACCTTGATGCCCTTGCGCACCGCGTCGATGAAGGCGCGGTCGAGCAGCTCGCGCGAAAGCCGCCAGTCGCGGTCCTCGTCGAGGAGGTAGGGGACCTGGCGCCCGCCGTAGAGGGTAATGGTCGCCGAGTATAGCGGGTACTGCGGGATCGGCACCATGATGCCGTCGCTCGGGCCCGAGATGAGGACGCGCAGGGCCATTTGCACGTTCTTGCTCGCGCCGTCGCCGAGGAAAATCGACTCGGGATCGGCCTCGTCGCCGTCGCGCTCCGAGATGAAGCGCGACACGGCCTCGCGGATCACCTTGACGCCCTTGGACTCGGAGTAGGCGCCCAGGCCGTGGACGGTGCCCTTGAGCACGATGCGCGCCGCTTCCACGACGTCGGCGGGGAACATGGGGTCGGGCCCGCGGACGGCTGGGCTGTCGAGGAGGGCGGGGTATTCGCAGAGCGCGAGGGTCTGGCGGATGTACGTGAGCGGCTTTTGCCCGAGCGCCTGCGGGTTGCCGATGTTGCCGTAGAGGATCCTCCTCCCTGCGCGCTCGAGCTCGGCCGCGCGCGCGACGATGGGGCCGCGCACGGCGTATTGGGTCTCGAGGACGGTGAGACTGAGGTCGGTCAGTCGGACGGGCATTGAAGTCTCCTTACGAATACGATGGTGCTACTCTCGAAACGCCTGCGCGTTTCGAAGGTACTCGAGTCAGAATGCGCGAATATCGTAGGAATGCGAAAAGGGGCGTCGAAGCGAGGATATCCGCAGGCCCGATTCGAGGATCGTACCCTCCGGAACTGCTTCGCGCATCGGACGCAGCATAGCATTTTTCGGGCCTGAGCGTATAGACGCGTAGTATACTCGGCGTCATGAGCGATCTTGTCCTGGACCTGCTCCTCGGGCTGGCGGCCCTCGCGCTCCTCGTCCTCGTCTTCGGCTGGATATCCTATCGCGGGATGATCCACTACCGCATACGCGACGAAGCCTGGCTGCGACGCTCCGGTATCGGATCCGGCGAGATCGACGAGAGCGTCTTCGACCTGCCGTGGATCGAGGAGGAGCTGGCCTCGCCGACAGGATACGCCCTCAAGGTGCATGCGCTCGAGGCAGGCGCAGACGGCCGCTCGGGCGGCGACGGCAGCGGGCCGCGCGCTCGCGAGCCGAGGATCGCGCTGTTCCACCACGGCATCGGTCAGGGCTGGATCACGATGCTCCGTTACATGGAACTCTTCCGGGCCGAGGGCTGGACGCTGGTAGCCTTCGACTCGCGCGGTCACGGCTGCTCTGGCGGGCGCGCCCAAGGGCGCCGCGTGCCGCGGCCGAGCTACGGCTATTTCGAGAAGGCGGACCTGAAGGCGGTAGCCGACTGGAGCTTCGCCCGCTTCGGCCGCGGCGTGGACGGCAGTGGCGGAGCAGGAGTCCCTCTAGCATCACCGCGCTTTATCGCCTTCGGCGAGTCGATGGGCGCGGCTACGGTGTTGCAATACGCGCCGCTCGACCCACGGCTCGACGCGGTGATCGCCGACTGCCCCTACTCGAGCGCGATAGGCGAACTCGACCATCGACTCAAGGCGGCGATGGTCCCGCCGCCGTTCCGATCGCTCGTCATTCGCGTCGCCGACGCCTTGTGCGTGCGCTATGAAGGCTTTAGCCTTCGCGATGCCGACCCCAGCCGAGCTATCCTCGAGACGAATATCCCCATGCTTTTCATTCACGGCCTCGAAGACCGCTATGTGCCGTGGCGGATGTCCGTGGTGATGGCCGAGACGCGGAGACGGCGCCTCCCGAAGGCTGTGACCGAGCTCCTGCTCGTCCCGGGCGCTAAGCACGGCGGCAGCCTCGCCGCCGACCGCGAGAGGTACGCGGAGGCGGTGCGAGGATTCCTAGAAAGCGCCCTAGCGTAGGGGGCTCTACCGCAAACTGACTACCTTGTCCTAATGCAATTCTCTTATTTCATTATTCCCAAGATCCGTTATATAAAGATTTGTTAGGTCCGTCGTTATTTCGCCTGGATAATTGAACAAAGCATTGGTTCCGATCCCGTTGGTTAGCCCCCGGGCACCTGTGGGCGATCCGGCATGAATGGATACCTCTCCAGTGGCTATTACGATTTTTCTGATGTCACTGTTAGAAAATTCGACCACATAAAGATTGGTTCCATCCATGGTTATTCCCGTTGGGCAATGGAATAAAGCAGCAGCTCCGATGCCATTCGTCTGCCCATACAAGCCCGCAGACGATCCCGCGAAGAGGGAGACCGCCCCTGTTGCAATAACAATCTTTCTGATTTCATGATTAAAATAATCAGCCACATAAAGGTTAGTGCCATCTGTCGTTATTCCCATAGGACCATTGAACAAGGCGGCAGTTCCGGTCCCGTTAATTAGTCCAGACGCACCCGTAGGCGATCCGGCGAGGAGGGATACCGCTCCCGTCGCAATGATTATTTTCCTAATTTCGTTATTATGAGTATCCGTCACATAAAGATTTGTGCCATCTGTTGCTATACATTGAGGCCCAAAGAACAAGGCAGCAGTTCCGGTCCCGTTAGTTGATCCAGGTGCACCTGTGGATGATCCGGCGAATAAAGACACCACCCCCGTCGCAAGTACTATCTTTCTGATTTCATTGTTGGTGTAATCCGCCACATAAAGGTTGCCGCCATTCATTGTCATTCCATAAGGAGCATTGAACAAAGCCGCTGTTGCGGTTCCATTGGTCAGTCCCGCCGCACCTGAGGGCGATCCAGCAAAAAGGGTCACGGCCCCTGTCGCAATTACAATCTTTCGGATTTCGTTATTAGCATTGTCTGACACATATACATTTGTGCCATCCGTCGTTATCCCTATAGGACTATTGAACAAAGCAGTAGCCCCGCTGCCATTTGTCAGCCCAGACACGCCCGTGGGTGATCCCGCCAAAAGAGACACGACTGGCCCCGGCGTTGTATTTACTTGAGCCGACGGAAGAGACTCGCCTCCTGAGTTGACCGCGGTCACCACATAATAATAGGTCGTCCCATTGCTCAGCCCAGTATGGGTGTATGGACTTGCAATTGGGCCGATTTCTGCCCCTGTGCTCGTCGTCACACCATTTGTTGTCGACCAGTAGAGGTTGTAACTTGTTGCTCCAGTGACGGAAGTCCAGTTCAATGTAATTTGTGTATTTCCCGGCGCTGCGCTGACTCCAGAAGGAGGGTTAGGAGGTGCCTGCGGTGTAGCGTTTGCTGGGTTTGAGGCAGCCGACTCTCCGCCAGCGTTGACCGCAGTTGCAATGCAATAGTAGGTTGTCCCATTAATCAGACCGGTGAGGGTAAAGGGATTGGGGACCCCGGCTATCTTTGTGCCAGTGCCTGTAGTTACCCCGTTTGTAGTTGACCAATAAAGGTTGTAGCTCGTGGCGCCTGAAACCGTAGTCCAGCCAACAGTCATTTGGGCGTTTCCGCTTACCGCAGCGACGCTCATGGGAGCAGATGGCGCTGGAACCTGCGGCGTTGCGATCGCCGGGTTCGAGGCGGCTGACTCTCCGCCCGGGCTTACGGCTGTAATCACATAGTAATACATCGTCCCGTTGGTCAAACTGGTATGGGTGTAGGGGCTGGAAACGCCGGTCATCTTATTGCCCGTAGTCGGGCTCACGCCGCTTGTCGTGGACCAATAGAGGTTATAGCTCGTCGCACCGCCAATCCCAGTCCAACTAATAGTAACCTGTCCGTTCCCGGATACGGCGCTGACGCCCGTAGGGGCCCCCGCGGCCGGCACCTGCGGCACGGCACTGACCTGGTTAGTGGCAGGTGACTCCCCCCCCGCGTTGACCGCTGTCACCCCGTAGAAATAAGTCGTTCCATTTATCAGGCCTGTGTGGCTATATGGGTTGGTGACTCCGACTATTTTGGCGCCGGTTGTCGTAGTCACTCCACTCGTCGTCGACCAATAAAGGTTGTAGCTCGTGGCGTCGGATACCGCCGTCCAGCTGATGACAACTTGTGCATCTCCGGACGCCGCGGCGACTCCGGTAGGAGCGGTAGGAGCTGCGGAAGTCTCATTAGTTTTTCCGGCGCTTTCAGCGGCGACCGCTTTCTGAATATCGCTCTTCAGTCCCGCCATGGTACAGGTGCCGAAGACGAGGCAGGAAACCATAACCGTCACTATCAATGCGCCTTTCGCTTTCATTCTTCCCCCCACACGACCTGATCCTTTACTCCCGAGATATCCGAGGCCCTCGTGCTTTCCGCGCCTTTGAGATCGAGGTACGTGAAGCGTTCGGCGAGGGCCGAGTCGGCCGCCTTGAGCTTGTCGTAGGCTTCTTTCGCGACTCCATAGTTCTCGAGCTCATGGTTGGCCCGAGCGAGAGCGAGGAGAATGGTGGGAGTGTCGGGCGTGACTTTCTGTGCTTGATCGTAGTACGAAAGGGCATCCCGGAATTTTCCCTCGAGATAGCGGATGTTCCCCATGTTGACCAACGCAAGAGGATAGTTTCCGTTCTTGATCGCTCGTTGGAACTCAGTCTCGGCTCGGTCGGTCAATCCGTATCGAGCATAGAGCACGCCAAGCCGGTTCACGGCGTTGGGCGAATTGTTCGTGCGCGATATTTCGGCCCGGAGCTTGGCGACCTCGGGGTATATCTGGCCGTCGATGTAATGGACAAGCTCTTGGAGATAGGCGCTCGCGACCTTGTCCCCGTCGGGGAGGGTCATATTCCCCATATCGGAGGAAAAGCCCACGGGCTCGTAGAGCGCCCAGGCGTCGTGCAAGGGATAGAGGTCGGCCTGCTGCCTCGCGAGATTCTCGCGCCACTCTTTGGCTGCGCTCTGCCATGCTTGCACGAAACCCGCGTTGCGCTCGGTCGTCTCGATGGGGAGCCAAGACTTGTCCCCGACGAGGATGAGGTCGTCGGGCGAGAGGAACTCCTTCCGCGCCCGGTCGGGGCTCTCGCCGAGGGAGACGGCCATGAAAATATGCCCCGGCACGGTGATGAAGGCCGTTTCCACGCCGACCGACTCGAGAAGGGCGGAATAGAGGATGGAAAGGGCCGAGCAGTTGCCGCCCTTGTAGTCGAGGGTCTGGCGCGGGAACTGGAGGAAGTCGACGGCCGTTTTGTTGTTCAGTACGGCGGCGTAGGAGTTGGCGGGATCGGTCACGTAGGTGAGGCCGTAGAGGCGGGTCGCCTCATGGAAGGCCATGGCCGTCAGGAGGTTCTGGTTGACCGCCTTGCTCCCCTTGTCCTTGATCATCGCGAGGACGTTCTTCGAGAAGCGGAGCACCGTTGGGTCTTTGGAAGTCACGAACGCGGCGGCTTTTCGATTGTCGTCCCACATGCTCGCATTGCGGTCGTATATCCGAAGCGTCTCGACCTGTTCCTGGTTTTGCAGGCTTCCCGAAACACTGTAGTCGACGCTGATCTTGGCCGCGACTTTAGTTCCTTCCGATATTTCGAGGAGCTTGTTGTTGAAAAGGGCGAATAAGTCTGCGTTTACCTCGCTTCCAGGCTCGATCCTCGGAATCGTCGCGCTGAGCTTGGGTGTGTCCATATACTGGTTTACGAACAGGCTGACTTTCACTCCCTCGAGCGGAACCGCGCTCGTATTCTTGATCGATAGCTTTCCGATGGGGTGGTCGTCGTAAAATTTAAAAAGGACGGGGAAGACGGGATCGAGGACGAATTGGGTGAGTTCGATGCCTTTGCCCATGACCGTCGACCTCGCCGGAACGCTGGCTTTCAGCGGCACGGGTTTAGCAGGTTGAGTGGGAAGCCTCGGCGCCGGGCTAGACCCGCCGGAGCGCAAGGTCGCGGCGAGCGAGGCGGTCACGGTCTGATAGAGTCCGGGGTAGTCCCGATACCCGCCTTCGAGCGATAGGCCGAAAGACCTGCTGAGAAGGACCTCCGCGTCGAATCCTCCGCCGAAATAGACGCCCTGCCCGGCAGTCCCCGAGGCGCCCGGCGCGAAGGCGATGGCGTAGCCGCTCTGCGCGAACGGCGAAAGGAGAACCCAGGGGAAGACCTGGAAAGCGAAAGAAGCAGAGGCGCCCACGGATGCGAGCGAAACCAAACCGGCCGTGCCATGTAGTGTCTGGAACGTATAGCCGAGCTCTGGACCCAAGGAAAACGAGGATGAGGCGATCCGGAACCGCGCCGAT
Source organism: uncultured Spirochaetota bacterium (assembly GCA_963828175.1). Taxonomy (GTDB): domain Bacteria; phylum Spirochaetota; class Spirochaetia; order Treponematales; family Rectinemataceae; genus UBA1306. The sequence continues at coordinate 8,904 of CAWHFT010000264.1, forward strand.
GCCGACGTCACGGCCCCAAGGCCAAAAAGATCGGTATCGGAGAGGGGTATGCTGATGCGGGGGAAAGGTTAAGGGCGAAGGGCGTTACCTGTGCAGTTTGAGCGTGTCCTTGCCTGGTAAGGATTCCTGAAAAGGCAAATAGGAAAATCAGGGAATTCCGGATTCGATGGTGATCATTTTTCATCTATGCTTCCCCCTCATGGGCTAACATTTGTAAATATTTTATCTTGCCGCTCATGGAAAAAAATCCGTACAAACCTCCGTACTGATAAGCGAAGATGTTATAATGCCCATATGAGTTTTGCTGAGATTGGTGGCTCAACCTGGCGAAAAATAAACGATTACCTCATGGAAGTCGAATCGGCGGAGAATCGACCAGCCCTTCTTGATGTTGCTATCCGTAGGGTGGAAACCATCATTCCTTTCGACAGCGGAGCCGGCCTGCTCGATTCTTCGCTCAGGATAATGTGCGGCTACGGCGTTCCTGAATCCACGATCGATGTTTATAATGAGTACTACCGCTTCAAGATGCCGAGCATCCGGTACGGATCCTATGGGGAGTATTCGACTTTGCGAAACCTCGAGGTATCGGGTACGACTTGGGGCACGTACTCCCTGATGGGCCTGCTTCGCTAGTGATCCAAAGATCGCTCTCAAGCATGGATTTTGAAGACCGTGACAGAACTATTCTGCAAATCATCAATCCGCATATTAACAATCTGCTTTCCGCTCGCCAGAAGCTCGATCGCCTCGAGTATGGACGGTCGGTAAGCCAGGATATCAAGAGCTGCCTTACTGGTCTCTCCAATCGCGAGTCCCAAGTCGCCGCCCTTCTTTGCGACGGACTCTCGGCTCGTGAAATAGCCTCCACTCTCCTAATTGGAGAGAGGACGGCTGAAACTCATATCGCGCACCTTTATGAGAAGCTCGAC
>CAWHFT010000265.1:0-6191 GCA_963828175.1 uncultured Spirochaetota bacterium
CTAGGTAGAGGATTCGTAACGACGTTCGCCAAGTTCAGAGTGATGGTATTGCTGTAAAATGTATTATTGGAACACGCAGCCACCCCAATGCCCTGGGCCCAGCCGAAATAGGGCAGAGCCGATGAAGCCACGGCGATAGTGTTATTATGGACGCTGACGTTCGTCGTAGAATCGCCATTAGTGGGAGTCTGCAAAGCCATAACTGGCATTCACAATCGTATTGTTATATACTTGTGCCCCGAAAAGATCGCAGCGATTTCCCCACCCGCCCGCCAGCGCTATACTGTTAGAAATAACGTTATTGTAGATATTATTCGCGTAAATCGGGGCGGCTCGGAGGGGCTACCGAAATCGATCCTCCCGCGTTATAGTTGCTTATGGTGTTGCCGTAGCAATTCAGCCCGTCAACGTTGCCCGCCAACAAACCATCCGCCGCTTGTTGGGAATGCAAATTAGTGAGGCTGCTTGTGCCCATAGTCCGTTAAAAGTATTATTGTAAATAGAAAAGTTCGTAGGCGAATAGGTAGCTCCAATTATCCACTGGGACCAAGATGCCCCATGTTATCTCGTACGGACTATCAAGAGAATACCCAGAGCCGCTATCCCCGTCCCCCCAAGGGGTATAGAGGAAGGTGTTGCCGTAGATGAAGTAGTTCGCGCTAGCATCGAATTGCACTCCATCCGCAAACCCCGTGAAAGTACACTGGGTCACAATGATGTTCAGCAGGTTATCGCTTTGCATTGTTAGGGTAGCGTTCTCACCAAAATAGACGCCTATCGAACCGTTCGTTGTATAATCATGAAAATTGGTGAAAATGAGATTCGATACCACGAGCCCAGAGGCTGGTCCCTTAAAGGTGAGCATGTTCAGTCTCTTTAACCGTGCGGGGTGGTCTTTGCTGACAGGGTGGCGTTGTGGTCGCGCTGTCGGAGGCGAGCGCGTGGCCAGGACTCGTCGCGACTCGTCGCGATAGAGATCGGCCATCCAGTCGCCAAGGGCCCGCGTCGGTTTCATCATTCCCACCCGGTTCAAAGATACTTTTGGAAAAGGGGCGCGGGGCGAGAAACCTTTCTAAAAGGTTTCGCCCCCGCCCGATGCTTGGCATGCTATAAATGCCCATGGATTTCGACCGAATCATAGACCGAAGCGGAACCTACTCCCTCAAGTGGGAAAACCCCAAGAACGCGCCGGGCCTGGACGACATCATACCGCTCTGGGTGGCCGACATGGACTTCGCGCCGCCGCCCGCGGTCGTCCAGGCCATCCGGGCGCGCGCGGAGCATCCGATCTACGGCTACACGCTGCCCGCGCGAGAGTACTTCGAGGCGGTCGCCGAGTGGTATGCCGCGAAGCAGGGCCTGGAGCTGGAGGCGGACGAAATCCTGATGGGGCCGGCCGTGATGCCGTCGATCGCGGCGGCGTTGCATGCGTTCACGGGGAAGGGGGACGGCGTGATGATCATGCCGCCCGTCTACCACCCGTTCTTCAGCGTCGTGGAGGAAAACGACCGCGCCGTCGTCCAGGCCCCGCTAGCGCGCGGCGCGGACGGCGGCTGGTCCATGGACTTCGCCCGCATGGAGGAAGCGGCCCGCGCCGCGAAGGGGGCGGGGGTCGAGCTGCGGGCGCTGCTCGTCTCGAGCCCGCACAATCCGGTCGGGCGCGTGTGGTCGCGAGACGAGCTCGAGGGCCTCGTCGACTTCGCCGAGGCGCACTCTCTCGCGGTCCTGTGCGACGAGATACACTCGGACATCATCCTCGGCGAGAGGCCGTTCGTCAGCCTCGCCTCGCTCGCGAGAGCCCGCGAGCTGGACGCGGTGGTCTTCAGCGGGCCGAACAAGACCTTCAACGTCGCCGGGCTCCATATCTGCCAGGCCATCGCGCGCGGCGCTGCGACGAGGGCGGCGATGCGGCGGGCCATCTCGGCCTGGGGCTTCGGTCTGCCGAACGCATTCTCGCTCGTCGCCGCCATCGCCGCGTACCGGGAAGGCGGTCCTTGGCTCGACGAGCTCCTCGCCTATCTCAAGGGGAACCACCGCTTCCTTCTCGACTTCGTCGGCTCGAGATTGGCGGGAATAAGAGCTCCGGCGATCGAGGGCAGCTACCTCGCCTGGCTCGACGCGCGCGAGCTTTTGGCCGCGCGGGGCGCGGGGCACAGCGATGCAACGCTGGCGCGAGAGCTCGAGGAATCGGGACGCGTGCGGTTCTCGCCGGGCTCGAGCTTCGGGATCGAAGGCTCGGGCTATCTGCGCCTCAACTTCGCCTGCCCCCGATCCATTCTCTCAGACGCCCTCGAGCGCGTCGCGCGGAGCCTAGTCTTCAGGGAGCACTCATGAAGAAATTCGCTAAAACCTCGGCGCTTCTCGCCTTGCTGGCCTTCGCCCTGACGAGCTGCGGTCCGACGGCATCGGGCGGCGGGTTCGTCCGGGCGAACAAAGGCCCGCTCGTCGACCGGATCCTCGTCAACGCGAGGACCCAGGAGGACATCGCCATCAAGGATGCAGCCGAGGGCAAGAGCGACGTCTTCTGGTACGACACGAACGGCTCGACCTACAAGAGCCTGACGGACGAAGTCAGGTCCAAGCTCGAGACCTACGCCGTGCCCTCCGGCCGTGGTCGCTGCTCTTCAATCCTTTTCCCGATCAGCCCCCCTACACCGCCAGGACGAAGGACGGCAGAACGGCTTTCAATCCCTTCGCCATCCGCGAGGTCCGGTTCGCAATGAACTTCCTTATTAATCGCAAGCAGATGGTGGACGAGATCGTCTCGGGCGCGGCCCAGCCGAAATACACGCCGATCACTCTCGGCCAGCCCAATTCCGGCAGATACGCGACGATCCCCGGCAAGCTGGGCCTCGGCGACACGGGGAACCAGGCCAAAGCCCTGGCCGACATCGACGCGGCTCTTCGCGCTGCCGCCGCGTTGCCGGCCAACCAGGGCAAGCTCGCGAAAAAAGACGGGCGGTGGCTCTACGACGGCAGGGCGGTCGAGGTCAACTTCCTCATCCGCGTCGACGACCCGAACGGCCGACTGAAGGAAGGCCGCTACATCTCGGACCAGATCGAGAAGGCGGGCATCAAGGTCGACCGCCTCGAGTACGATCGCGCGAAGTGCTCGAAGATCTATCGCGACGGCGACCCCAGGAACTACGAATGGAACATCTACACCGAGGCGTGGGGCGGCGGCCAGACCTACGCGTACTGGGACACGCCCATCGCGCAGTACTACGCGCCCTGGTACGCGCAGATGCCTGGCGGCGGCAACGCCGGCCAGTGGAATTACGCGAACGCCGACATCGACGCGCTCACCAAGGCGGCGGTCAACGGCAACGTCGTGGACTCCGCCGACTACTACGACAAGTGCATCAGGGCGACGGAGCTCGGGCTTAAGGAAGCCGTCCGCGTCTTCACCCTCGACACGACGTCCTACTACCTCGCCAACAAGGACCGCTTCAACGCCCGCATGGCGTACGGGATCGGCGACGGGCTGAACAGGCTGTCGTCCCTGACCGCCGACGTCAAGCCCGACGCCCGGGGGCCCTTCAAAGGGCAGAAGGTCCTCCGCGTCACGGAGTTCTCCGCCAAAGGCGCGCTCTTCATGGCGCCCTGGGACCCGATAGGTCCGGACGGCTTCGCCGACGCCTACAGCAAAGTCGTCTCGAGCCCCGCTTCCGACATGGAGTTCGATTTCAGCCCGGTCACGGGAGCGTGCATCCCCCTGCGCGCAACATACAAGGAGTTCGAGGCAGCTCCGGCCTTCGATGGAGGGAAGATGGTGGGTACCATTCCCGTGCCTCCGGAGGCGGTGATCTGGAACGCCATCGACAAGAAATGGGAATCGGGCGTCGTTTTCATCGACAAGGGCGACGGGACCTACGGCTACGCAAAGACCTCCGCCAAGCCAGAGTACGGCAAGGCGGTCGCCGTAGCCACTTTTACCTACTCCTATGCGCGGTGGCACGACGGCCGCATGATGGACCAGAACGACTATCGGTACGCGTCGGCGCTGCCTTTCAACGTGGCCGTCAGGAAGGGCGAGGGCGACAGGACCTACGAGCAGTCCTACTCGGCCGCGGTAAGCCCCAACCTCGTCAGGGTCAAGGGCCTGGTGTTCAACAAGGACGGCACGATCACGAGCTACGGGGACGCCTACTACCCGATGGACCTGGTCGACAACGCGTCGCTGCTCTGCCCCTCGCTCATGGTCGAGGCGTCGAACTACCAGGCGATCGTGGGCTGGCCGGTGCTCGAGGCCGTCCTGGGGCTCGTGGCCGACGGAAAGTACGTGGCCAACTCCAACGGCGACTTCACCGAGATCGACCTGCTCGCCGAGAGGCAGGTGGCCGACATCAGGGCCAAGCTCGCCGCGTACGCGGCCGCGAGGCGCGTGCCCGCCTGCCTCGCGGGATTCGTTACGGCCGAGGACGCCGCTCGGGCCTACGAGTCGGCGATGGCGTTCATCGACAAGCACAAGCACGCCTACATCTCCAACGGCGGTTTCGTGATCGACAGCTACGACGCCGCCAACCAGACTGCGACGCTCGTCGCGACTCCCTTCTCCGACTACCCCTTCGAAAAGGGCGAGATGGCGAGCAAGGTGGCGACGACCTACGCCCGCATCAACTCCGTCAAGGTGGGGACGTTCGAGAGGGACCGCCCCGTCAGCGTCGAGATAGCCGTCGCGGAGGTGGCCTACCCCGCCAACAAAGCGAAGGCAGCGGCGAAGGCGAGCGTCATGGTGACTCTGGTCGCCGACCGAGAGCGCTCCTACGCCGCGAAGGCCGCGAAGGCCGGCGTCTATGCCGCCGTCATCCCCGCCAGGGACCTCGCCTCGCTCAAACCCGGCACCTATACGGTGATAGCCGAGGCCGCCCTCGGGCCCGAGTCCGGGGCCGTGCAAACCACGAGCCTCATAGTATTCTGATCGATGTTCCGCCAGTTCTTGCTGAAGCGGGTCGTCTACGGCTTCCTCATGTATGTCGTTATGATCTTCACGTACTCGGCGCTGTTCAACAAGGTGGCCGAGGAGACCGTGCGCGCCCAGATCGAGGAACAGATCGCCCAGGAGGCGAGCCGGTACAAGAACGTCACGGCCGCGCAGCTGGGCGCGATCATGGCCGCCGGGCGAGCGGCCAAGCTGCATCAGCACCACCTCGACGAAGCCTACGCCTTCCGCGTCTTCTGGCGCGCGGTCGACGCGATCGGCTTCGATTTCGGCGATTCCACGCTCATGAAGTCGCCGAACGGGGACCGCTCGGTGATCGCGATCATCGGCGAGGCCCTGCCGCGCACTATCGCGCTCTTCTCCTCGGAGGTCGTCCTCGTGACCGTCCTGGGTGTGGCCCTCGGGCTTTACGCCGCCCGCAAGCCCAACGGCCTTCTCGACCGGTCGATCTCGATGGTCACGATGATCACGAACGGCCTGCCCGCCTGGTGGCTCGGCATGCTGATGATCATGTTCTTCTCCTACGGCCTTCCGATCTTCCCGTCGGGAGGCTTGCAGTCGAATCCGCCGCCGGAGGGCCTGGCCGCGGGCCTCGACTTCCTCTGGCACCTATCCCTGCCGCTCCTCACGCTCGTCCTCCTCGGCGTATGGAGCACGGCCTACCTGGTCCGCAATATCGTGCTCTCCAACCTGCAGGAGGATTACGTGATGGCGGCGAGGGCCCGCGGCATCCCCGAGCGCAGGGTACTTTTCGGCCACACGCTGCGAACCGCGATGCCCGCCATCCTGACGCTGGCGGTGCTGGGCCTGTTCAGCTCGGTCGCGGGCAACATCATCGTGGAGGGCATATTCGGCTGGCCCGGCATCGGCAACCTCTATTTCATCGCGGTCCAGCAGAACGACGTGCCCGTCCTCATGGGCACCCTGGCGATCGAGACGTTCATCAACATGATCGGCTTCATCCTCCTCGACCTGGTCTACGGCCTCCTCGATCCGCGCATCAAGGCGGGGGCCGAGGCATGAGGGACTTCTGGAGGGAGTACCGTAAGGTCGGCTCGGCTCTGGCGGGCCTGGCCATACTGGTCGCCTTCGTCCTGCTCGCCGCGGTCGGGCCCGCCATAGTCCCGTTCCCGGGCGCGACATCTCACTGGCAGGACATCACCTTCTGGCAGGACAACCCCCGAGCCGCGCCTCCAGTCTGGGTCAATTGGCTCAGGCCTTGGAAAGGGGCCGCCTCGGCGCGCATCGA
>CAWHFT010000266.1:0-9465 GCA_963828175.1 uncultured Spirochaetota bacterium
AGAGTGGCGAGTTGCCGACGTAGGAATAGAAGTTAGTTCCGTCTTGGGCCGGGTCTTCGGAGATAAAGTGCGACTCTGTCCCAAACGGAAAGCCGCCCACCGAGGCGGTCTATGTCCAGAAAAGACGTGCGTTGAAGCCGAGCAGTCTACTTTGCCCGAGGAGCCGCGGAATGGCCCTCACAGTTGTCAAAGATGCCACCGACCAACGGCCGGTATAGAGAAAAGACAGCCCATATGAGCTGTCCTAGAAGCGAGTATAGACCGCCTAAGAATGCCGGGCAAGAGGCGGTGATGCGGGGCTAGGACGAGGCGTCTTGCGTGCTTGAACAGTCGCCGGATGACTTAGAATCTGCTGATTGAGGCGGTTCTTGCCGAGGAGGTCGGACCTTCGGCATGGGGACCTTGGAACTATTCCGAGGCAGCTGACGCCCCTCTTCAATCCGTTGTTGCTCAGTGATGCTTATCACTCTAGTGAACCAAGGAAGGCATCAGAAATACTGCACCGAGAATGGAGAATCCTAAGCCGAGTCCTCCTACATATGCCCATTGATGCCCGTCTTGTTTGGCTCCGAGGTAAATACCATAGAGGCAGAAAAGGTAGACTGCTCCCAGTAGACAGATGCGTATAGCTGGCCAATTCAATGCCGAGATGGTTAGGAGAACGGAGAAGATATTCCAGAAGACCTTCAATGCTTCCATGATTCCTCCAGCTACAATGCGCTTGAATCGAGGACTATCGAATCAAACTGTAGCGCATTGTCTCCATTGGTGAGAAGGCTTTAGACCTTGAGCAGAGTCTCGGCCTTGCCCGTCCCCTTGGAGTTCTTGGGATATACCCGAATCTCGAGGCCCATGCCGATCCCATCGAGGTACTCGATGAGGGTCGAGAGCTTCATATCCTTCCGCTTCTCGAGCTTGGAGACAGCGGTCTGACTGAAAGCTGAGATATCGGTCTGCTTGACACCACGGCGCTCCCGGAGCTCGGCGAGCTTCATTGCGAGAATCTCACGCTCTGCGGACGCGTGGGCGCGGTGTATCTGCTCCTCGGTCATCACAGCTTCCATAGCCTTCACTGCGTTCTTCACGATAGCCATACGGCCTCCTTCACCGCCGATAGCGCTTGATAAGCGTCTCGGCCGATTGAATCAACTTCTGATAGAAGTCCTTCTCGTTCTTGCCCTTCTTGTCCCCACCGACGAGGAGAAGGGCCTGGCGATCCTCGTCGAAGTAGTAGAGGACTCGAAGGACATGCGCCTGGGTCCGGGCCCGGAGCTCTTTGAGGTTCTTGACCGTACTGCCCTTCAAGGTGTCGGCGTGCGGCCGCCCAAGCTGTGGACCGAAGGCTTCGAGGAGAAGGACCTTGGCGAGAAGAGCATCTTGAGCATCGGGGTCCTGTGCGCGGAACCACTCCAGATACTCCTCCGTAGCGTCAACGGTCCACATAGAAGTAATATGCATCATAGTTCATATTCCGTCAAGTTCATACTACCTCTTGAGTACCGAAGCACCTTCAGCCGATGAGCTTCCTTGTTCCGAATGAGCTCATCACGAAGGGCGAAGGCTCGTCGGCGGTAGTCCTCGTCGAGCTCCTCGTAGAGCTCGTTCTCCCTGGGATGGTAGGTCCGATAGACGGCCTTGATCCGGTCGGTGTTCGGCCTGGTGTAGCGCTGGGTTGTGTTGAGACACTCGTGCCCGAGGAGCTCCTGGACGTAGCGGACGGAAGCCCCGTTCTCGAGGAGGTGGGTGGCGCAGGCGTGGCGGATCGAGTGGAGGGTGTAGAGCTTGCCTTCGAGGCCGGCCTCCTCGAGCGCCGCCTTCCATTTACCAGAGGCCAGAGCATAGGTCATCTTGCCGTGGTAGCCGAGGATGAGGTAGCTGCGCTGGTCTCGATTAAGGCCCCGAAGCTGCGTGCGGCGATCGCCCTGGAGGTAGGCGGCGAGATGGCCTTGAGCAACCTTGCTGAAGGGGACGTAGCGGTCCTTCTTGCCCTTGCCCTCGCGTATGAGGAGGATGCGCTCCTCGAGCTTGAGGTCCGAGAGCTCAAGACAGCGGGCCTCGGCGATGCGAAGGCCCGAGGAGTACATGAGCTCGAAGAGAGCGCGGTCGCGCTGTGAGTCGATGCCATCAAGGATCGAGGCCATCTCCTCCTGCGTGGGGATTGGCCGACGCGAGGTCCGATCGACGGGGAGGATCTCGAAGCCGTCTGCCGGGTTTGAAAGCAGAAAGCCTGAGCGATAGAGGTAATCGACGTAGCGCTTGGCCGAGAGGGCGTAATGCTGGACGGTCCTGGGCGATGCGGGCGTGCCCTTCTTCGTGATCCTGGACTTGAGATAGAGGACGTAGTCGTAGAGGTCCTTACGCCTGAGGGAACGGAAGTCGCGCTCGCCCCAGAACGAATCGAAGATGCCGACCAGGATACGCTCGGTCTTGATGAACGATGGTGCAAGCCCGCGGCCTTTGAGGCTCTCGATGTAGGCGGGAAGATGGGATGCAAGGGACTGCATGGATTAGACCTCCTTGCGGGGATGGAATGTGTCGAGCTGGTCGCGGAGCTCCTCCTTCGACACGCGGGTGTAGAGGGCCGTGGACTTCAGGTCGTCGTGGCCGAGGATGATCTGGATGAAGCGAAGGTCGCAGCCGCGCCTTAGGAGGTGGGTGCCGACAGCGTGGCGGAATGAGTGGCTCGTGAAGCCGCCTAAAGCCTTGAAGTACGGATTGAGGGCCTCGTCGAGATTGCGGGCAGAGGCGACGCCGAAGAGGGTGTCAGTATCGTGGCAGTGGTTCACGAGCTCGCGCATCTGGGTGATATAGAAGCGGACGACGGAGACCGCGTAGTCATTGAGGTAGGCGGTTCGGTCTACCCCACCCTTGCCTGAGCGGATGTAGACGGTCTTGGCATCGAAGTCGAAGTCGGACGGACGGAGCGTGGCGAGCTCGCCTACGCGCATGCCCGTGGCGTACAGAAGCTCGGCGATGACGTGGAGGCGGTACCAGTTGCGGCGCTCGCGCGTCGTCGCGCGTGTATCGAAGGCACACAAGGCGCTTAAGGTAGTCGGCCATCTCGGCCTCGGTGGGAACGGTGCGGGGAAGACGCTGCTCGCGCTTGATGTGCCTGAGGCCGTAGAAGGGATTCTGGAACACGAGGCCGTCATCGGCGAGCGTCTTGTAGAACGCGTCCACCGCCTGGACGATGTCGGCGACCGTACCTGATGCGTAGTGGACGACGCCGTCATCGTCCTCCTTCGTCGCGAGGTATGTCTGGAACTCCTCGGCACCAAGGGGCGTAAGGTCAGCGACGCCGAGGCCATGATCCTCGAGCCACGAGAAGAAGACGCCTAGGAGATAGGGAACCTTGCGAAGGCTGCGGATGCCCTTGGCCTTCTGACGCTGGACGAAGGGCTTGATGAGGTCGCGGTCTGGGCTGCTTGAAGATACAGCCGTAGACCTCGAAGTCTCTATTTTCGGGTATGTCTCCCCAGAAATCGTGACCCACTTTGGAGGAGCTTTATCCGGTAAAGAGTTAGACCCCCGAAAAGAGGGTCTGACCCACTTCGGACCCACTTGACCCACTCGACCCACTTTAGACATTCTGGAGTGTCCAGGCCAGCGGCCGCGATAGAAGCTTAAAGCTCCGTAGGGGTCGGGATCGAGGAGAGGTCCACGAGGGAGAGCTCCTGGTCCTCGGCAAGACGATAGCCCCGACGGGCGCCGCGTTGGAAGGACCCTGACTCGACGAGGTACTCGTAGTCGCAGAGCGTACGGAGGTCGCGCTTGACGATAGCTGAGAGAGGCCCGTCGACTCACGGAGTTCACGCTGAGAGATGACGACCTCGACGCGGAAGAGGCCTTCGGCTTCGGCCTGGAGCTTCACAAGAGCGCGGAAGGAAGCGTAGAGGTCAGAGGCCGCGCGCGGGAAGTTCGAGAGGGTCAAGGGAAGGATGGCGGACATAATGCGATGGGCGATCTCGTAATCGGTAAGGTCGCACAGGGCGTACTCGCGGCCGTGCTCGTCCGACTTCACGTTCTTCTGATACTGGCGGAGGAAGCAGACGGCGGCGATGAGGTCGAGGAAACGCTCATTGTCGCGGCGGGTACGCATCATGCGGGCGGGGAAGCCGAGGAGCTGGGCGTAGGGGTTCACGATGGCGAGGGGCCGAAGAAGGCGCTGGGCTGCGCGGTGGCGAGCGATGATGGCCGGCTTCTCGTCCTCGCGAACGGCGATGCGCTGGAGGGTGTACTTCGTCCGCTGGACGCGGTGGACTTCCTTGGTCTGCGACTCGGACTCGTCGGTGGAGACGACGAAGAAGCGACTGGCGTTCTCGGGGTTCACGTCGGTCGTCGTGGTGCTCATGGCGAGTGACACGAGAACGGGTTTACGGACGAGCTTCGAGGAGAGCTTGCCGGTCTTCTCGTCCTTGACGGCCACGAGGCGGGAGAGCTCCTTGGCGGAGAGCATCTCGCGTATCTGGTGCTCGACGGAATGACTATGAACAGCTTCGCCCATGACGAGGAACTTGTGCTGAAGGCCGTCCTCGCTCATGTAGTTGAGGGCCTGGTCGGAGAGGCTCGTCATGGAGACGACATCTTCCTCGGGCATGAGGGCCTTCACGGTATCGATGAGGTAGGACTTGCCCGAGGCGGACTGGCTGGAGACGATGACCGAAATAGGATCGGGCATCTTGCGGCTCGTGGCGGCGAGGTAGAGGAGAAGCTTGTTGACGGGCTCGCCGACGTAGCCGACGGTCCCGAGGTCGGCCTCGATGCGAGAGATGAGGTCGGGCGAGGACAGGAGCTCAAGGCCTGAGCGGCGTTCCTCTTCGGTGATGACGTGGGGACCGGGCTCGGAAGACGACAGGCGCGCGTCGCGCTCGGCTTCAAGTGAGGTCGAGCATGGCAAGGAGGTCGCGCTCGACGTGGGGAGTCTTCAAGGCCGATCGATGAGGCGGCCTGAGCATACAGAGCACGGGAGCGGGCCGAGTAGAGGTCCACGGTATCGACGTAGGCGCGGCGCGTATCCTCGCGGGCCTTCTCCTCCCCTTCCGTAGTCCCGATGAGCTCGGCGCGCATGCTCACCCGGAGCGATGCGGAGAAGGTCTCGCGCACCCCGGTGAGTCGGTAGCGAACCGGCGTGGATACGCCTGCACGAGTGAAGAGGTAACGGCCGGAGTCCTTCGTCATCGTGAGGGCGTCGGGCTTCGGCGGCGTAGCGGCGGTCGGCGTCTCGGTCGTCTGGGCTGCTTGAACGCTCTTCGCGGCCGCGAGGAGAACCTGGAAGGCTTCAGCGGTGCCGCCCGCGGTGAGCCACTCGTTCCAGTCCTTGCCGTGGTCCGGCTCGATGGTAGCGACGGTGAGGCCGAGGGACGTTAGGCGAAGCGCGAGAGCCTGAGCGCCCGCGCGGCCGGCCTCATCGGCATCGAAGGCGATGACGACCTTCTGCACCCGTTCGCCTACGAGAAGCGCCTGGTGCTCGGGCGTGAAGCCGTTCACGCCGTAGCAGGGGATCACGTTGTGGATGCCGAGGACTTCGAGGGACAGGGCATCGAGGACGGCCTCGGTGAGGATGATGCAGTCCCGGTAGACCTTCGCCGCCTCGCGGTTCACGAGGCCCTTATGCGGCCCCTTGAGGTAGAGGTGGGCTGGGCTGTGCATCAGGATCGACGCGGCGGCCGTAGAAGCCTACAACATGGGTATCAGCATCGTAGAGGGGAACGACGATGACAGCGGGCGAAGTGCTCGCGACCATCGGCGGAGAGAAGCCCGAGGACGACAAGGGCCTCGTGGTCGGCGTCGCCGAGGAGATCGGCGAGCGACTCCATCGGAGTAGCCGACGTGGTAGCGACGAAGGACATCGGGCGCCCATATGATGTCGGCCTTCGAGGTAGGACCGGGCGGCCTCTGATTCGGCGAGGTTCTGCATCGTAGCGAGCGGCGACGGCGTCGAGGATGAAGGGCGTCACTCGGGATCACGAGAGGCGAGGTATCGAGGCTCTTCATCTTCGGTGCTTGAAGAAGGAATCGGCGAAGCGGTCGGGACAGGGATGACGGCCTCGGAGAGCGGCCGTGAGGAGACGTGGAGCATGCTCGCCTCGGCCTTGAGGTAGGAGACCGCCTCGCGGAAGGAGACGCTCTTGAGCTTCTTCACGAGCTCGATGGCGTCGCCGGATTCACCACAGCCGAAGCAGTGGTAGAGCCCTTTGACGGGATCGACCGAGAGGCTCGGGTTCGTGTCCTTGTGGAAGGGACAGAGCCCCATGTAGCTTGCGCCCTTCTTGGTTAGGGAAACGCCGAAGGACTCGAAGAGGGCCACGAGGTCAGTCCTCTTCTTGAGCTCGTCCTTCTCAAGTTCTTCGAGGAATCCATCCACGGCGAGGGTCGGTCGGCCTTTGAGCTTGCTCATGGCCAGAGCCTCCCAGAAAGCTCCGAGGCGACGGCGATGATCTCGTCTCGGCACTTCTGCCATTGCGAGCCAGAGAGCTCGACGAGGCCCTTACGCTCGGCGATAGCTTCCTCGATGCGAATGGACTTCGTCACGTAGGACTGAAAGCAGGTGTCTCCGAAGGAAGAGCGAATCTCCTGGACGATCTCCTTGACGATGGTCGGAACAGGGTCGTAGGCGTTGATGATGGTCCCGATGATGGAGAGCTCGTCATTGAGGGTCTCCCTAGACTTCGAGACCGTGGAGAGAAGCTCGTTGGTGCCCTGCATCGTGTACTGGGCGGGGCTCATGGGGATCACCAGGCCATCGGCGGCCGCCAGGGCGTTGACGGTGAGGATGCCCAATGACGGCGGGGTGTCGATGAGGACGAGGTCGTAGGAGTCGAAGCGATTCTGAGCGAGGAGCTTGCGGAGCCTGTGGTAGCAATCGACCTCGCCGTAGTAGCGGCGCTCGAAGAAGGACAAGGATCGTCCACCGGAAAGAAGATCGACGTTAGGCCTGAGGTTGTAGGGCTCGGCTTCCTCACCTTCGAGGCCGGCGGCGAGCTCTGCAGAGCCATGCTGTCCGGCGAAGATATCAGGATCATCGATATCGACGAGGCTCCGGGTAAGATTGCCCTGGGGATCGGAGTCCACGAGGAGAACTTTGATGTTTGAAGAAGCGAGCGCGAGGCCGAGCTCGCGGGTCAGGGTGGTCTTGCCGACCCCACCCTTCTGGTTCGTGATAACGACGATACGGCGCTTCATCGGGTGCCCCCTTCCGCGAGGGAGCGGGAACGTAGGCGAGCGGGAGAGAACGGCGACGAAGGTCTTGATCTCGGCGAGCGAGACATCGGGGTTGTCGTTGTAGAACTGGTCGGCAAGGGCCGTGACATCAGGACCGCCAGAGAAGACGAAGTTAATGTTGGAGGCTCCGCCGTGACCCTCGGGAGACTTCATCTCGAACGTTTGAAAGTTGAGGCCGTGGGCGAAGTAGAAGGCGGCGGCCGCGAGCTCGCCGGTACGGGTCGTGCGGATGTCCACAGGACGGGTCATAGGACCTCCCCTGTGCGGCGGCGCATGTCGTAGCTCTTCTTGGCCTGGTGGACGAAGCTGTTGACCTGGTTGTAGGCCGAGCGAAATGCGTAGAGGTTTACGACGGCCGCGTGGGCGAAGTAGGCGTCCTGGTGCTGAGGCGAGCTCAGGCCCGGAGAAACTCATGCGGCAGGAGATCGAGCTGCCTGTGGGGATACATTCGATCGAGTCGAGGGTGCAGCCCTTCATGATGAGGTAGGAAGCCTGGTAGAGGTCGGTGACGTCGGCGTGGTCCATGGGTCCTCCTTGTATCTGAGGAGGCTGACGACACGCGGCACTGATGGTAGAATATTCGTGCGACATGACGAGAGCTCCTCGTTGTGTGCCGCCCCTGAGAGCCGTCCTTGCCGCCAAGCTAAGGGAAACGACTACCAGGGGCTTCTCTACCCCTACAAAAACTTGTCAAGGGGTATTAATTCACCTCGCATAATATGCCATTTCGGCATAATGTCAATCCCCTACCGAACCGGGTATATAATCCGCCTCGTATGATTAGGCATGAGACGGAAGACTTCTTCGTCGAGTTGGGGGCCCATATCGCCAAGCTCCGCAAGGGAACGGATATGACCCAGGAGGAACTGGCGAAGGAGGTGGGGCTACGGCAGCCGGTGATCGCCTCGTATGAAACCGGGCGTCGAGAATGCCCCTCCCCGTGCTCCTCAAGGTGGCGGAAGCCTTGCATGTCGCGGTGAAGAGCTAGTACCGGCAGTGGACGCATCCAAGCCACGAAAGCGCGGGCCTGTGCCGAAGATCGAGCGCCAGTGGGCGAAGCTCCGCACCTTGCCGGACGACAAGCAGAAGATCATCTCGGAAATGATCGATTCCTGGACTAGGTAGGAAGAGCCTTAAGACTAATGGACGTCAGCCACCATCATAAACAATGGAGGAAAATAAATGGCAAGTCTTGGAATGAATTGGCCTTATGATCTCAACGCAGAAGAAGTCGAACGAATCGTCGACGAAGCCGAATCGGTAACTATGCGCTTGGCCACAACAACGATCAGGGTAAGTTCATGGGTCGAAATATGTCGGAAGTCCGATAACGACGTGAAGAGCAGATTGCTGTATCGGATAGAGAATAGTACGCGAGCCCCTATTCAAGTACTCCTACGCCGAATAGTAAAGAGCATTTGATAAAGAATGCACTAACTATGCCGTGCATTTCTCCCGATGATAACGATAACCATCCTGCCAAGCCAGCGGGCAAGAGATCCGTGTCCTGTTGCGGAGAATGAGCATGAATTGGTGGGGAGCGAAGGAACCCTAAATGTACTACCCAGTCGATCCAAACATACTCGCCAAATACTTGGACCAGCTTGAAACAAGCGGGACAAGTGACGCCGTTGGAGGATGTTCCAAACGGTTACGCCGATGGAGTCCGTGCTATCGGCCTTCCTTGCAGCATTCTTGGGATACCGAGTCTCAAGAAGCCAAGAAAAGGAAATCAAAGCGAGAGATGCACTTCGAACTACTGAAGTCGCTGAACACATATCTCTTCACGGTCAATGATCTAATGACCTGCATCGCCGGAATCAATAAACTGAACTACATAATGCTCAAGGACATAACAAGCGAGTTCAACTTCGACCCCAATGGCGACTACTACACTATCGCAATTACGAGGAAGAGGTTGAAACAGTTCATAGAAAGTGGGACCGGTGTTCAGCATCTGAAAGACAAGAAGACGATCGACTACAGCAAAGACCTCATTGGAATGATCGACAAGGTGATCGACTTCGGCCTCTTCATTAGGGCTGGAACGGAGCTTGAGCAGAAAGCAGTCAACCACCTCCTCCTCGTTGATAAAGACATTCGAGATGGGTATGAAATAATACGGGATGAGATCGCGAACTCAAGTAGAGATGACATGAGGGAGTTCAAGCTGATTGATCACAAAAAAAGTGTTGTAGACTTCATATTCAAGCTAAACGAAAGAATCAAGAAATATAGCTGATA
>CAWHFT010000267.1:0-6824 GCA_963828175.1 uncultured Spirochaetota bacterium
ATTCGGGGCGGAAGCGTCATCCACGCGCTGGGCACGAACGACATCTGGCGGATGGGCGGCCTGCGAAAGAGCATGCCCGTCACGGCGGCGACCTTCCTCGTGGCCGTGCTCGCGATCGCCGGGATCTTTCCGCTCGCCGGATTCTGGAGCAAGGACGAGATCCTCCAGGCCACCCTGGCGAGCGGCCACGGCGGTCTCTACGCGATGGCGATGATCACGGTCTTCCTGACGGCCTTCTACATGTCGCGCGTGTTCTTCGTCGCGTTCACGGGCCGCCCCAAGGCGGAGGCCCGCGAGGCCGAGGGCCACCAGGCCGCGCACGCCCACGAGTCGCCGCCGGTCATGACCGTCCCTCTCGTGATCCTCGCCCTGCTCGCGGCCTTCCTGGGCTTCATCGGCGCCCCGTGGCTGCCCGTGAACATACATGGCTTCCTCGAGCCCGCCGCGGCCCGCGCCTCGGATCTGGACATCCCGATGCTCCTGACTTCGAACGGCATTGCCCTCGCCGGCATCCTCTCGGCCTTTCTCCTTTACCGGCGCGGCGCCGCGACCGATCCGCTCAGGCGTCTCGGCCCCGTCCACACGGCCCTGGCGCATAGACTCTACGTCGACGAGTTCTACATGCTTGTCATCCGCGGCCTCTTCCTCACCGGGACCGCGGTCATAGCCTGGTTCGACCGGCACGTCGTCGACGGCGCGGTGAACCTCGTGGGGTGGGCCTCCCGAGCCGGCGGAGGGGTCCTGAGGCGCAGCCTGACGGGCAAGGTCCAAAGCTACGCCCTGATCGTGCTGTGCGCCATGGCGGCGGTCCTGACGTTCCTGTTCGTCCGCGGGGTCATCCGATGAGCTTTCCCCTGCTCACCTGCCTCTATGGCCTTCCCCTCGCGGCCGTCCTCGTCCTCTTCTGCATACCCGGCAAGTACCGCAACGCGATCCGCGGTGTCGCCCTCGCCTTCTCCATAGGGACCCTCGTCATCGCCCTCTGGCTCTTCTTCGGCTACGACCGCGCGGCGGGCGGCCTGCAGTTCGTCGAGCGCGTACCCTGGATTCCCGGCCTGGGAATCTCCTATTTCGTCGGCGTGAACGGCATAAACGTTCTGCTCCTCCTGCTCTCCGGCGTCATCATCACGGCGGGAGTGCTGGCATCCTGGGCCCTCGAGTACCGGCAGAAGGAGTTCTTCATCCTCCTGCTCACGCTCACCACGGGCGTATTCGGCGTGTTCATGTCCTGGAACCTCTTCCTCTTCTTCCTCTTCTACGAGGTGGCCGTCTTCCCAATGTACCTCCTCATCGGGATCTGGGGGACCGGCAAGAAGGAATACGCGGCCATGAAGCTCACGCTCTACCTCATGGCGGGGAGCTGCGCTGATACTGGCCGGCATCCTGGGCCTCTACTTCGCTTCGGGAACGCACAGCCTCGACATCGACGTGCTGGGTAAGGCCGCCTTCGATACCACCTTTCAACGGATATTCTTCCCCATCCTCTTCCTCGGCTTCGCCATCCTCGGCGCCCTATGGCCCTTCCATACCTGGTCGCCCGACGGCCACGCCTCCGCCCCCACCGCCGTCTCGATGCTCCACGCCGGCGTGCTCATGAAGCTCGGCGCCTACGGCTGCCTCATCGTGCCCATGACCCTCCTGCCCGACGGCGCCCGGTTCTGGCTGCCGGCGGTCGCCATCCTGGCGACGGTCAACATCGTGTACGGCTCCCTGGGCGCCGTCGCCCAGACCGACCTCAAATACATAGTGGCCTACTCGAGCGTAAGCCACATGGGCATCGTCATGCTCGGCCTCGCTTCGGCGAACCAGACCTCGATCTCGGGCGCCGTGCTGCAGATGTTCTCGCACGGCATCATGACCGGCCTCTTCTTCGCTCTGGTCGGCATGATCTACGGACGCACCCATACGCGGCTGATCGGCGAGCAGGCCGGCTTGGCGGCGCGCATGCCCATACTCGCCGGCTTCTTCATCCTCACGGGCCTGACGTCCTTGGGCCTGCCGGGCCTCTCAGGCTTCCCCGCCGAGCTCGCCGTCTTCCTCGGCGCCTTCCGGGCCTATCCTGCGATAGCGATCTTGTGCACCTCAGGGCTCGTGATCACGGCGTTCTACGTCCTTCGCCTGGTGCAGCGGCTCTTCTTCGGCGTTCCGCGCCTCGCGCACGAAGTCGCCTTCGCCGACGCCAACCGCGTGGAGATCGCGGCGCTCGGCCTTCTAATGATCTTCATATTCGTGGTCGGACTCTACCCGCTTCCCTTCTTGCGACTCATAGGGTCCGCGGTGGCGCCGATCGCGGCGGGAATCGGGGGATGAACGACATGATCCTGCTGCCTTATTCGGTCGAGATCGCGGTCGCCTGCCTCATCGTCCTGGTCCTCGTCGTCGACATGCTGTCCCGACGCGGCACCAACGGCATCTGGGCCGTTTTCACCGCGGGCATGGCCCTCATCGTCGCGATGGCCGTCGCGGCGCGCGGCGATGGCAGCTACTTCAACGGCGCCTACGAGGCGGACGGCCTGTCCTGGATCGCGAAGATCGTCATCGCCCTCGGCGCGCTCCTCACGGGCGGAATCTCCCTGCGCGCGCTGCCCATCAAGCGCAAGTACCACGGGGCCTATGCAGCGCTCATCCTCGGCGCGACCCTCGGCATGATGGTCCTGGTCTCCTCGAAGGACCTCGTCACGATGTACGTCGGCCTCGAGACCTCGGCGGTCAGCCTCTACGGCCTGGCCGCGCTCGCCAAGACCGACGACCTGTCCCTCGAGGCGGGCATCAAGTACCTGGTGATCGGCGCCCTGTCCTCGGGCGTCCTCCTCTACGGCATCGCCCTCGTCTACGCCGGCACCGGCGCCACGACCCTGGACGCGATCCGCACCGCCTGTAGCGCTTCCGCGAGCGGTGCCGCCGGGCCCGGCCCTCTCCTCGTCGCGGGCGCAGTCCTCCTCCTCCTCGGCGTCGGCTTCAAGATATCCATGGTCCCGCTCCACGTCTGGGCCCCGGACGTCTACCAAGGCGCCCCGACTCCGGTGGCGGCTTTCATCTCCGTCGTTTCCAAATCGGCGGGCTTCGTCTTCGCCATCAGGCTCTTCACCTACGCCTTCGTCGACCTCCGCCAATTTTGGGAGCCTCTGGTGGTCGTCGGAGCCGTGATGTCCATGACCGTGGGCAATCTCGCCGCGATCCCGCAGCGAAGCATGAAGCGCCTGCTCGCCTACTCCTCCATATCCCAGGCCGGCTACATCCTCGTCGGCTTCCTCGGGACCGTCTCGTCCGGCACCGTCGCGGTAGTCTTCTACCTCTTCGTCTACACCCTGTCGAACCTCGCCGCCTTCGGCGCGGTCGTCGCCTTCTCGTCGGCCGTAGGCTCGGACGAGATGGACGCCTACGCGGGTCTCGCTCGACGCGAGCCAGCCCTGGCCCTCGCGTTCACCTTCGCCCTCCTCTCGCTCGCCGGCATCCCCCCGCTGGCGGGCTTCCTGGGCAAGTTCTACCTCTTCGCCGCGGCGATGGAGAGAGGATACCTCTGGCTGGTGATCGTGGCCTCGCTGAACAGCGTCGTGTCGCTCTTCTACTACCTGTCGTTGATCAGGAAGATGTACATCAGCGAGCCGGCCTCCAGGGTCGGCGCGACCCCCGAGGTCGGCGCGGGAGATCCGAGGCCGCGGATCCGCATTGCGTTCCCGGTCAAGGCCGTCCTCGTCGCCGCCTGCGTCGGAATCTTCTGCCTCGGCCTCTTCCCGGGCCCGCTCATGGGCGCCATAGGCGAGGCGACTTCGAAGCTGTTTCTTCTGCCTTAGGAGTATGGCCCTGGCGGGGCCTATTAGTGCTTGTCCCGGTCGTGAAGGGGCACGAAATGATTGAGGATCGGCCCCTGGTACACCTGCCGAGGCCGGTAAATGCGGCTATCGGGGTCTTCCATCACTTCCTTGTAGTTGGCGATCCAACCCGGCATGCGCCCGATCGCGAAGATCACCGTGAACATCTCCACGGGTATCCCGATGGCCTTCAGGATTAGTCCGCTGTAGAAATCCACGTTCGGGTAGAGCTTGCGGGACAGGAAGAAATCGTCGTGGAGCGCCGTCTCCTCCAGCTTCTTGGCGATGTCCAGGAGGGGATCGCTGAGCCCGAGCCGCAACATGACTTCGTCGCATCGCAGCTTGATGATCTTGGCGCGTGGGTCGTAGTTCTTGTACACGCGATGGCCGAACCCGGCGAGCTTGGCGCCCGTCTGGTTCTTCACCTTCTCGAGGAAGCGCGACCCGTCGTCGCCGTCCTTACGTATCTCCTCCAGCATGTCGATGACCGCTTGGTTGGCCCCCCCGTGGCGCGGGCCCCAGAGCGCGCAGACTCCCGCCGCGGCGCTGGCGAAGAGATTCGCCTGGCTCGAGGCTACCATGCGCACCGTGCTGGTGGAGCAGTTCTGCTCGTGATCGGCGTGCAGGAGAAATATCAGGTCCAGCGCGTCGACGACAGCGGAGATGAGCTCGTAATCCTCGTCCGGGTTAGAAAACATCATATGGAGGAAGTTCTCGGTGTAGCGGTACTTTTTCCTGGGATAGATGAAGGGCAGCCCCCGGCTCTTGCGATAGGCGTAGGCGGCCAGCGTTCGCACCTGGGAGAGAAGCTGCGCGGATTGCTGCTCGAATTTCTCCGGGTTGTAGCTGCTCGTGAGCTCCGGAATGAAGCAGCCGGCCGCGTTGATCATCGCGGAAAGTATGGGCATGGGGTGGGCAGACGAGGGGAATCCCTCGAAATGGAACTTCATGTCCTCGTGGATGGTCTGGTACTTGGTGAGGAGGTCGGAGAATCGCCCCTGCTCCGGCTCGGTCGGCAGCCTTCCGAAGATGATGAGGTAGGCCGCCTGGACGAACGAGCACCCCATCGCGAGCTCCTCGATGGGGATGCCGCGGAAGCGAAGGACACCCTTCTCGCCGTCGATGAAGGTGATCTTGGACTGGCAGCTTCCGGTACTGCCGTAGGACTCGTCGAAGGACAGGTAGCCCGTCTTCGCCCGCAGCTCGCGGAAATCGACAGCGAGCTCATGCTCCGTTCCCTCGATGATCGGAAACTCGTAGGTCTTGCCACCGACTGTGAGCTTGGCGTTATCGCTCATAGAATCCTCCTGGTGTCGATACGCGATGCGATTATTGGCGAGCCTGGGCGTTGAGGGCCGAGCCGGCCCGGAACCAGGCGATCTGTCCGGCGGTCAAGGTATGCCGAGCCTGGATGCTCAGTTCGGAACCGTCCGCCTTGCGTAGCACGAGGCTCAGAGCCTTCCCCGGCGCCAGGCTATCCAGAGCGGGCACGCTGAGGCGGTCCGAAGCCTCCACCTTCTCCCAGTCCGTCGGATCGGCGAAGGTGAGCGGCAGGATGCCTTGCTTCTTCAGGTTCGTCTCGTGGATGCGCGCGAAGCTGCGGGCGAGGACTACCTTGACTCCGAGGTAGCGCGGGCTCATCGCCGCATGCTCCCGGCTCGAGCCCTCGCCGTAATTGTCGTCGCCGACGACCGCGCTCCCCAGGCCCTTCGCCTTCAGGTTTCGCGCGATCGCGCTGAAGGTCCGGCCCGGCTCGCCCGTGACTGGATCCACGCCCTTGCCGACCTCGCCCGTGAAGGCGTTGAGGGCGCCGGCGAACATGTTGTCGCTGATCCTGTCCAAGTGGCCGCGGAAGCGTAGCCACTTGCCGGCTGGGCTGATGTGGTCGGTAGTGGTCTTGCCCCGCGTCTTGAGGAGGATGGGCAGGTTCTCGAAATCCTCGCCGTCCCAGGCGGGGAAGGGCTCGAGGAGAGCCAGACGCTCGCTGTCGGGCGCCACCGCGACCGAGAGGCCGCCGCCGTCCTCGGCGGGCGGCACGAAGAGCGCGTCCCCCGCCGCGAAGCCGCCTTCGGGCAGCTCCGAGCCCAGGGGCTCTTTGAAGCGGAAGCCGCCCTCCAGGGCCGAGGCGACCGGATCCGCGTCGAGCCGTCCCGCGAACGCGAAGGCCGCGACCACTTCGGGACCGGCGAGGAAGCTATGGGTCTCCATCACCCCGTCGTTGCGCCCGGGGAAGTTGCGGTTGAAGCTGGAAAGAATGCTGTCAGGCCGGCCTGGTTCCGAGCCGATGCGCTGCCACTGGCCTATACAGGGGCCGCAGGCGTTGGCGAGGACGATTGCCCCGGCCTCGATGAATACGTCGAGTATGCCGTCGCGCTTTACGGTCTGGTAGACTCGCTCGGAGCCTGGCGAGACGTAAAGGGGCGCCTTGAGGCGGAGCCCGGCGCCCAGCGCCTGCCGGACGACGCTGGCGGCCCGGCTCAGGTCCTCGTAGCTCGAGTTGGTGCAGCTGCCGATCAGGCAGGCCTTGAGCTCCAAGGGCCAGCCCTTGGAGGTCGCTTCCTCGCCCAAGGCCGAGACTTCGCGCACCAGGTCGGGAGTGTGCGGACCCACTACCTGCGGCTCGAGCGCGGAGAGGTCGATCTCCACGAGCTCGTCGAAGTATTTGGCGGGATCGGCCAGGACCTCGGGGTCTGCTCGCAGGCTCGCCGCGTTGGCCTCGGCCAGGTCGGCCAGCTCGGCCCGATCCGTGCGGCGCAGATAGGCCGCCATGCGCTCGTCGAAGGGGAAGAGGCTGCTCGTGGCGCCCAGCTCCGCGCCCATGTTGCAGATCGTGGCTTTCCCCGTACAGGACAGGGCGGCCGCCCCATCGCCGAAGTACTCGACTATCTTGTTGGTCCCGCCCTTGACGGTAAGCATCCCGAGGAGCTTGAGGATCACGTCTTTGGGACTGGTCCAGCCCCCCAGGCGCCCGGTGAGCTTGACTCCGATGAGCTTCGGATGCAGGACCTCCCC
>CAWHFT010000268.1:0-22631 GCA_963828175.1 uncultured Spirochaetota bacterium
ACTGGCGGCGCTGTACGCCTCGGGCCGCACGCCCGCGCAGATGCGCGCCGGCAAGGCGCGGATTCTCGCGGACCTCGCCGCGGACATCGAGGCGCTGGAGCGCCGCGAAGGGGATGCGCTACCCGGTATACGACGAGTGGGTCCTGACGGGACTCAACAACGCGCAGCTCGCCTCGGTCGCGACCTACTACGACTGCGTGCCGGGTTTCCGGCGGCTGCTCGCGGCGCACGGCGGAGATCTGACGCGCTTCTACGCGGCGGTGCGCCGGCTGGCGGATGAGCCGCGGGGCGCAGCGGCACACTCGTCTGTGCGACAGCGCAGCATACCGGACTCAGCAGAGCCGCGCCTTCGGCGGATGAGGTGCTGGCCGAGCGCCCCAGTTTCCTCCCCGTTCCGGCGCAGCGCCTCGAGCTGTGCCTGCGGGGTCGTCGTCGCCGAGATAGGCGGGCAGCACTGCGAGCATGCCCTGCGGCCGGATGGCCAGGGGCGCGAAGCCGTCCGGGCGGCATACACAGTCGATGCTGAGCGAGCGGAAGTTATCGAGAGAGAACGGCTTGCCCGGCAGCAGACCCATGACGAGCCCCTGAAGCGATCCCAACGCGTTCGGCAGCGGCATGATCCGGCATGGGCAGCCGCGCGACGCGCGCCGTGAGACGCACGATGTCGGCGAGCGTCATGACCTCAGGCCCGCACAGCTCGTAGGTCGCACCGACGCTCACGCGCCGGGCGAGCGCCTGTACGAAGGCTGCCGCGACATCGCCCACGTACACCGGCGCGAAGCGCGTGCCGGCGCGCGCCAGCGGCAACGCAGGCCCGCCGTGTGGCGCAGCAGCCCGGCGAAGCGGTTGGTGAGCGAGTCGCGCGGCCCGAAGATCACGCTCGGGCGGAAGATCGTCACGCCGGGGTGCGGGCTCTCGGGGTGCGGCGGCGGGGCGCGCAACAGTGCCTCGGCCGCCCCCTTGGTGCGCAGGTAATCGCTGGGGGCGTGCGGGTCGGCGCCGAGTGCGCTCATGTGCAGGATGCGCGCGACGCCGGCGGCGCGCGCCGCAGGCCAGCACCTTGGCCGCCAGCTCGGTGTGCGCGGCGTGAAAGCTCGCGCCGCGGCGCTCGTTCAGGATGCCGACCAGGTTGATCACCGCATCGCAGCCGGTGAACAGCCGTCCGAGGGCGGAGAGATCTGGTGCACATTGGCGACGCGCAGCTCGACCGTATCGAGCACCCGCAGTCGCTGCGCGCGCGCCAGATTGCGGGTCTCGGCACGCGCACCCAGTGGCCGGCGAGCGCCAGGCGCGTGACGAGCTCCGGTACCGACGAAGCCGCTCCCGCCCAGTACACAGATGTTCACGCTGCTGCCTCCTGCTGCCAGCGCGTGGACGCGCGTTTCAGTGGCCGCTCTGCGCCGCGCCGCCGCCGTCGGACGGCGCGGCCAGCACCGCCGTCACTTTGACCGGCTTGCCGTCACGCATCAGGCCGATCTCGACCGGCTGGCCGACGCGCATCAGTCCGATGGCGTTGCGCAGGTCAGTGTTGGATTTCACTCGGCTGGCTGTTCACCGAGGTGACGACATCGCCGGTGCGCACCCCGGCCCTGTCGGCTGCCGAACCCGGCAGCACCTGCGAGACCAGCGCGCCGGTCGAAACCGTGAGTCCGAGGGAATGCGCCATCTCCGGGGTCACGGCGTACATGCTGACGCCCAGCTGGCCGCGCTTTACCGCGCCGTAGGTGATGAGCTGCTGCATCACGGCTTTGACCATGTTCACCGGGATGGCGAAACCAATGCCGATGTTGCCGCCGTCGTCGCGAGGCGAGGATTGCGGAATTGATGCCGATCAACTCGCCCTGAAGGTTCACCAGTGCTCCGCCGGAATTGCCCGGATTGATCGACGCATCGGTCTGGATGAAGTCCTCGTAGCCATGGGGATTTACTCCGGTGCGCCCGAGCGCGCTGACGATGCCGACGTAACGGTGTGTTTGAGGCCGAACGGGTTGCCGATCGCGACCACCCAGTCGCCGACCTCCAGAGTGCGATGAATCGCCGAGCGGCATCTCGACGAGGTGCGGTTCCTGCGCCTTGAGCACCGCGATATCGGTGCCCTCATCGCTCCCGACCACCTCGGCCGGGAACCGCCGGGTGTCGAGCAGGGTCACGGTAATCTCGCTGGCGTTCTCGATGACGTGGCGGTTGGTGACGATATAGCCCTTGCGCGCATCGATGATGACGCCGGATCCGGCGCTTTGAAACTGGCGCTGCCGCACGGTGGGCTCTTCGGCGCCTCGAAGAAGCGCCGGAAGAACGGATCCTCGGGCAGCGGATTGTTCCGCGGCACGCGCTCGGTCAAAGTGCCGCGAGTCGCGATGTTCACCACCGCGGGCGATGCGATCTTGATCATGGGTGCAAGCGAGGGGACCGGTCTGTCGCCGACCGCCGGCGGAATGCCCCCAAAGGCGGGCGTCACCGCTACGGCTACGATCAGGGTGAGGGCAGGAAGTGCGCGTCTCATGCCCGATGATTCTAGCCCGCATGGGTGGGCCGTTGAACGTAACCCCGCGATGCGACAGAAGACGGCTCCGGCGCGCGGGCGCCGCCGGAGGGACCGTCAGTGTGTCAGCAGATCCCCGCGGGACCTGCAGCTTGGGCGAGGCTGGACAGTAATCTTCCGCGGCTGCCTGCGGGCGCTTCGGAATGCTGATCTCCAGCACACCGTTCACGTGGCTGGCCTTGATCGCCTCGGCGTCCGCGCTCTCGGGCAGGCTGAAGCGGCGCACGAAGTTGCCACGCGCGCGCTCGATGCGCTCGAGCCCGGGGTCGAGGTTTTCTTCCGAGCCGCGCTCGCCGCGGATCGTCAGCACGCCCTTGTCGGCGGTGATCTCAATATCCTTGCTTTCGACACCCGGCAGGTCGGCCGCGACCACGAAGCGGTCTGCCTCCTCGCGGACGTCGACGTGCGGGATCCAGCTGACGCTCGCGGACTGCCCGGCGTCAGCATGTGGTTGAAGGCGCCATCGAGCTGCTCCATGCAGCCGAGCGTCGAAGAGCGCCCAAGGGCTCGTAACGAAGAATGGTCATGATGATCTCCTCAAAAGTGGGAGCTAGAAGCTCGTTTAAAAATCCGTGCGCTGTCGCGCTGCTCACGAATGTGTCAGGCTGGTGTACCGCGCTTTCAAGAGCGCCGACACCGCCTTCAGGAGCGCCGGTGTTGGTTTCGGGCTGTCGGCGTGAGCTCGCGACGCGCGCCGGGCCTTCGGAAAATCGACGGCTGGGCGCCAGAAAACAAGGTGCAGGCCCCCGCGTGCTGATCTGAGAGAGCGTGCGGGCGCGGCTCCCTCGGCGGCCGGCGGGACACCGCGGGCACCGCCACGGAACGTGGGTTGCGCCATTTTGACGCTTCCAGCCTGAGAGCCGGTCGCCATCAGAATCAGACCGGTGAGCCGCGCGCCTGTGGGTAGGGCTGTCGCAAAACCTGTCGTCCCGCTGGGCGCGGATCTTGGGGTTGTCAGCGAGCGTCACAAGGGCGGGCGTGGCTGGAAAAAATATTGGGTACATTACCGCGGATAATGTCGTAAGACCATGAAAAATGCTGGATCAAAACTGATCCAGACAAAATATGGATTTCAATCTTGACGGGTCCGTGAACGCTCATTAGGCTTTTGACCCCGACAAGATCTTGTGTTCGCGCGCGACGAGTTGTGGTCCGCGGTGGGGGGAGGGGTTAGGGACCTGCCCTGTCGGGGAGAACGAGGGCAGGCAGGCAAACCGGTCAGGCTCGCGGCTCCTTGAGCTGCCGCACATATTACTTTAACCTGTACATCCGGAATCCCGTTGACTTCAAGATAGGGGAAAAAAACAGTGAAAACGCCGGATTCATGAATACCGTCGTAATAGAAAGCCCGAAGGACATCGACGCCATTCCTTCCAGGAAGCGTCCTTGGACATCTGGGACAAGAAATACCGACTGACGGCGAAGGACGGCTCGCCCATCGACAAGTCGATGGACGATACGTACAAGCGCGTCGCGCGCGCCCTCGCGGACGTGGAGACGGAAGAGCAGCGGGACAAGTGGTACGAGTCGTTCCTCTGGGCGCTGCGCCATGGCGCGATTCCCGCCGGCCGGGTCACGTCGAACGCCGGGGCCCTGGAACACAAGCCCGCCACGTCGACCATCAATTGCACGGTGTCGGGGACCATCCACGATTCGATGGACGACATCCTCAACAAGGTGCACGAGGCCGGGCTCACGCTGAAGGCGGGCTGCGGCATCGGCTACGAGTTCTCCACGTTGCGGCCGCGCGGAGCCTACGTGTCGGGAGCGGGCGCCTACACGTCGGGGCCCCTGTCGTTCATGGATATCTACGACAAGATGTGCTTCACGGTGTCCTCCGCCGGCGGCCGGCGCGGCGCGCAGATGGGAACCTTCGACATCGGGCATCCCGACGTCCTGGAGTTCATCCGCGCCAAGCGCGAGAACGGCCGCCTGCGCCAGTTCAACTGTCCCTGCTCATCACCGACGAGTTCATGCGCGCGGTGCAATAGCGACGCCACGTGGGAAGCTCGCCTTCCCGCTGCGACCAGCAAGGAGTACGAGGCGGATCAGCCCGATCTCAGCGATTCGGCGCAAGTTCGTGTGGCGCGAATGGCCGGTACACGGACGGCTACGTCGTCGAACGAGGAAGGCCTGGTCGCCTGCAAGATAGCAATACGTGTTATGTGCCGTTCCTTGGACCGATTTCACGTATTGCTAAGCCCCGGAAAGTGTCGCGCTTGCGCACGAAGAACCAGAGTATCAGCCAGAGGACGAGCCCCTCGAAGCACGCTTCGTAGAGCTGCGACGGATGACGGGGGAGATTGACGAGGTCGTTCATCGAGGACAGAGGAATGCCCGCCTTGTTGGCCGCCTCCTGCACCCAAGGCTCGCTCGCCTTGAACCACTGCCCCTCGACCTTGGGCACGGTCGGAAAGATCATGCCGATGGGGGACGAGGTAACCTTGCCCCAGAGCTCGCCATTGATGAAGTTGCCCAGCCGGCCGAAGGTATAGCCCAGTGGTGCTGACAACGAAATCACGTCCGCGATGGCGAGCCAGCTCTGTCTCCTCGCTCTGCAGTAGATCATGGTGGCGACAATCAGGCCGAAGACGCCACCGTGGTAGGACATGCCCTGGAAGCCGGTGAAGTGCCATTGCTCATCGAAAGGCCAGAATATCAGCCAAGGCCGTGAGCGGTAATAGCCGGTCGGATCGTAGACGAGGGTGCCGAAGATGCGGGCTCCGACGAGAAGGCCGACGATGGCCCAGAAGAACCAGCCTTCGGCCTCCTCGGCGCTCCAGGGCGCGTCCCGGCGCCTCGACTCATAGCGGAAGAGGAACCAGGAGACGGCGAAGGCGACGACGTACATGAGTCCGTACCAGCGGAGGGGCAGGCCGGGGATGATCTCGGGCTTGATCCAGGTCGGGAACTGCATAGCTGCCAGCATGAGCCCTCCTACAAAGGTCGTTCGATGATTCGGCCCAGGGCTTGGTCGAAGGTAGAAGGCGACCTTGGCCTTCTTCGTCCTGACCTCGAAGAAGCGGTTGTGGCTCTCGAGGATCACGCCGGGGAAAACTCGTCCCGCGGACCCGCACTTCGGAGGCGACGTGGGCCTCGAATTTCTCGCGCAGGTCGAAGATGCGGCGCGTCCTCTTCTCGAGGAGCTTGACCAGTTTTACCTTATCCTGCCGTATCCGGTCGAGCCCCGCCCCGGCCCTCTCGAGGTCGGACATCGTCCTGTCGGCCTGGAGGATGAGGTCCTTGAGCTTCTCGATCTCCCGCCCCTCGGCCTCGATCTGGTCGGCGACGAGATAGTCCTGGCCGAAGGAGACTTCCGTCTTGGCGTAGTTCTCGGAATCCCAGGACGGCGACGTCGATGCCTTTGCGCGCCTTGCACAGGCCCCCGATGAGCGAGCCCTTCTCGGCGGCGATGATCAGCCGGCCGTTCGTCTTGACGTTGCAGAGGATGCAACCGCTCTTGAGCTTTATGTCCTCGACCGCGAGGAGGAGAGCCTGCTCCGCGAAGGCTGCCTCGATGCCGAGCCTGGAGCGGATGGTTCCCTTGCGGCCGCCTTTTATGCCCTCCGACACGCGCACGGCGCCATCGCTCGACAAGAGGGACGCCTCGATGGCCCCGGCGACCGAGACGTCGCCGCCCGCCATGAGCGAGAAGCCCGAGCGCACCGAGCCCGAGACCTGCACAAGGCCCGGGAATTTCACGTTGCCGGTCTCCGGGCCCAGGTCGCCTTGGATGGCCAGCTTCTCGCGCACGGAGACGCTGCCGCCGGAGCCGAACATGCCCTCTACGACGAGCTCTCCTCCGACGTTCGCCACGTAGACCGTCGATCCGTCTTCGTCGGTCTCCTCGCGAATCGTCCCGTCGTGCTCCGGCGGAGCCGCCGTCTGCGCGCCGCCACCGGCCTTGACCGGTCGCCCCAGCACGTCGAGGCCGTCCTCGCCCGAGTCGCTCGGCTTTCCGAGCTTGAGCACGCGGTCGCCCGCCTCGACGCGGGTCATCGTGTCGCGTTCCTTGAAGTCCGCCCTGTCCCCCGATTGGATCGAGTAGAGAGCCCCGGAGGCCTTGTGCACCAGCCATATCGCCTCGACGCTGCCGCCCGCGCGGGGGACGCGGCCGTGCGCCACGATCCGCTTTGGCACCGGTTTCCCCGCGCGCGCGTCAGCGACCGCCTCCGCGATCGAGTAGGGCTCGAGCCCCTGCTTGACGCCTTTTTCGGATAAGGCCGAGAGGATTCTCTCGACCGACAGCGGCGCACCATAACCTTCTTCGGCGACGAGGCTCACTGCGGCGGACATCGCGTCGGGCGCGATCGAAATGTCGATGCTCGAGTCGCGGAAGCGCAGGACTCGAAGCCGCCAGGCCTTGTTCATCTCGTCGGCGAACAGGAGGCCCGTCGCGGTCGCAACGAGCTTGTCCCTGCCGAAGTCGATGTTCTCGTAGGCCTTGATCGAGGGATCGTTGCCCGCGATGCCGGGGATCGGCTTGCCGAAGACGTCGACTCCATCCTGGCCCGAGCCTGCTGGCGGAAAGTCGGCCAGCTTCTGTCCGAGCTGCACCCATGCGACTTTGGTCGCCTGGGCGAGCGGAAATTCTGCCAGGCTGGGAACGGCCTGGGCGAGGCCGCTCTGTTCCGCGAGGCGACGGCGCAGCTCCGATGCCTTGTCCTCCGGGAGGAGAGCGACGCAGAGCGCGAGAGCTCGGCCCTTCCCGCGCTCGGGTGTGCGTCCCTCGGCGAGGGGATAATCGAGAAGCTCTGCGTCCTTGCTCTTGTAAAAAGCGAGCACGTCCTTCTTGAGCTCATCGGGCTTGAAGCCGCGCACTCTCGAGGCCTTGAGCTCGGCGCTCACCATCGAGAGGTCGAGGGGCTTTCCTCTTCCCCGGCCTTTCCATATCGAAAGCTTTGCCCTGACGCCATCCGGGCTGACGGTCACTTCCACTTTGGCGTCCCTGTCGATGGAGAGGCTCCAGCTGAACAGCGGCTCTTTGGCGGAGCCTGCCTGCTCGAGGGCGGAGAATACCCCTTCGGGCGCGATGAGGCCGTCTTCCGGGGCGCCGAGCTCTCGAGCTCGCTCGAGTATCTCCACCGGACCGGGGCCGGGAAGGCGAGGGTCCCCGGGAGTGTAATTGAGGAAGAAAGTAGCGCCGTCGGGCGACGCCTCGACCGACCACGAGTGCTGCGGCACCGGTACGATGTCGACCCAGCGCTGGCCGATCCTCGCCACGCCGTCCCAGTCCGCAAGGAGCTCGCTCTTGTTCCTCAGGATGCCAGGGCCGGCGAAGAAGCCGCCCTCGTCGGAGGGAGGCATGATCGGCTTCCCATAGATCGTCTTGCCCGCTTTTCCGGGCTTCGCTTGCGAGAGTATGCCGACGCGCTCGCCGCGGCGGGCCCACCCCGTGCGGACGACGGTCGAGTCGGGGAAGACCTGCTCGCGCTTCTCGCGCCGCTCGACCGTTTGGACTTTCTCGATTTTGGGCGGGAGGAAGGGCAGGACGGCAGGCTTCCTGACGGTCTTCTCGACTTTGACGGACTCGATCTCTCACCTTGTAGAGGACGGGCGGCGGAGCCTCGGCCACGACGGCCGCTGAAAGAGCGGCGAGCTCGGGCGGCAGGGGCATGTCGGTCCATTCGGGCATTTCGGGCTGGGGCAGCTCCGCCGCGGTCCCCGAGGCCACGACCTCCTTGAGCTTGCCCTTCGCCCGGCCGAATTTCTGCACGAGGTCTTCCGCCCGCTTCTGGTTGAAGCCGCCGATGCGCGCGTCCATGAGGACGCGCAGGATCTTCTCGACCGTCCAGTCCGCCCCGTCCTTGTCGGGGGTGAAGGTGAGGCTCGCCTCGAGCTCGTCCTCGTCTATCGCGAGCACCAGATCGCCCTTCGCCGCGCTTTGGGCCATGTCCGGAGTCCTAGCCGCCGAAGCCCTGCTCGAGGGCCTTCGCGAGCTTGTATTTGAGGAACTGGTTCTCGCGCCGGAGCTTGTCGATCTCGAACTGCTGCCCGCGGATTGCCTCCACGAGCTCGCCGGTAGTGAGCGCGCCGGAGGAGAGCAGCTCCTCGACATATTGAGCCTTGAGGCCGAAGTCCGTCTCGGCCTCGAGCTCGGCCGTGCGGTAGCCGCCCTCGATCTCGGCCAGCGAGAGCGACATGTCCTCTTCGTTCTCGGACGACATGAGCTTGTCGGCCGTGCGGTAGATCGCCTGGGCGAGCACCGACTGGGGCTTGTAGCGGATGATCGGTATTCGGCTGCCGAGCGCCACGTCTTGAAGCTCGTCGCGATATAGCACGCCGAGGTGCTCGATGTCTATGTTGAGGTATTCCTTGCAGGAGCGGCGGATCTTCGAGGCCTTTTCCGCGTCCTTGGGATCCTCGAGCAGGTTCATAAGGAGGCGCGGTCGGAATTTCGCCATCCGGTCGTTCGCGATCGCCCAACGCTCCGGGTCGATGTCCCTCACCTGGTCGAGGATCGCGGGGATGTAGGCGGTCCTGAGCGAGGCGCCGTCCTTGCGCAGGGACTCCATATGCTCGAATGCCCGCGACCTCTGCCCGAAGGCGCCATAAAGGAGGCGGAAGACGGCGTTCTTGAGGAAGAGATAGGCGTTGAGGGTGGCGGTGAGCGTCGGCGCCGTGACTACGATCCCGTGCGCGCTCATGAGGAAGAAATCGAGAATGTTCGATCCCGTGCCCGCGCCGAGGTCGAGCACGAGGTAGTCCGCGTCGAGGGACAGATAGGCGTTTGACCAGCTGATTTTTCTGCGAGCTCTTGATATTCGCGAGACCCGGCACTTCCGCGTCCCCCGGGATGAAGCGGACGTTGGGGTAGTCGGTATCGAGGACGATGCTCTCGAAATCGGCGCCCGGGGCCGCGCTCGGCCCCGAGCGAGGCCCCGAGACCGAGAGAAAAGTGCCGATGCCGGTCTTGGGCGCCGTCACACCGAGGATGAGGTGGAGGTTCGAGGCGCCCAGGTCGAGGTCGGCCAGCACGGTCCTGCGGCCCGCCTGGCCCAGAGCGACCGCCAAGTTAGCCGCCACCATCGATTTGCCGACCCCGCCCTTGCCGCTCGCGATGGGTACGATCCGCATCACATGCCCTCGACCCGCTCGATATCTTCGGGGCCCTGCCCCGGGATGGAGGGCCCCGATCCGCCCGTCGCCTTGTCCGGAAGCGGGCGGGAAAAGAGAAGCACCGACAGGCTTCCCAGGTCCACGACCGCGATGAAGACGGCAATGATCGCGCCGAATCGCGGCACGCCGAAGGCGAGATAGGCAGTCTTGGGGTCTTGGGCCAGGGCTAAGGCCAGGGGAAGTAAACAGACGAGGGAAGCCAACTTGCCGATTGTCAGCAGTGGCCTGAAGGAGACGTACTGCTTGGGGTCGAGCCATAGGAAGAAAAAACCGGCGGCGAACAGAAGCTGAGGCGCCGCGGCGTAGCGAACAATGCCCGTAACGCTTGGGCCGAGCAGCCCGCCGATGTCGAAGGCCAGAAACACGATGGCGAGGAAGCGGAGCGACTCCGCGATCGCCGCCATGAGGTGGACTGCTTTCGTCTCATAACTGACGCAAGTGTAGTTGGGCTTGGGGACGCAGTCAAGAAGATCGGGTCCGCGCGGGAATGTTGCACAAGCCGATCTTCGTGGTATCTTCAGCAGTATGAGCATTAATGACAATGGACATAGGAAAGCCTGGAGCGCCATCGGGGCGGCCGTAGTCCTCGCGTCGGCACTCGCGCTGTCCGTCCCGCAGGTTTTCGCCCAGGCAGCGGCACCCACCGCCGACTCGGACTCGCGGCGCTACGTCGGCGAGCTCGGAGACACCTTCCGCTTCATCATGCAGAATTATGTCGACCAGCCCGAGGCAAAGAAGCTCTACGAGGGCGCGATGAAGGGCATGTTTGAGGCGCTCGGCGACCCTTACTCCGTCTTCCTCGACGAGAACATGCTGAGCGACATGACCGACATCACCTCCGGCCAGTTCGGGGGCGTCGGGCTCTATATCGATAAGCAAGCCAAAGATCCCAAGGCGGCCGACGACGCTCCTCGGTACATCGAGATCGTGTCGCCCATCGAGGATACCCCCGGGGCCAAATTCGGCCTCAAGTCCGGCGATCTCATCGAGAAGATCGACGGCGAAACCACTGCGCCCCTAACCTCGTTCCAGGCCCAGCAGAAAATCCGCGGCGAGCCGGGAAGCAAGGTCACGCTGGGCATCCGTAGGGGAGAGGCCGAATTCGACGCCGTCCTCGTGAGGGCGATCGTGGCGATCCCCACGATCAAATCGGCTCTTATCCCGACTCCGACGGGCAATGTCGGGTATTTGCGCATCATCGAGTTCACCGCCCAGACCAGGTCTGCCTTCGAGGACGCGATCAAGTCCTTCGACAAGGCGGGCTATCGAGCCCTCATCCTCGACGTCCGCAACGACGGCGGCGGCCTACTCCAGGCGGTCATCGGCATATCCGACGACATGCTGGACTCAGGTACCATCGTTTCCACGAAAGGCCGAAATCCCTTCGAGAACTCGATCAGCCGCGCCGGTCCCAACCTCCTCGTCCCCAAAGACAAGCCGATGATCCTCCTCATCAACAAGGGCTCGGCCTCGGCGTCCGAGATCCTGGCGGGAGCGCTCAAGGATAACAAGCGCGCCTACCTCGTCGGCGAGAACACCTACGGCAAAGGCTCGGTGCAGCAGATTTACCCTATCGATACGACGGGCTACAAGATGACCACCGCTCGATATTACACACCGAGCGACGAGAACATCGACAAGACGGGCATCCCCCCCGACCTTGAGGTCAAGGAGCCGGACCTCACCGACGCCCAGGCCGCGGATCTCTCCAAGCTCCTCGACTCCGGCAAGCTCGAGGCCTTCGCCAAGGACCAGCCCGACGCCACGATCGCCCAGCGCGACGCCTTCGCCGCCAGCCTCGGCAAGACCTTCGCCCTGCCCGATCGGGTGCTCAAGCTCCTGGTGAAGAACCAGCTCAACCGAAGCAAGCCGAGCCCCGCGTACGACCTCGAGTTCGACTCGGCGCTCAACGCCGCGCTCAAGCTCATCGACGACCCGGCCTATCCCAGCCTCCTGGCCAGCGCGAAGTCGGTAAGGGAACTGGTCGAGGCCAAGAAGGCTGCCAAGGCCGCCGCAGCCAGCGCCGCCGCGCCGGCAAAGAACGATACAGGCCTTCCCGCGCCGACGCCCAAGAACTAGGGGCGCCCAAGGAAGCCGATGCGGCAGTTCATCCTCCCGGAGGATTGGGACGGAGGTCCCCTCTGCCGCGTGGAGGGGAGTCGCGCCCACTACGTTTCGCGGGTGCTGCGCCTTTCCCCCGGCGACAGCTTCCCGGGCCGAGACTCGCGGGGCCGGCTCTGGACTTGCCGACTACTCGAGTCGGCGCCCGGGCGCCTCTCCCTGGCGGTGTCTGAGCCCGCGGAGACTCTCGCGTCGGGCGGCGAATACGGCGCGGCTTTCCTACCCCGGATCATCCTCGTCCAGGCTCTCCCCAAGGGAGCTAAGATGGACCTCGTGATCCGCCAGGCTGCCGAGGCCGGAGTGACCTCGATCTTGCCTCTTCTCTCGTCGCGAGCCGAGGTCCGCATCCAGGAAGGAACCGGCCGCGCCCGGATGTCGCGTTGGGGGCGGATAGTCCGGGAAGCGCGACAGCAGTCGGGGTCGGGCATCGCCACCGAAATCGCCCAGCCGCTGAACCTCGAGGAATTGCCCAATGCCCTGGTCGCCCGAGGCCTCGGTCCAGGGAGTCCGAGGATTCTCTTCCACGAGGCGCCCCTTGCGCAGTCCTCGATGCACGAGTATCTTACCGGAGCGCCGGAATCGCTCGCGCTCTGCGTCGGCCCCGAGGGAGGCTTCTCGCAGAGCGAGGTCGACTTCCTCATAAGCGAGAGCTTCAAGCCCTTGAGGTTAGCCGGCGCAGTCCTACGGACGGAGACGGCCGCGTTATACGCGGTCGCAGCCGCCCAGATTATCCTGTCGGAGCGCTCGTCATGGATCCCCAAGCCCCCGTGAACCGCATCTCCGTCCTCGGCGTGCCCTTGGATATTCTGCCCCCGGAAGGCATAGAGGACCTCGTCATCCGCTTCGCGGACGGTAAGAATCATCAGATCGTCCTCCTGTCCCTGTGGGATCTCATGAGGGCGAGGCGCTCCGGGGAATTCCGCACCATGATCGCCGGCGCGAGCCTAGTGCTACCGGTCTCGCTTTCGATAGTGAAAGGCGCGCGATTCCTGCGAAGGGCCGATCCGATCCGCTATATGCCCTTCGACTTCGTCGTCAAGCTTCTCGCGGCCCTCGAGAAGCGGGGCAAGTCCGTGTATCTCCTCGGCTCGACGAAGACGAGCATCCAGAAGGCCGAAGGCAACATCAAGTCCACCTTCCCCGGGCTTCGCGTCGTCGGGCGCCATGCCGGCCGATACCCCAAGCAGATGGAGCTTCCCATCGTCGAGGCGGTCAAGAAGGCCACTCCGAGTCTCCTTCTCGTCGGCAGGGGGATACCCGGCCGAGAGAAGTGGATTCCACGCAATCTAGCCCGCTTCAACTCGGGGATATATCTCTGGTGCTCCGATCTCTTCGAGGTTTTCGCGGAGCGTCGATCCAAGCCCTCGAAATCACTGTTCCGAAAGGGGCTGGAGTGGGTGCCGTTTATACTACGCATGCCATGGAAAGCGTATAGATTATTCATTTATTTATGGTATAATGTCTTATTGCTAGTCGCCAGAATCAGGAAAAGGTAGGATCCCAGCTGTAGACGCAATGTCTACAAGTGTCGCTCCCAAGTAGGTGAAAATCTACTTGCTCGCTCAATAGAGCGGCCCTAGTATCCCCACCTTTATGGAAACAGTCCTGCTCGTCGAGGACGACCCCGAAGTCGCGAGGGCCTTCCAATCCATATTAGCCGGATCGTATATAGTACTTCTCTGCCCAGAGCTCATGCGCGCCCCCGAGGCCGCGCGCCGCAGCAGCCCCGATGCGGTGGTCCTCAGCCTGCCGCGCTTTTGCGAACGCTACGGCGAGCTTATCCGAAGGACGGTGGCCGTGAGCGGAAGCGCGCCGCTCCTCGTGCTCTCGTACGAGGCCGACCCAGCGGTCGTCGCGGAGTGTTTTCGCGGCGGCGCGTTCGATTTTTTGCCCAAGCCGCTCAGTTTCGAGCGGCTTAAAGGCAGCATCGAGTCCGCGATCTCTCCGACGAAGCGGCGCGATAGGCGAGCGAGCCCCTTCATCGGCAGCAGTGCGGCGATAAAAGCCGTCGAGGAGCTTATTCGCCTTTATGCCGATTCCGGCTATCCCGTGCTGATCTCGGGGGAGAGCGGCACCGGCAAGGAAATCGCCGCCCGCGCCCTACGCGACCTCGGGTCCGGCGAGGCGGGGCCTTTCGTTGCGAGGAATTGCGCGGCCATCCCGGAGCTCCTCGTCGAGAGCGAGCTCTTCGGGACCGAGAAAGGCGCTTTTACCGACGCTGTCGCGAGGGCAGGCGCCTTCGAACTCGCGTGCGGAGGCCTGCTCTTTCTCGACGAGATCGGCGAGGCGAGCCTGCCCTTCCAAGCCAAGCTATTGCGCGTGCTCGAAACAGGCGAATTCCAGCGTCTCGGCGGCGGTAAGAGCGTTTCGGTCGGATTCCGTTTCGTTTCCGCGACGGGAAAGGACCTCGAAAAGGCCGTCGCCGAAGGTGCCTTCCGCTCCGACCTCCTCTATCGTGTCAACACCCTACCCATCGCGATGCCGCCGCTCCGCGCGAGACGCGAGGACATAGCTGAGCTGGCCTCCCATTTCGCGCTGTCGGCATCGCGGGGCCGAGTTACCGTATGCTGCGATGCGATAAACAAGCTACTCGGCTATGACTGGCCGGGCAATATCCGCCAGCTGCGCAATACCGTGCATCGCGCCTTGGTCTTGGCTGGACGCTCGGAACTGATCCTGGCGAAGCACATCGTGTTCTAGTCCCTCGAACCGCTATCCCGGCTGCCCAGCCGGTCGCGCAGCATCCCCGCCGTTTTGCGAAAGATGGACTCGAAGTATCGCAGCTCGTTGGGGGTGAAGGCGGCGCGCTCGGCGCTGTCGCGCAGGAAGGCGGCCAGGTCGCGATCGCGAGTCACCTTGAAGAAGCCTATCTCTCGCAAATGCCCCGAGATACGCGCAACGGCAGCCTCCACTTCCGATCGCGAGACCGGCGAAGCGCTTCCGCTCCGTTCCCCTATCGCTTGGCGTCTGAGCTCGTAACAGGCGATCTGCACTGCTTGCGCAAGATTGATGGAAGGAAAGGCTTCCGAGCTGGGTATGTGGACTGCGAGCGAGCAGAGGCCCAGCTCGCCAGCGGTGAGGCCCGTACGCTCGTTCCCGAACACGAGCGCGATCGCCCCGGCCGAGCCGATGGACGCTTCAGGGCGCCGCAGGGCCATCGAGGCGAAATCCTCGACGCTGAGCGAGAAAGCCTTTCGGCGCTCGCCGCGGCGACGGGTAAAGCCGGCCGATAGGGAGAACTCCTCGAGGGCCGAGCCCAGGTCAGGAAAGAAGCTCGCCGATTCGAAGACGTCGAAGGCGTGCACGGCCATAGTCCTCACCCTGTCGACGGGGTATTCGGGACAGCCGACGAGCACGAGCCGCGAAAGACCCATCGTCTTCATGGCGCGGCAGACGGAGCCGACGTTCCCGCCTTCCTCGGCTCGGCAGAGCAGTACCGCAAAACTTCCGTCCAGGCCCGGCTCGCTCACGTCCTCTCCTTGCGCTCGCGCGAGAAACAGCGGTAATACTAATGACGGCATGAAAGCGGCGCAAGGCGAAGGCTCTTCCCTGAAAGGCAAGCGAGCTCTCGTGATCGGCGGCTCCGGGGGAATAGGCAAGGCGGTCTCGCTCGAGCTGGGCGCTAGGGGCGCATACGTGATCGTCCACGGCGGCTCCTCGCGGACGAGGCTCGACGCGGTTTTGTCGGAGCTCGAGACGGCGGGTGCCGGGGCCGAGGGTTTCCTCATGGACCTGGGCGATCCCGAAGGTCCGGCTCGGCTGTGCGACTCTGTTCGGGCATTAGGCGACATCGATGTCCTGACAGTCGCCTTCGGCCCATTCATACGGAAGAGCATCGCCGATACGAGCCCGGGCGATTGGCGGCGGATCGCCTTCCTGGACTTCGCCTTGCCCGGCATCCTCTGCTCGGTCTGCCTTCCTCCCATGGCGGCCAAAGGCTGGGGCAGGATCCTCCTCTTCGGCGGTTCGAGGACCGACGTCATCCGGGCATATTCGTCCAACGCGGCCTACGCGGCCGCCAAGACGGGCCTCGCAGTCCTGGCTAAATCAGTCGCGGTCGAAGGGGCGCCCGGGGGAGTTGGCTGCGTCCTTGTCTGCCCGGGGTTCGTCGACACCGAGTATCTCGACGAGCGTGAAAGAGAGGCCCTCCGCGCTCGGGCGCCCGGCGGGCGTCTCGCCTTGCCGGGCCAGATCGCCGCCGCAGCAGTCGGCCTGATAGCGGCGGAGCCCTGTATCGCCTCGGGAGCGGTCGTTGCCCTCGATGGAGGACTCTCCCTTTGACTGCATACAGTTATTTCGATTCCAAGCCGATAATTCATTGCAGGCGCGATTTGACAATGCATTGACGAGAGCGCTAATATGCTTTTACAATGATTTCGATTATTCATAAGAGGGGCTGAGAGGAGCACTATGCCTAACAATAACGATATCGTTCCCGGCTTCGACGACGAGAAGGACGACAGCTTAAAGATCCGTCTCCAGAAAGTCGAGCCCGTGGAGAATTGCCTCGCCCTCTTCTTGACGGGATATATCGATACGTATAACTCCAATTTCTTCCAAAAACGAGTAGGCAAGGCTATCGACTCCGGGTTTATCCGGCTCATTTTCAACTGTGGCGGCCTCAACTACGTCTCCTCGACGGGCATCGGCTCGTTCACCGCCTTCCTGAAAGCCGTCAAGCCGAGGGGCGGCGATATTGTCCTCCTGGAGATCCAGCCCAAGGTCTACGAAGTCTTCCAGTTGCTCGGCTTTTCCCAATTCTTCAACATCAAAGACAACCTCGAGGAGGCTACCGCCTTCTTCCAAGCGGGCGACCAAACGGCGACCGCCTCCGTGTTTCCCAAGATATTCTCCTGCCCGATCTGCAATAAAAAGCTCAAGGCCGCCCGGCCCGGGCGCTTCCGCTGCTCGGAATGCAAGACCATCCTCGCGATCGACAATTCCGGACAGGTCTTCTTAGGTTAGGCCTTTCGACTCCCGGACGCCAGGAGGAACGCCATGCCAGGACTCAATAAGATCGAGGATTACCTCATCTCCCTAGGCGTCTCATATGAGGAACCGCAGGCCGATACCTGGCTCGTCGAGGATCCCGGCAAGGGCCTGCCGGGCATCGTGATATCGCACGCGGAGCCCGTCGTCATCATTACGGCCAAGGCCATGCGCGTCCCCGCGAAAAACCGCGAGGCGTTCTTCTACGAGCTCCTGAAGTTGAACTATTCGGGGCTGCTTCATGGCGCCTACGCGATAGACGGCGATGACGTTGTCCTAATGGACACTCTCGAGTACGATACCATGGATAAGGAAGAGTTCGAGGCTTCGCTGGACGCGATCGGCTTCGCCCTTTCCGAGCACTACCCAGCGCTCTCCCGCTATATGGATAACTAGGAGGATCGAGTTATGGGCATATTCGACCGCTTCAGGACCGTGGTCTCCTCCAATATAAACGATCTTATCAGCAAGGCCGAGAATCCCGAGAAGATGCTCAATCAGCTTCTCCTCGACATGAACGAGCAGATGATCGAGTCGAAAAAAGCCGTCGCCATGGCCATTGCCGACGAGAAGAAGCTCGAGCGAGAGGCTCTGGAGAACAAGCGTCAGGCCGAGGATTGGGAAAAGAAAGCCATGCTGGCGGTACGGGCCAACCGCGACGACCTCGCCAAGGAAGCCCTCGTCCGCAAGCAGGAGTACGAAGGCTATGCCGGCCAGCTCAACACCCAGTGGCAAGCCCAGAAAGACTCCGTCGAGAAGCTCAAGGTCTCGCTCCGAGAGCTCCAGAACAAGATTGACGAAGCCTCGCGCAAGAAGAACATACTCATCGCCCGCGCCAAGCGCGCCGAGGCGCAGGACAAGATCAACAAGACCATGTCGAGCATCTCGGGCAATAAGAGTGCCTTCGATACCTTCGAGCGCATGTCCAAGAAGGTCGATGAGCTCGAGGCCAGGACCGAGGCCGCCAAGGAGCTCGAAGATGCGACCAGCGGCGCGACCTTGGAAAAGCAGTTCGCTCAGCTCGAATCCGCTGGAGGCGCGGGCGCCGACGCGATGCTGGAGGACCTCAAGCGCAAGATGCTGACCCAGGATGCCGGCGCCGGTAGCGGAACGCCGGGCACAGCGGGAGGGGCCGCGGGCGGTGCGGGCCAGCCGCCAACGCCCTGAGCCGCGGGCGGACTGTCGCGTGACGGTACGCATCCTGGCCGATCGCGAACCTTACGCTTCTTACACGGATTTCTATGAGGGCCCTTCGGGGCCCTTCATCGTTTTAAATGGTCCAGCCGGGCTGGACGACCCCGGTCCGGACTACATTGTGCTCCCCGCCGAGGAATTTTTCTCGATCGCCCTCGCCTCTGGCGTCGAGTCGTTCGGAGTTTGCGGCTTTATAGCCTATGGGCCCGTCGAGCTCATGGAAAAGGCCTTCAACCTGGGTTGCGAGGACTATCTCCGTGAGCCATGGGCCTTGGCCGAACTGCGAGCTCGGCTAGGACGTATGGCTCGTCTGTCTTTTCGCGTCGAGGGAAGGGTTTTCGAAATCAGGGGGAGGCGCCTGATCGGGGGAAAGGAGGATATCGAATTGGACGAGAGCGAGTACTCGCTCATTTCCCTATTGTTGAAGAATTCTCCTCTTCCTGTGCCCCACAAGGCCGCCGAGCATGTGCTTTCGGTGGCTTCCGGCAAGCAGAGGCTTGCCCTCAACCGCTGTGTATCCAGCCTCCGACGGAAGATGGAGAGGCTCGAAGTAGGGCTCGGATCAAGACTCCGTGCGATCAGAGGCTTTGGATATCGACTCGATCTCTGAGCCTGTGGATAAGTTGTGCGGTATATATGGAATATCCGCGACTGGTGATGACATCGTATTAAAAAGTAGACGGCTGTTCACCTCCATGATCCGAATACTAAGGTTTTCTTTGCGCCACTTTAGGTAAAACATTATAAGACATGAAATTGATAAAGCTTTAGGGTGCTCGAGACAATTCTGGAATATTTGTCGAACTTCTTAATTGCGTTCTGCATAAATGTTTCTGGAGAACGGTTCATTGTTTTTCTTGTGGATAACCTGTGCGAATGGTCTTAAAACCATGTAAGCTTGCAGCCGGCTGGCCTGCATGCTAGAGTGCTGCGATGAAAGCTTGGCTCGGAGTAATCGGCCGCGCCTGCCTCGAGTTCGCAATAATTCTTGTCCTAATTTCATTCGCGGCCGGGGCTTCCCAGTCACTGAGCGCTAGCTCGGGCGATTTCGGAGCAATATATAGGAATGCGGCTCGGGCAGGTCTTGATCTTGTGCCTTTAGCCGCAGTCTTCACTCTTTTTTTGGCCTTTTTTTCCTTCGAGCTGAGGATAAAAAGCCGTGCCGCCGGCTGGCTCGGCCTCTTTATCCTCGGCGCCATCCTCCTATCCTTCGGTCTCGGGATTCGCCGAATGCCACTGTTTCGCGAGGCGGTTTCCACTTCGGCCGGCAGCAACGCCCAGGCCCCGCATCTGATTTCGCCGGGGACGGCCGTCCAAAGAAATCGAGTGGCGCTATGGGTCGGCGCTTTCGCCGATGGCGAGGCGCGGGATGCCGTCGCGGTCGATTTTGGCTCGGATTACCCGCGACTGGCCTACTCGGCGCGCGCGCCGCTCAATCCCTCGACCGGCGACCTCGACATACAGGGCCGGAGCTATAACGCGGCGCTGCCGATCACGCTCGCTCTCGACCTGGTGCCCGAGGCTTCGTACTTCTCTGGCTACTGGATCTGGGACCGGCTGGACTCGATGGACCGATCGCCTCTCATGAACATCGCCTTCTCCGCATGCGGCTTCCTCCTTCTGGCGATCGGGTTCCGCTTCTTGTGCAGGATCACCGGATGGCCGCTCGCCAATGCGCTCTTCGCCGCGGCGGGCTTGGCGGGCCTCGTCGCCCTGGATGCGCTCCTGTCCGGCGGCGGAGTGATGGAGACGATGGAGACCATGGCCAAG
The DNA here is from genome assembly GCA_963828175.1 of uncultured Spirochaetota bacterium. GTDB lineage: Bacteria > Spirochaetota > Spirochaetia > Treponematales > Rectinemataceae > UBA1306. Next base: position 19,736 of record CAWHFT010000268.1, read on the forward strand.
CGACTGAGTCTCCCCCTTGCCGGGCCGACCCTACTCGCCTGCGTCGAAGGCCTCATAGGGGCAGCTTTAGGGGCGGCCGAGCTCGCGGCGTCACCGCGCAGAAGGGGCCGGAGCGATGAATAACGGCCGCAGGATCGTCGGCGTGACTTTTCTCGTCGATTTGCTGGCCTTCGCCGGTTTCTTCTTTTACGCAATGGCGAATTATTCGGCCAACCGGATCGTGCCTGCCTTCGCCCTCAAGTGGGAAGCCGTCGAGGCCGTGCACGGATTCCTGGTGGCACTGGTCGGGCTGCAGTTCCTGAGCCTGGCGATGGCTTTGGGCTCATCCAAAGGCAAGGCCGAAGAGCTCGTCCAAGGGGCCATCGTCCCGACGGTCATTCTCGCCGCCATACTCGCCGCCACCGCCCTTTTGGCCGGGCCGCAGGTCGAGGCGGCGAGGTCGGGCATCCGGTGGGCGAGCGCGACTTTCTCCTCCTCGCTCGACGCATCGAAGGCCGGGCTCGAGGCCGGCGACCTCGCGCGCTCGCGCGCGGAGCTCGGCGTCTGTCAGGCCATATCGCGGCAGGATCCCCGGGTGGTCGAGCTCGAGTCCAGGCTTTCTGCGGCCGAGATAAAAGCCAAACGCTCCGCCATACCGCTTCCAGTTTCGGAGATCGCGCAGCCGAACGACCCGATCGCCGCCAAAGACTATTACCTGAAGGCTCTGGCCTTCGCCGAGAAAGGCGACTTTTTCAGCGCCAATTGGTACGCATCCACGGCCGCTCGCCTCGACCCGTCCTACACCGACGCAAGACGCCTGGCCGCGACTTCCTGGGAGGAGCTCCATTCCCGAGGAGCCGACCCTGCGGACAAGGACAGGGCGGCTTTCTATTCGCGCAAGCTCGACGGTTACGGCCTGCTCCGCTCCGGAGACCCTGTGGGCGCGTATCGCGTGTTCAAGGAGCTCGCCGATGCCAAGCATGCCGATGATCCTGACGTTAGGCGCTACCTGGCTGAAAGCCTCACCGAGACCGAGAAAGCCGCTTTTTTCAAGGACGAAGTCGACGGAGCCCTCGCCTCCTTCCTCGTGCCCGACATTCTGTTCCGCGTTCCGCCCGCGGCAGCCGCGGCCACGGGAGCCACAGAAGCGGGCAAGGCTCCCGCGATCAAGAGCGCGGGCCTGGCCTTGATCGCCGCCAAGGACGCAGCCTGGTCGGGCGGCGCCCTGTATTTTCGGGAGTTCGAGTACCTCGAGGCGGGTCCGGGAGGCCCCAGGGCCTTGGTCCGCAGCCCATTCGCCAAATTGACCGACGGCAAGATCCTCCTCGTCTGCGTGGAGCGGGACAGGCCCGCCAATGTCTATAAGCCGACCTGGAGCGCCGGGCCGGTATCGGGACCAGCGAGTCTCCTCGATCTCCCCCTCGTTCCCGAGAACGCCTATCGAGCTCTGGCCTCGCGCGTCGATCCCTCGACTCTCTCTCTCCTCGAGGAATGGAGGGCGGTCGGCGACGCCAAGGCCTACGGAGTCGATGCGGTCCCCATCATCGACGACCTGCTAGCCAGAAGCGCCGTTCCCTTCGGCGTGTTCACGTCGGCGGCATTGGGAGCGCTGGCCGGGGGAGATTCCGAAGGAGGAGGAAGGGCTTTCCGCGCGGTCTCTATGCCCTCGCTCCTTTAATGGCGGCCGCCCTCGTCCCGGTATTCCTCATCTCGTCGAGGATCGACGAGCTCATCTCGGCATGGTCGGCGAAGTCTGGCTCCAGGGCTCGGCTGTCTGCTTCTCGCCGCTGGCATACGGACCCTCGTGCTTTTCCTCGCCGTGCTGCTCATGGCCGGTGCGCCGCGATGTCGATACCGCCGGGATCGATTAGAAAAGCCATAGCTCGCGTCGTGTGGCCTCGCGCCTGCGCGGTCGCTGGCGCTTGCGGCGGCCTTCTGATCGGCTGGTTCGGCTTCTGGCCGGGCTCCTCATAGGCACGATGCTCGACGCAGCCAGGGTCGAGGCGAAATCGCGCCGGCGCGTCTCGGCCTTCCTAGAGCATCCCGATGGAGAAGGGCCTCCCGAGCCTCTGGAAGGCTTCGCCGCCGCCGCCTGCCTCGCGCTTCGAGGCGAATGGCCCGGCCTGGCTGACCGGGAGCTTCGGCGAGCGGTCTTCGAGCGGATCTACTGGCCCGCTGTTCCGGCGACGGCCAGGGCCCGGCGCGAGGCCGAGCGAGTCGTCGACGTCGTGATACGGGCGGCGCTCCCCGACCTGCCGGGTCTGGCGAGGCGGCTGGCCATGTCGGAAGCGGAAATCGCGCGGCGCCTCCTCGGGGACTGGGCTTTCGCCCTCGCCGCGATCGGCGGCGCCGGCCTTGAGCCGGGGGCCGAGCTTGCCATGCGAGCCGCGCTGGGGGATTGCGGCCTCGGGGCGCGCGAGATCCTGGCTTCGAGACTCAGAGCTTTTCCCGGCGAGCGCGACCCTTGGACAGTGCTCGGCCTCTCTCCGGGTGCTCCCCTGTCCGAGGCGAAGCGGGCCTACCGCCGGCTTTCGCGGCTCCTGCATCCCGACGCAGCTCCAGGAGACGGCGGCGAGCGGTTCCGTGAGCTCGGAGCAGCCTACGCCGAGTTGAGCGGCCGTGGGAAAGGCTAAAGCGCCCGCATCTCGAGTCAGCAATCATCGACTTTGCGGATCCTCGCCCCGATCCCCTGGAGGCGCTCGCAGATGCTCTCGTAGCCGCGTTCGATCTGGTAGACGTTGTGGATGGTGCTCGTCCCCTCGGCGCAAAGGGCGGCGATAATCATGGCCATGCCAGCGCGCACGTCCGGCGAGGTCAAGATCGCCGCGCAGCCGCGACGGGCCCGACACGACTGCGCGATGCGGATCACAGAGCACGATCTTGGCCCCCATGCCGATCAGCTTCTCAACCCAGAACA
>CAWHFT010000269.1:0-3040 GCA_963828175.1 uncultured Spirochaetota bacterium
GCTATCATTCCATCCGTGAGGAGGTAGGAAAAGCCCCTCGAGATGTACTCGAGTATCGTCTGGGCGATGAGCTCGTGCCCCTGTTCGTTCGGATGGATCCCGTCTTTGCAGATCAAGGATGGGAAATCCGGCCTCCGAAGGAACGCGCCCCGGATGTCTATCCACCGCGTGCCGGTCTCCTCCGCGACCCTGACGATCGAGGAGCTGTAGCGCTCCTGCCACCAGTAGATCTTCGTGGCGCTCCCGAGCCATTTCAGGATATTGCCCTCGACGACGGGGTCCCGCTTGCTCACCCACTTCAAGTAGCTGTCGGCATCGAGGGGCGGCAGAGTCATCAGGACGGGCTCGATATCCTCGGCCTTGAGCGACGCCAGCGTTTCGGCGAGGCGCTCCTCGAACAGGGGCAGGTCCGTATTCGGCAGGTGCGCCAGCTCCGGATGGGCGGCGACTTCTGCCCAGGCGAAATCGCAATCGTTCCCGCCATATTCGATCAGCACGATGTCCGGCCGCTCTTTCTCGAGTTCCCTGCCCAGCCTGCCGAGGCCGCGGATCAGCGTGCTTCCGAACCGGGAAGCGTTGCGTACGATCCCCTTCAGCTTCTTTTGAACCAACGCCACGTAGCCGTCCTCGAGGACGGCGTATCTGCCCTCGAGCTCGTCGTACACCACGCCTTTCGAGATCGAATCCCCGGAGACGAGGAAGCGGAGCTGCTTCTCCTCGATCGTTTGGATACTTGAATCGCTCATCGTCTCAATAGACAGGAGAATGGTCGATTCGGTTTCAGCCAGGATCGCGCTTTGCCTGGGTCATGTCCCGGATACCCGGCAGATCGAGGTACGGACCCGCTGAAATCACTGCGTGGCCGCGGGAACGATCGTCGTGACGACGTAGCCTCGATATCCGAGACCGTCGAGCCTCAGCGCCACGAGGCGCGCCTCGTCGGTGGAGAGGTCGGGGAAGGCGACGCGGAAGCGGCCGCCGGCGCGCTCGATCACTGCGGAGAGCCCGGACAGCTCGAGGCGCTGCCTTGTGCCTTCCGCGTTGGCTTGGCTCGCGTAGGATGCGACCTGTATCCGAACGCGCGCGCCAGGGTTGTCCCGAGCGGCCCCCGCGCTTCCGCTCTCGCCCGCCGTCTCGGCGGCGGATCGGCTCTCGACTGCGGACCGGCCATCCAAGCCGCCGCCTTTCCAGGCCAGGGCCTCTTCTTTGGGCACGACCGCGAGCGAGACCCGCGCGGTCCCCGTCGGGATCATGCCGATGATCCTGGCCGCCGCCTCCGACAGGTCGATGACTCGGTTCTTCGCGAAGGGTCCGCGGTCGTTCACGCGGACGACGACGCTCGCGCCATTGTCGAGATTGCGAACGAGGAGGTAGGTTCCGAAAGGCAGCGTCCTGTGCGCCGCGCTCAAGCCTTCCTGGTCGTAGACCTCGCCGCTCGAAGTGCGCTTGCCGTCGAAGTCCGGGCCGTACCACGACGCCACACCCGTCTCGACGGCCGCGGGATCGGCCGCGGCCGCCGGGGCATTGCCCGACGGCGGAGCAGCGCCCGCCATTGCGGAAGCCATCGCGAGCCAGGCGGCGGCGAGGAGCGGCGCCCGCGCGATTTTCATGGCCTGCCGGTCGCGAGCGCCGCGGCGGATTCGGCGATCTCGGAGAAGAGCGCCTCGATATCCTCGGCCTCGACGCTCGAGAAGGCGATCCGGAGATAGCGGTCCTGGATCGAGACGGTGCCGATGCCCTTTTCGCCCAAGAGCTTCTTGCGTAGCGACTCGGCGGACAGGCCCTCGCAGGCGAGGCAGAGGAAGTATCCCGAATTGAACGGCAAAGCGCGGAGACAGGATGGCAAGGACCGCGCCGCCAGGCTGCGCTTGGCCCGCGCATAGCGCTCCGCGAGGAGTCCGCGGTAGCGCGCCTTTTGCTCCTCGACGCCCGGGTAGTCGAGAGACCGGAGCAGGAGGTTCTGGGCGGGCGCGGACGAGTTGGACACCGAGGAGCGGATGAGCCCCATGAGCTTCTTGACAAGAGCGTCGCGGCCTTCGCTCGCGAGCGAGGAGGAACCGAGGGTGACGAAGCCCAGTCGGAAGCCCCACACGTAGTCTTCCTTGGTCGGACCGTCGACCTTGATCGCGAGGATCCCTGGATGCGCCCAGGCGACGCGGGCGAAGATCGACTCGGTGAGCAGGCCCTCTTCGTATTGGAGGCCGAAGTATGCGTCGTCGACCACGACGAGCAGGGCGACTCCCTCCGAGGCGACCCGCGAGAGCGAGGCGACAATGGCCTCGGCCTCCTCGAGGGTGGGCGTATAGCCCGTGGGATTGTTAGGGAAATTGAGGATGCAGGCTGCTTTGACGGTCTTTCCCCCCGCTTTCGCCCGGCCGGCGGAGGCGCGGAGCGCTGCCTCGAGGCCGGCCACGTTGAAACCGAGGTCCCCGCCGGCAACGCCAGGCGTCCCGCCCGTCCGGGCGGCGAACGTGGGATAGCTCACGCATGTCGCGCCCATGCGCTCTTCGACGATGAGGCGGTAGTTGGGCCACGAGAGATCGGGCAGGACGAGCTCGTCGCCCTCGTCGAGGAACATGTCGGCGATAGTCGACATGGCCGCGGTGATCCCCGGCACGACGACCGGCAGCGAAAAGGCCTTGCCTCGAAGCGAGGGATTCTTGCGCTCCAGCTCCGTCCGCCAGCGCGCGCGCAGCGCGGCGACTCCGGCGGTGGGCGCATAGGCGACGGCCTCGGCTGGGCTCAAGGTGGGCAGAGCGACGCGGATCGAGTCGAGCATCATCGGCTCGCCGCCCTCGCAGGCCATGCCGATAGTCGCGTTGAAACGATGCGCCTTCTCGTCGGCCTCGGCGCTTTGCGAGACTATGCCTTTGGGAAAGTAGATCCGCCTGCCGAGCGCCGAGAGCAGTCGCCAAGCGACGCTCTCGGCGAGCGCCTCATTGAGTTCTTCCGCGAGGGCGTTCATCCAATTACCCTAAAGGGCGTCGCGAGGACTGTCAGCAATACGTAGAATCTACGAAAGGGACGCATGCAAAAGATG
>CAWHFT010000270.1:0-4702 GCA_963828175.1 uncultured Spirochaetota bacterium
TATAGGCGACGGCATCATGGCACTCTTCCCCGGCGATCCGGAGGACGCCCTGCGCTGCGGCATCGACATGCAACGACGCCTGCGCGACTACAACGCGGAGCGAGCGGCCGCGGGCGGCGCCCCGATCAGGATCGGTATCGGCATCCACACGGGCAGGTTAATGCTCGGGACCATAGGCGAGAACGAGCGCATGGACGGGACGGTCATCTCGGACGCGGTCAACATCGCGAACCGGATCGAGCGCTCCACCAAGGAATTCGCGGTCGTCCTCGCCGTGAGCGAGCGGTTACTCCAGAAGGTCAAGGACAGAAGCGCGTACCAGACCCGCTTCCTCGGCAAGGTCGCCGTCAGGGGCAAACGCGAGCCCGTATCGGTGTTCGAGGTCTTCAACGAGGACCCGGAGGCGCTCAAGGCGAAGAAGGCGGCTGTCCGGGACCGATTCGAGCTGGCACTGGAGCGCTTCTACGCGATGGACTTCGCCGCGGCGCTCTCCTTGTTCAGCGAGGTCCTCTCCCGATTCCCCGAGGACGATGCGAGCGCCCACTACATACGCATCATCCGTAAGCTCAACATGTCCTAATGCTTGACAGCCGCGACTCCGCGGGATAGCATTTATTCGCCTTTGATCAGGGAAAAAATGCCCGCACGGGAGCCCTCGTGGACGCAACTCCTAGTCCCCCAGAAAAAAACGTCTCGGCCGGAGATGCGGCGGCCTACGGCACCGCTAACGAATCCTCGAACAGGTTCATAGCCCGCTTCGGCGCGGGGGCCTTCGCGGGAGGCGCCGCGGCCTATCTCGCGATCGAATACTTCGTCGCGGGCCTTCGGACCCTCGCGCCCTTGATCGCGGCCGCGGCGATGCTCGTCGTGGCCCTGTCGCTCGTGGTCATCGACCGGATCAAGATCAAGCCGAGAGTGGTGACTTACGCTCTCCAGGTTTACTTCATCCTCGCCATCCCCATGATGACCTTCGTCTTCGAGGGCCTGAACGACTCCGCGATCTGGGCGGTGGCCTTCATCTTCCTCATCGCCTCCCTCATGTACATCAGGCCGACGTTCATCATCATCGCCATCGTCACCGCGATCGCGACGCAAAGCGCGCACGAAGTCTACCTGATTCTCAATTCCAGACCCGAGAGCCTCGTCGAGCTCTTGATACGATTCGCGCTCATCATCATCGCCGCCGTCCTGGCCTTCGCAGTCAATCGGAAATACGCGAGTCAGCTCCGCCTCAATCTCGAGTCGAACGCCCGGCTCAAGAAAGAGCTCGACCAGTCGGGCGAGCGGATGCGGATACTCGAGCTCTATACGCGAAAGAGCTTGGTGCAGATCGTCGAGTCGGGCCGGGACCCGGCCGAGATCGTCCCCGAAATAAAGGAGTTGGCCGTCATGTTCTGCGACATCCGCGAGTTCGCGCGGCTCTCGCAGAAGATGGAGGCGCGGACGCTCATCTCGCTCCTCAACGACTTCTACGAAGCGATGGGCTACGTCATCGGCAAGCGCGGAGGCGAGATCGACAAGCTGATCGGCGACTGCATCATGGCCACCTTCCCCGACGCCGACTCGGCCCTGACGGCGGCCGTGGAGATGAAGGAGGCCCTGTTCGAGCTCAACGCCTGCAACCGCTTGGGCGGCTTGCCCAGCCTCCGCACGGGGATCGGCATCCATTTCGGCACGGTCGTCGTGGGCAACCTCGGCTCGCGCGAGAAGATGGACCTCACGATCATCGGAGACACCGTCAACGTCGCGAGCCGCATCGAGGCCCTCACAAAATACTATATAACCGACATCATCGTCTCAGAGGATTTCAAGGCCGCGCTCGGCATCGAAATGAAGATGCGCTACATCGACACCGTCCGGGTGAAGGGCAGGGAAGACCCGCTCCGGCTCTACGAGGTCTTCCAGCACCACCGCGACGACACGATCGCCGCCAAGGAGCTCGAGAGGGGCCGCCTCGATTCCGCCATGCTCCAATACGCCGAGGGCCATTTCAGCGACGCCATTTCGCTCCTGCTGCAGGTGGGGAGAAAGTCGGCGAGCACGAGACCCTCATCGGCTTCTACCGCGATCCCTTGCTGAACGTGCTGCTCGACCGCTGCATCGTCCTGTTCCAGAGGCAGAAGACGGGAGACCTGCCCGCCTGGGACGGCATTTTCCGCTTCCAGGACAAGTAGGCCCTTCGTATATTCATAGGATGGACAAACAGGACGAGGGTACGAACCTACTCCCGCCGCGCGAGATATTAAGAGATTACAGGCTAGCCTATTCTTCCCGGCTCGCGTCGATCATCGGACGCAAGGAAGTGCTGTCGGGCAAAGCCAAGTTCGGCATTTTCGGCGACGGCAAGGAAGTGGCGCAATTGGCCCTCGCGCGGGCCTTCAAGAAGGGCGACTGGCGCTCGGGCTATTACCGGGACCAGACCTGGATGCTCGCCCTCGGCATGGTCGGCTTCCGGGAGCTTTTCGCCCAGCTCTACGGCCATGCCGACGTCGACTACGAGCCCATGAGCGGCGGCCGCTCGATGAACGGTCACTTCGCCTCGCGGCTCCTCGACGCGGACGGCTCCTGGCTGGACCAGACGGCCATGTACAACTCGGTCGCGGACGTGTCGCCCACCGCGTCGCAGATGCCGCGGACGGTCGGCCTCGCCTACGCCTCGGTGCTGTACCGGAGCCTCGAGGGACTCAGGCCCTTCACGAAATTCTCCTCGGGCGGCAACGAGGTCGCCTGGGCCAGCATCGGCAACGGCTCCACCGCCGAGGGCATGTTCTGGGAGTCGGTCAACGCGATCGGCGTCCTCCACGCCCCCGCGGTGATCAGCGTCTACGACGACGGTTTCGGCATCTCGGTGCCCAACAGCGATGCAGATGGTGAAGGAAGACATCGGCGCGATACTCAAGGGCTTCGAGAGGATCGCCTGCCCCGCGGAGCTCTGCGATCGCGGCTTCGACCTCTATTCGGCGCGGGCCTGGGACTACCCCGCCCTCCTCGCAGCCTACTCCGCAGGCGGGCGCAAATGCCCGCGCCTATCACATCCCTCCCTCGTGCACGTAACCGACGCCACCCAGCCCCTCGGCCATTCGACCTCGGGGTCGCACGAGAAGTACAAGAGCGCCGAGCGGCTCGCATGGGAGGCCGAGAACGACTGCCTGCCGAAATTCCGACGCTGGATACTCGAGTCGGGGAACGCCGCGGAGACCGAGCTCGACGATTGCGAGGCGGAGGCCGAGGCCGAGGTGGAGGCGGCCGGAAGGCGGCGCACGAAGCTTTCCTAGCGCCCGATCCTCGACTCGACACTCCCGCGTCTCGGCGCTCATCGCGAGGCCCTCGCCAAGACGAGCCCGAAGGGCGAGGTCCTTCGCGGGCCGGCCACGCCCTCGCGGAGCTAGCCTCAGCCCTGGAAGCGCGACGCCGCGGCGGCGGCCCACTCCGCCCTCGTGCTGACGCTCGGGGAGGACTCCCCCGAGCGCGATCGGCTCTGATCTTCCTCGAATCTCTCCGCGAGGAGGAGCAGGAGCGCTACGGCTCGAGCTCTACGCGTCCCCGACGGGCTCGCCGCTCTCGCGTCCGCGAGGTCGCCTCCGGCGTACTCGCGCCTCGTCCCCGCGGCTGATGGGCTACGAAGTCGATCAACGCGGCCTTCGACGCCGCCCTGGCCCGCGAGCCGAGGCTCATCGCCTTCGGCGAGGACCTCGGCAAGTTAGGCGACGTCAACCAGGGCTTCCGCGGCCTCCAGGAGAAATACGGCGAGCTGCGGGTCTCCGACATCGGGATCCGCGAGGTCACGATCCTCGGCCAGGCGATCGGCATGGCCCTGCGCGGCCTCAGGCCGATCGCGGAGATCCAATACCTCGACTACCTGCTCTACGCCCTGCAGATCATGTCCGACGACCTCGCCAACGCTCCGCTGGCGCTCGCCGGCGGGCAGATGGCCCCGGTGATCGTGCGCACCCGCGGACACCGCCTCGAGGGCATGTGGCACTCGGGCTCTCCGATGTCGGGCATCATCGGCCTCGTGCGCGGGATGCGCGTCCTCGTTCCGCGCGACTTCACGAGGGCGGCGGGCTTCTACAATACCCTGCTCAAGTCCGACGATCCCGCGATCGTGGTCGAGCCCCTGAACGGCTATCGCCGCAAAGAGGTCCTGCCCGACAACATCGGCGAGCTCTGCCTGCCGCTCGGCGTCCCGAGACCCTGCGGGAGGGCACGGGACGCGACGATCGTCACTTACGGCTCGACGACGCGGATCGTCCTCGAGGCGGCCGAGCGTCTCGCGTCTGTCGGCATCGAGGCCGAAGTCCTGGACGCCCAGACCCTTCTGCCCTTCGACATCGGGGGCAGGATCTGCGAATCGCTCAAGAAGACATCGCGCGTCCTGTTCGTCGACGAGGACGTGCCGGGCGGGGCGACCGCCTACATGATGCGCGAGGTCCTGGAGCTGCAGGGCGGCTACGCCTGGCTCGACGCGAGCCCCCGCACTCTTGCCGGGGCCGAGCACCGCCCGGCCTATACTTCCGACGGCGACTACTGGTCCAAGCCGAACGCCGAATCCATCTTCGACGTCGCCTACGAGCTCGTAACCGAAAGGAAGCTGTCATGACTACCAACGTGCTTGCTCCGCTCATAGGCGAAGGTGTCGAGGAGCTCAGCGTGGTTGCCTGGAAGAAGAAGCCGGGCGAGCTCGTAGCCGAAGGGGAAGCCC
>CAWHFT010000271.1:0-7428 GCA_963828175.1 uncultured Spirochaetota bacterium
CTTGTCGACCGTTTTGAGCTCGCTGTCGCTCGCGGCATCTCCAGATCAACTCCGAAGGAGCGCTCGACGCGCAAAACTGCGCCATCACGATCGCCGGCAATTGGACCAACCGAGTCGAGGCCCCGGGCGCCTCTACTCGGTTCAATGCCCGCTCCCAGACGGTGACCTTCACCAAGGCGGTCGCCGCCGGCCCCATCACCGTGACCGGCAGCAACGTCTGGTATAACTTCGTCTGCGTCATCGCGGGGCAGACGATCGAGTTCGACAACCATCCCTCGGTCCAGACATTCCTCAACGGCATCACGATCACCGGTACGACCGCCAACCCGATCACGCTGACCAAGCTGATCCCCAACGGCAACCCGACCGATCCGACGCAGGCCTCCCAGGCCACCCTTTTCTGGGACATCGACGTAAAGCCGAGCGTCGCGGCGGGCCTCCTGCTCAATTGGGTGACGGTGTTCTACAGCAACGCCAATCTCAACCCCATCATCGCGACCTCCACCGTAATCGTTCTTCCCTTCAGCGGCCATTTTTGCTACAAATGGCTTTCGGGGCTCACCCTCGTGTACAGCTATACCGAGGATTCCGACGGCGACGGGAAGATCGACCGGATTCGAGTCCAGGCCGCCGCCAACATCGGCAACAATTTCTCGGGCTTCACCGCGAGCGTCACAGGCTATACGGTCATCGGCTACTCGAGGCCGGTTGTAGGCCCGAACTTCTACATTCTGCTGAAAGAGAAGGACTACAACGACACGGGCGCGACGCCGACCTGGACGATCACCTCGAATGCGAAGCTGGCGGACGATGCGACGGGGACCAAGCTCGCGGTGACGTACAAATAAACCCGAGTCCAATGACGCCGATCAATACGGCCTTCCCGCGAATCGCGTACACCGCTCGCGCTGTCAAACTCGGGCCAGGTGTTCGCTCACCTGTCCGAGCCGGTCTTCTGAGCGGGTCGGCGATCAGCTTCTCAGGCGGAGGAGGCTACACGGTCTCGGGCGCGCCGACAGCCATCACCACTTCGGTCGGCGGAACTTCCGAGTTCATGATCCCCGGATCGACGCTCTCGGCGCAGTTGATCTGGGAGGCGCGGCGACGGTGACCATCGCCAATGCGGTCGACGGCTCCGTGGCGGCGGTCGACGCCGCCCTCACCAACAACTCGCTTCCGCACCCGACCTACCCGAACGGCCGTGGGCAGCTATGCGGCCTATGACGTGACGCCCGTCAACGGCGGCGTCGGCATCGCGCCGCCGTATCCGCCCAGCACCGCCGGGGCGACCCACCGCGTCTCGGACGTCTTGGTCGACGTGCCGATAGCGACGGCCACCGACCCGAGCTACTTCCTCTGGCCGATCTACGCCAAGGATAGCGTGACGCTCTCCTTGACGACCTCTCAGATCGAGGCGCTGACCCCGGCGCAGACGGCGAGCGAAGGCATAGGGCTCATACGCGCCTTCGACGGGAGCCAGTGGCTGCGCGACCAGAACATCACGGTCCAAGCGAGGATGCAGCCGGCCCTGAGCGGGGTCTCGGGCGCGACGCTGTGGTTCGATTCGAACGTGCCTGCCACACTCACGAGCCCGTACGGCCTCTGGCTGCCGAGCTTCGCCCAGACCGGCTTCTCGGGCCTCGTGCCGCTCCCGAACGCGCCTCCGCAGGGGCGGGGCGCTTCGTCCTCAACGGGCGCCGGGTCGGGCGCGAACCTCTTCAACTTCACGATACCGGCGTCCGACCCGAGGATGGCTTCGCTCGCCATGCTCAACTTCTACTTTACGATACAGCCCGACCCGGCGGGGCAGCCGCTGTACGTCGCCAGGCTGAGCCTGCCCGCGGGAGCGCCCGCCGGCGCGGTGCCGCCTGACAGCCCAGCCTGGCACTGGTACCGGAACGTGGTGCCCTTCAGCTTCCTAATCCACAACGTCACGATGCAGGTGGGCGGGGCGACGATACTCAACAACGTGATCGACCCGACCAAGGGCCAGACGGCGCGCTTCTCCTACCAGCTGACGAGCGACGGGTCGGTGACGGTGACGGTTTTCACCCTGGACGGCGACGTGGTGGCGAGGCTGGTGAACACGAGGCAGTCCGCGGGCGACTACTCGGTGGACTGGAACGGGCGCAACCTGGCCGGGAACCCGGTCGCCCGCGGACTGTATTTCGTGCGGATAGTCGCCCCCGGCATGGACGAGATACGCAAGGTCCTCGTCGTAAGGAATTAGAACCTTTCAATTCATGGCGCGGCGCCGGTATACTGTATATGCAGCGGTGCCGCGCGATTTTTTTCGCCAGGCGAGTTACCGATCGGCCCCTGCGGGGCTTTCCTGCGAGGAGGAATTTTCATGAAGATCCTCATGGTCTCGAGCGAGGCCGCTCCCTTCGCCAAGGCGGGGGGCCTGGGCGACGCGGTCTCGGCCCTCTCTCGGGCCTTGTCCAGGGCCGGCCACGAGGTTCGAGTCCTCCTCCCGCGCTATTATTCCATAGACCGCTCGAAGCTCGAGACGGTCGAGGCTCGGATCGCGGCGCCGACCTCCAAGAGCGAGGAATGGGCCCAGCTCTACAAGTCCTACCTGCCGGGCTCCGCCGTCGAGGTCTACTTCCTCGACCACGAGTCCTATTTCGGCCGGGACGGGATCTACGGCTCCAAGGCCACGCCTGATTTCGCGGACAACCCCGAGCGCTTCGCCTTCCTCTGCCGGGCCGCTTTCGCCCTGTGCCGCAAGCTGGAGTGGTATCCGGATATCATGCACTCTCACGACTGGCCGTCCGCGCTCGTCCCGGTATACCTCCGCGCCGAGGACCAGCGCGACCGGTTCGCCAAGACGGCCTCGGTCCTCACCATCCACAATCTCGGCTACCAGGGCGTCTACCCCAAGGAGTCCTTCCTCGCCTTCGGCCTCCCCTGGGAGCTTTTCCACGATGCGGGCTTCGAGTTCTACGACCAGGTGAACCTCCTCAAGGCGGGCATCCGCTGTGCCGATTGCCTCACTACGGTGTCCCCGAGCTACTCGCGGGAAATCCAGACCCCGGATTACGGCTTCGGCCTTGACGGCCTGTTGCGCTTCCGATCGGCGGACCTCGTCGGCATCCTCAACGGCGTGGACCTCGACGAGTGGAATCCCGAGACCGACCTCCGCATACCGGCGCGCTACTCGTCCTCCAAGATGGCGGGCAAGGACAAATGCAAGGCGGCGCTCCAGAAGGAGTTCGGGCTCCCCGTCGCGAGCGGCAAGCCGATCGTCGGCATGGTGACGCGCCTCGCAGATATGAAGGGGGTCGGGGAGCTCTTCGGCCCCCTGCACGGCAGCGCCTATAAAATCTGCGCCGACATGGACCTCCAGTTCGTGGTCGTCGGCTCGGGCGAGAAATGGTGCGAGGACGAGCTGCGCTCGCTTTCGGGCCGGCTGCCCAATTTCCGCTCTAAGATCGGCTTCGACGAGAGGCTCGCCCACCTGGTCGAGGCCGGGTCGGACTTCTTCCTCATGCCGAGCCGATACGAGCCCTGCGGCCTCAACCAGATGTACAGCCTGCGCTACGGGACGCTGCCCATCGTCCACCGCACGGGAGGCCTCTCCGACACCGTCGAGAACTACAACCAGGAGACGGGCGCGGGCACGGGGTTCATGTTCGACAATCTCACGCCGAGGGCGATCTACGACACCGTTGGCTGGGCGGTCTGGGCATGGTACAACAAACGCAAGCACATCGCGTCCATGCGCGAGCGGGCGATGGAGCGCCGCTTCTCCTGGGACCAGCTCGGCCCAGGAGTTCGCCAAGCTGTACGAAAGGGCGCTGAGCATCTGGGCCGAGCGCCGGCCGGCGATGAGCTGGCATATCCGGAGGGAAGATGAGCGCCAGCGAGAAGAAAGTCTACGATTACGACGAGGCCAAGGTCAGGGGACAACCTCGTCGATGTCTTCAGGAAGCGGCGGGGCGAGGCCACGACGGCCGACCTCGTCGCGCTCACGGGACTGCCCAAGGCCCAGGTCGACGCCGAGGTCAAGGCGGTGTCGGACGAGTACGGAGCGCGGCTGCGGGTGACCGAGTCGGGCGAGATCCTGTACTCCTTCCCCTCGGGCATGCGCAGCCGCTACCGGGGCTTCGGCCCTCGGCGGCGCGGCGCCTGGAAGGCCTTCCGCAAGGGTCTGGCCAAGGTCGCCGCCCTAGTCTTCAAGGTGTGGATCGTCGTCATGCTCGTCGGCTATTTCGTGCTCTTCATCGCGCTGGCGGTCCTCGCCCTGCTGGCCTCGGTGGCGCTCTCCGCCTCCGGCAACTCGAGGGACAGCCGCTCGCTCGAGCCGCGGCGGCGGGCTCGGGCGGGATGTTCATCACCGGGCAGCTCCTCAATACGATCTTCCGGATCTGGTTCTATTCCGAGCTGTTCATGACGCCCGAGCAGCGCGCCGCCTGCGGACGGGCCGCAGGCGGGAGCGCCGGCCGCTGTACAAGGCGATCTACTCGTTCGTCTTCGGCGACGGCGATCCCGACTCGGGCTGGGACGCGGTCGAGAAGAAGGCCTTCGTGGCCTTCGTCCAGGCCAACAAGGGCGTCGTCACGATGCCCTGAGTTCATGGCCCTGACCGGCCTCGGTCCGCTCGAGGCGGAGGCGAGGATCAACCGATACCTCTACGAGTTCGAGGGCAGTCCCGAAGTCACCGAGGGAGGCACGATCTACTATTTCTTCCCCGCCCTCCTGCGTAGGAAGGACAAGACCGACCGCACCTATGGCTCTTCCGTGCCGATGCGGCCCATAGCCCGCTTCTCCTCCAACCCCAAGAAGGCCAACGCGACCTTCGCCGTCTTCAACGGCGTAAACCTGCTCTTCGGCTCGTATTTCTTCTTCGAGTCTCGTCGCTGTCCCATCCCGCTGCTCGCCGCTCTACGCCCGGGCAGTACGTGGCCAGAGCGCGTCGTGACGTCGGGGGCTGGGACGGCTTCTACAATCTTCACGCACATGCTCTTCGCAAGCTCGCCGGCATGGCCAATCCCGCCGGCTTTTCTCGGCATCGCCCTCGGCGATCGTCCCGCTCGCCTTCTCGCTCTTCTTCTACGCGATACCCATCGTCCGGCGCGCCGTCTCGCCGCCCGCAACGAGCGGGCGAGGGTGGAGAATCTCCGCAGAGTGGCCTATCGCACCGTGCTCGACTCGCCCGATTCCGGTCAGGCCCGAGTCGATTCCCGTCCGCGACGACGCCGCCAGGCCCAAGGACGGCCGCGCCGCCGCCAAGGCCCTGACCGAGCTTGCCGCCTGGTCGGGAGCCGAACCCCAGGCCGACGGCTCCTTCTCCTTCGCGCGAGATCGAGCGCGGCAAGGTCGAAGCTGCCAAGGCCCGCGCCGCCGTGGACGAGTCGGCCTACGAGCTGGGCGGCGTCGCCTTCGATTCAGACGCGCCGGCGAAGTAGGGTTCTCGAGAGTAGTCGAGCGGGAGGAGAAACCTTTTTCGAAAAAAGGTTTCTCGCCCCGCGCCCCCTCTTCCAAAAACCCGAAGGGAAGGCGAGCTGATGGAAATCACCTGCGGAACCGGGACATCGGTATACGACAAAAAAATGCTGTGGCGGGCGAACTTATATATTCAAGAACAGGCCAACGATTGGAATGATCTACACCCGTGGGTTACTGGGAATGACTGGAACCTTCCAGATGGAACAAGGCCCAACGCACCAAATGGTGGACAGATCGTTTCGATCCCCGAAGTGACTTCACCGATTCAAGGTGTGCCGGCCTCAAACGCTGTTACGTATGATTACCCAGAAAACTCGCAGGGCAATGAGCCTTTATCTTCCACGCGCGCCTACGAGAGTCCGTTTAAATACAATTCCGATATAGCCGCTCTCAAAACCGCCATGCAACCGCTCTTTGATATTGTGGGTAATCCTGTCAACAACCAACTCGGGAACTACAATAAATCCACCGCGCCTAAGGACACGTGGCTCAATTACTGGCAAGTAGTCTTGAACACAAATGTTGTGGCGCCGGGCGTGGGACTACTTTGGGGCTACCTTTACGATGCAGTCCAGTTTAATCCACAGGCTGGCCTGGACAGTGGAACGATTGCACAAATGACTGGAGTTTGGCCACAGTGGAATAACCCAAGTGGGGCCGGAGTGGACTGTGTTGGCTTTTCTAAATCGGCGGCCTCTTACTTGCCCAATTACTACGTCTGGACAGCGTCAAATGTTCGCAGTTACCCGGCGACTGTTAACGGTGTGAACGTGATTACCGATACGTCTCAAGGTGACCAGATCACCCACTTTGATCTAAAACTTAAATACGCCGTTCCTGGTGATGTGATGTATTACGGTCCAACCGCACACATAGCGATTGTGCTTTCGAATGATGAGTCGGGAACCCCAGCAGGGGTTAAACTGATTGAGTCGACACACAACGGGCCCATTGCGAATGTGGCCAACTCCAGAACTCTTGCGATGCTAGCTACCAAGGGCTGGGTCGTCGGGAGGCTGAGGTGAAAATTTTAGCAAATGTAGTCTTCTTCATCTTGGCTTTTGGTACAGCGTCGTCGGCTCAATCATTCGAGCTTGTCAAAGCGTTCCCAATGGGAAATGGACCCACCGAACTCGGAGTACTGAATCCCAATTCAAGTGATCAAGATCCAACTTCCTCTGAAGGTTTAGTTTGGAATCGTGGCAATTGGTGGATACTCGATAACGCCAACAAAAGGCTATCCATGTACGATCACGACTGGGTTTCACTAAGGACGCTAGATTTAGGCGCTCCCTATCATTTCAATATTGTGCCGCTTAATCAGGGCCTCGTGTTGTGGAATGGTTATGGCTACATGAGAACTTTAGGAGGTGTTTACTGGATTCCCAGCCCCTTCACGAAAGTTCAATCCATCAACAAAAGCCTGGGTCAGTTTGCCAATTCTGACCAGGAGTATTCCTTCCTCTTCCAGTACAAGGACGTGTTGATTTTTCAAAATGTCGCCAAGAGTTCCACAGGAGAATCCGCCAGTTACTTTGGGATTAAAGGCCTGGCCACGGGAAAGGAGGACCCCCAGAGTTACCTAGATGAGGCGAAAGTACGTTCACTCTTGGCCGATCCAGCGAACACTCGCTACAAAGTCCAGGGCAACTTGATCTTAGACAAAAATCAAGTTGTGTCCGCGGATGGAGAGTCTGTGGGGCAATTCTTTCATGGTTTGGGTGCAGGGGACTGGACTCAGCATATGGGGGATTTAGCGCGTCCCGCCGCCTTAGCTAATGGATGTTATTGGTTTACGACTCAATATGGTGTTGGCATTTTGGACGGTCGGGGGCAGGAGCTTGTCAAAAAGAAGTTCTATGATCATTTAATTACCGACGTAACACTCTCAGACTTCACCCCCGCCCCTGACGGCTATCTCTACCAACTTCGAGGCGACTGGGCTAATCAAGAAACCCGCCTCTACCGTATCGGCCC
>CAWHFT010000272.1:0-5472 GCA_963828175.1 uncultured Spirochaetota bacterium
AGCCCCCCATGGGTACCGGATCCAGTCACTCCAAATCTGTATAGACAAGGTATTCCGGTCACTGGTACCAAATCCGAATACCAAGTCACTCTCCGGGTCCAAGCCGAGGACCTTAGTTCCATCTCCTACACAATTGGGTTGACTATAGTCTCGATCGGCGGTGTCGGTCCCGATCTATCTACAGTTGTCATCGGCGATCTCGGGAACTATGACAGCGGACATCGATTCCTGGAAATACATACGATAAATGCATCAGGATCGGCCATAGCCTGGTGCGATACCACAGATGCCACCAATTATCTAAATACCGGGACAGATGGGAGCGTCAATACAGCTTTAATCGTCGCTGGGACCTCAACAAGCGCGGCACAAACCTGTTCCGGTGGCGGGTCCATTTGGTTCCTGCCGAGTGCGACCGAACTCAGCAACGTCCCGCCAAGCGCGATCACGAGTGGTCAATACTGGACTTCGACAGAGGAAGATGCATCGGACGCATATTACTACGATACGGGCACGCATAACAGCGGTGCCCACGATTTAAAGACTGTAGTACATCTGGTGCGTAGTGCCCGCTGGTTTTAATAAGGGGTGAGTCTTGGGAGAAATCGGTCAACGGGGAAGAGCGGGTTTGGGGAGCATAGAAAGAGGGAGACAAAGCATGAATCGGACAAGCACCTCATCGAAACTACGGCCTTGGGCGATCCTCGCGCCGACGCTGCTCGCCATAGTCGGCCTCGCCTCCTGCTCGATGCCAAACTCGCCGCTCTTGGCGAAAGTGCAAGCGAATGTGGCCGCCGCCGCGGTGGGTGCCGCCACGCTGACCCAACCCGGTTCCCCGACCATGCTGCCAGGGGCAAATCAGGTCGACGCGTCCTGGCCCAGCGTCTCGGGCGCAACCGGCTATAAAGTTTTCTACAGCGCCTCGAAGAGCCTATCCTCCGCGACGGCCTTCGCCGGCAATCCTGTCACGACCACGAAGGCAACGATATCTGCCCTCGATCCCGGAACGTCGTACTGGGTGTGGGTCACTGCCACAAACCTCGCCGGCGATAGTCCTACCAGCCTTCCGTCAAGCGTCCTCACTTTGCCTGCCGCCCCCGGAAGCCCCTCGCTGACGCCGGGGATCCGGCTGCTCGGCGTGAGCTGGTCTGCGGTGTCTTCGGCGACCAGCTACAAAGTTTTCTATAACAGGATCAATTCGACGACCGGCGCTTTATCCTATTCCGGCAACCCGGTCATGAGCGGTACGAGCGTTACGCTCACCGGCTTGACCGCCGGGAGCACCTATTACGCGTGGATCGTCGCGACAAATGCCAGCGGCGACGGCGCGCCGGGTCCGATTCTTGGAGCCGTCCCATTCCTGGATGCCGGAACTCCCGTTCCGGTCGTGCCCGCCAACAACAATACCACGATTAATGTGAGCTGGGCGCCGGTCGATGGAGCGAGCTCCTATAGCCTGTATTACAGTACCGACGGAACGGACCCTCCATCCAATCCTACGGCCCATATGGCCAACCCCATCGCAGCATCTCCGAGCCCGGCCGTATCCGTCACCGGGCTCGTTCCGGGCACCACGTATTATTTCTGGCTAAAATCCACAGTCAACGGCGTGACAGGTCCGTACAGCCAAAAGTCCAGCGCGACTCTGCCGCCCAATGCGCCGCCCTGCCCCACTCTAGCACCCTCCGGCGCCCAGATCACCGCGAGCTGGTCCCTGGTCTCCGGAGCGACCAGCTACAAGGTCTATTACAACACGGGCAACAGTCAAAGCGGCTGGACCGCCTGGAACGGCGCGATCGCCATCTCTTCGAACGCGAGCACCGTCATCACGGGCCTGACTCCGGGCTCGACCTACTGGGTTTGGGCCGTTGCCAGCGACGCCGGCGGGGATTCGGCGGCTTCCTCGCCATCGAACTCGGTGCTCGCCCCGGCAACTATGACACCCAGCCTGACAGCGGGCACGGACTCCCTGCAAGTCTCCTGGTCGACGGCGACGAACGCCAGCGGCTACAAATTGTTCTACGGCACGGCGAACGACCAATCATCGTCGACGCCCTTCGCGAGCAACCCCGTGACAGGCACAGGCACGTCGGCGACATTAAGCGGCTTGCTCGGCGGCACCGTCTATTACGTGTGGTTGGTGTCGACAGGCGCCGGCGGGGATAGCGCCGCCGGCACCTCCAGCCAGACAACCCTGCCGGACGCACCGCCGATCAACTCCCTGACGACCAGTGGCGCCACCATCAATCTGGCGTGGTCGCTCGTCACCGGCGCGACGGCTTACGAAATCCATTACGCCTACACCCAAAGCGGCGTCTACGATACCAAACTTGTGGTCGATAATTCGACTTCGAGCACAATCCTCACCGGGTTGGTCGCCGGCGACGTTTACACCGTGACGGTGGCTGCCCAAGGCGTCAGCGGGAACAGCCTGCCGACCCCCGCGACGGCATGCCTGGCCCCGTCGGCGGCAGCCGTCGCCGATACCGGCTACAATCCAACGGGATCGGGCTATTACACAATTACGGTTACTCCGCAGGAGACGGGGCAGTACACCCGGTATTATGTCTATGGCAGTACCGGAACGGATCCCACCACAGCGACCCAGTTTGCGTTTAGCAACTACCCGATCATTACAATCGGGGGAACCGGGATACTGGGTCCGGGTACTGCCTACAATATCTGGATCAAGGGCTATACCACCATCGGTCTTTCCGATTTTATTTCGGGTTTCAGCCCGATGGCGACTGTGACTACGGCACCGCCCAGCGTTGGTCTGCCGACGATCACGTCGCCGAGTTCCGGCACCCTGGCGGTAAGTTGGACAAGTTTGGGCGCGGCGGCGGCAGGATACAAGGTTTTCTACAACCCTGGCGGTATCGGGCAGACTCTGAGTACCTTGATATATCCTTCAGTCGATACGGGAAACGTCACATCAACGACGATTTCAGGACTGATAAGCGCGCAACAATATTGTGTATGGGTCGTCGGATACGATGCCAACCATGTATTAGGCGGTCAAAACGGCGACAACCTAGGGACGCCCCAATAGTCTGACGAGGACTAACCCTCGCTATCGACGACCACCGCCGTCTTCTTGACCGGATCGTATTTCACCGGCACCTCGACCCCAGGACGGAAGCGCGTGGGATCGATCCGGGGAACCAGGGCCGTCGCCGTGGCCTCGAAGGCGGGCGAGCCGTCGGCGGGCCGAATCTCGAGAGTCAGCCTGACCTGAATACCTCGGTTGATAGTCACCCCCGTATCCCTGACTTCCTTGATAAGGCCGGTTCCGGGCTTCCCCGATTGCAGAGCCAGCTTTCTCTTCGCTGCCGGCCGGATCATCGAAAAATAGAAGGGAAGGAACAGGATGACCAGGAATACCAGGATCGAACCGGCGATAAGGACGAATAGACTCATGACTTCCACCTCCCGGTGCCGAGCATCTCTTCTAAAGATTTGGGGAAGGCGCCGAGCTCTTCGAGGTCGGCGGCCGTGACGACTGACTCGCGCTGGGCCGCGAGCTCCTGGCTGGTGGAGCCGAGGCGCTTGAGCAGGCTGAATATGACGAAGCCGAAGATCTTGAGGCCGGCGCGGGGATTGGCCTCGCAGTACTCGAAGAGCCTGTCGCGCCCGACTGCGACGACGAGACAGGGCCCCCGGGCGACGGCGCTCGCGGTGCGCGGCAGGTCCATGAAGATCGAGGCCTCGCCGAAGACGTCGCCCTTGCGGACCTCGCTCACGCGGACGTCCTCGCCGCCCTTCCCGCGAACCGAGATGTCGAGCGAGCCCTCGAGCAGGATGTGGAGGTCGGAGCCGACGGCGTCCTGCTCGACCAGGCGCTCGCCCGAGTCGTAGTCCCTCGCCTCGCAGATTTTGGCGAAGCGCTTGAGCTCGCGCGGCCCAAGATTCTGGAGGATGATTGAGCCTTTGAGCGCGTTGATGAGTTGATCGTTGGGTATTGTCCTTTTTTGCAAGCCGTTCTCCTAAACTTTTTACGCTGGGGGTCGCAATAAACTTACCGCGCCCGCGGCCTCCCGACAAATAGCCGCGGTGCGAATAATGGGATAGAATGCCGCCCATGGAATACCAAAAGCGCACGACTACCTGCGGGGCCCTCCGCGCCGACGACGCCGGCCAGAAGGTCGTCCTCAATGGATGGGTGCATCGCAAGAGGGACCACGGCCCGATCAGCTTCATCAACCTCCGGGACCGCTACGGCGTGACCCAGGCGGTCGTCGAGGCCGACGCCTCGCCCGAGCTCAAGGCCGCCGCCGCCGAGCTCAAGTTCGAATACTGCATAGCCGTCCGCGGCCTGGTCCGCGCCCGCCCCGACGACATGATCAACAAGGACATGGACACCGGAGCGATAGAGGTGGTGGTCGAGTCGATACAGATCCTGAGCCGATGCGAGACACTGCCTTTCATGGTCGACGAGAAGAGCGACGCCAAGGAAGACCTCCGCCTCAAGTACCGCTACCTCGACCTCCGCTCCTTCTCGATGCAGCGCAAGATCGAGCTGCGCCATAAAGTGGCCTTTTCCGTGCGCGAGTACCTGACCGAGAAGGGCTTCTACGAGATCGAGACGCCGACCTTCATCAAATCGACTCCCGAAGGGGCCCGCGACTACCTCGTGCCATCGCGGCTCTATCCCGGCAAATTCTACGCCCTCCCCCAATCGCCGCAGCTCTACAAGCAGCTCCTCATGGTGAGCGGCATGGACAAGTACTTCCAGCTCGCGCGCTGCTACCGCGACGAGGACGCACGCGGCGACCGCCAGCCCGAGTTCACGCAGATCGACATCGAGATGTCCTTCGTGCGCCGCGACGATATTCTCGAGCTGACCGAGGGCCTGTTCGGCCACGTCTTCCGCCAGACCCTCTCGGTCGAGCTGCCGCCCAAATTCCTCCGCATATCGTACGCGGACTCGATGGAGCTCTATGGGACCGACAAGCCCGACCTGCGCTTCGAGATGGAGATGAAGGACGTCTCGGCATACGCGAGGCGAAGTTCCTTCCAGGCCTTCAAGGACGCGCTCGACTTTGACGCGACGGGAGGAGCGTCTGCCTCTTCTTCGCCCGCGGCCAAAAACACCCAAGCCGGCATCAAGTCGCAAAACGGGGCGGTGAAGGCCCTCGTCGTCCCCGGGAAAGCGGATTACTCCCGCAAGCAGATCGAGGAGCTCGAGGCGGCGGCCAAGGTGTTCCGCGCCAAGGGCCTCGCGTGGATCAAAGTCTCTTCCGAAGCCGAGGGAGGAAGCGCCAGGCTCGAGGGCGGCGTCTCGAAGTTCTTCTCGGGCGAAGGCGTCACGGACGGAGCCTTGGCCGGCGAGCTCCTCGCCTACCTCGGGGCGAAACCGGGCGACCTCATCCTCATGGTGGCCGACTCGCGGCGCAAGATCGCCAACCAGTCCCTCGGCGCCGTGCGCTCGCGGCTCGGCAAGGACCTGGGCCTCTGCGACGCAGGCGCCTT
>CAWHFT010000273.1:0-19489 GCA_963828175.1 uncultured Spirochaetota bacterium
TCTCGCGGATGCGTTCTGTCTGGCTGCGGCTGATGCGCGTTTCGCCCGCCACGACGCTGCCCGTTCTCGAGCACCGCCTCAAGAGAAACGTCGGCCGCCGTAGACGGGAAAATGCGGCCCGCAATGTTCAGCATTTCGCCGAATTCCGCACCGCGTCCGGAAAATCGCCCGTGATCTCGGTCAGCGCCGTCAGAAACAGATTGCCGAAGCTGTGCCCCTTCAGGCCGCGTCCCGCCTTGAAACCGGTATTGGAACAGCGCGAGAGCAGCGCTTCGTCTTCGGAAAGCGCCACCATGCAGTTGCGGATATCGCCCGGCGGCAGAACGTCGAATTCGCGCCGCAACCGGCCGGAACTGCCGCCGTCGTCGGTTACGGTTACCATCGCGGTAATATCCATCCACGGCCCATCGGCCTCGCGGGCGCGTGTATTTTTTCAGCCCGTTCAGCAGCGCCGATAAACCCGTGCCGCCGCCGATGGAGACCACGCGCAGCGGTCCGTCATCCGGGTAACAGCCGTCGAGCCTACAGGCGTCGCGTCCCGTGGCGAGCAGGGCCCGCAGCCCCGGAAACTGCGCCGCCAGCGCGGAAAACTCCGGGTCCTGCCGGGCCAGAATGCGGTTTCTGGGCTCCAGCTCGATGGCACGTTTCAGGTTCTCACAGGCCCCGTGCCGTCTCCCGCGAGCCCGCAGCACAGCGCCATGGTGTAGAGAATGTATCGGCATCGGGCTCGAGGCCGAGCGCGCGTGCCGAGGTGAAATGCGCGCGCAGCTCGATATCGCGCGCGTTCAGCCGTTCCACCCCGTAATTGAAGTGGTCTTCGGCGGTGCGGAATCGACTTCGGACCGCGAAACCATGCGGCTCGCAGATCTGCTGATAGGATCTCGCTTTATCGGCGATGTGCGCGGCGGGCCGTTTCGCCGCCTCCTGAAAGACGCTCGCAGGCCTCGGCGAACCGGCGCGCCGTGAACAGTTGCACGGCCTGCTCCCATGTCTTCATCTGCAGTTCCACGGGGCTCGCCGGGGCCACCGCAACTTTGGCCGCCGCCCCCGCTTTCGGCACCGCCCCCGCCTTGGTTCCCGCTACCGCTGTCTTCTTCCTCGTCGTCATAGGGCCTGCGCATCGGCGTTCCGATACTTATAACAGAACGCAAGATATCACCGCAACCGTGCTTCCGGCAAACTTGCTACGATCGCATATAGTGGCGCGTTACCTTCCGCTCGCGATCCTGCTCCTCTGCAACGGCGCATTTGCCAAGACCTTTCACGGCGCCGCCGATCTCGATGCGGCCGTCAATCGGGCCGTCCGCGAAGATAAAATCCCCGGCGCCTCGTCCTCGTCGGCCATAACGGCGAAGTCGTCTACAGCAAAGCCTACGGCAATCGCGCCCTCCTGCCCGCCCGCGAGCCGATGACCGCCGACACCATCTTCGACATCGCCTCTCTCACCAAAGTGGTCGCCACCACCAGCTGCATCATGAAGCTCTTCGAAGAAGGCAAAATCCGTATCGATGCTCCCGTCACCGCGTACCTGCCGGAATTTCAGGGCGGCCACAGCCCCATCACGGTGCGCGATCTGCTGACGCATTTCTCCGGCCTGCGCCCCGACCTCGATATCGATCCCCCCTGGTCCGATGTCCCTTCCAGCTTCTCCAAGATCTATCCCACATTTCCTTCGCTCCAGGCAAACCTACTTCAAGCCTAGCACAGCCCGAAGAGCTCAAGAAACTCTTTCCACGCACCTTCGGCCGCCCGATCGCCGCCGCCTCATTGGGCAAAGAGCGGACGAGAAAACCGCTCCGCATCGGCGCCCTGTTTTCCGGAGGCCAAGCCCCGGGCGGCCACAATGTGATCGCAGGCCTTTTTGACGCCCTCCTTGCAAAGAGCGCCCTGTTCGGTTTTTTGAACGGCCCCAGCGGGCTCATCAGCGGCGCCTATAAAGAACTGACACGGGAGAGCATCGCTCCTTACCGCAATCAAGGAGGCTTCGATCTTCTCGGTTCAGGAAGGACCAAGATCGAGACGCCCGAACAGTTTTCTTCCTGTCTGAAAGTGTGCCAAGACCTCAAGCTCGACGGCCTCGTCATCATCGGCGGGGACGACTCCAACACCAAGCGGCCCTCCTCGCAGAGTTTTTCCTCTCAAGGACTGCGCCACCAAGGTCATCGGGTGCCCAAGACGATCGACGGCGATCTGCAAAATCCTCTGCTTCCTATTTCATTTGGATTTGATACGGCGTGCAAGGTCTATGGGGAGCTGATCGGAAAATATCGCGCGGGATGCCGCTTCGGCCAGAGTATTACCACTTCATCCGGCTGATGGGGAGGTCCGCATCGCACATCGCGCTCGAATGCGCTCTCTCCACCCATCCCAACCTCACCTTGATCGGCGAAGAAAAAAAAGAACTGGATGCAATCGTCAAAGAGATCGTCGACCTGATCGCAGAGCGCGCGGCTGCCGGCAAGAAATATGGAGTGATCTTGATCCCCGAAGGGATCATCGAGTTCATCCCCGAGTTCTCCCAATTATTAAAAGAGCTCAATCAGACCAGCGATATCCAAGCGCTATCGCCGCCGTCGCGCCACTGTTTTGCCCAATTTCCCGAAAATATCAAGAATCAGCTGCTCCTCGAGCGCGATCCGCACGGCAACGTGCAAGTTTCGCTCATTGAGACCGAACGGATGCTCATCGAGCTCGTCCGCAAGGAAGTCGGGAAATCGTTCAGCGCCGTCAACCATTTTTTAGGCTATGAAGGGCGCTCCGGATTTCCTTCGAACTTCGACTTTCGTATTGTTACGCCCTCGGGATGACCGCCCTTGCCTGATCGAGACCGGCCATACAGGATATATGGGGGTGATCCCCAATCTGAGAGCTCCTATTTCTGAGTGGACGCCCGAAGGCTTGCCTCTGACAATGCTGATGCACGTCGAGCAGCGCGCCGGAAACAAAAACCGGTCATCCAGAAGGCGCTTGTCGATCTGAAAGGCAAACCGTTCCAGAAGTTTGCTAAAATGGGCGAATTCTTGGAGAATTGAAGATCATTATTGTAATCCTGGTCCTATTCAATTTTTTGGTCCAAAAGAATTAACTGATTCAATTCCCCACATTTTGATTGAATAAATATTTACAATCGATATAATCACGATCAGTATGATGTCAAAAAAGATGGCCGCTTCGTAAACCCGCATGTAGAAGATGATCGACGCACCTTCATGGATGTGATTCGATGGAAGCCGGCTTTTTTAAAGACCCCGTTCAGGACCGATCGCGCCCAAGTCTTTTCCTATCCGATGCCGAAGCGTCGTTTAATCCCGAAGGCTCTTCAGCGATGTGGATCAATCACAGCACCTACTAATCTCCATCAACGGCCTCAATATCCTCACCGATCCCATCTGGAGCCAGCCGCTGTTCGCCCGTCAAATTTTTGGCCCCAACGAAGTTTGAGGCGCCGAGATCGGAATCGACCAGCTGCGCCAAGATCGACTTTGTGCTCATCAGCCACAACCACTATATCACCTCGATGAGAAGACCGTTCTGACCGCTTCCTCCACTCTCCGCCATCTCACCTGGATCGTGCCGACAGGCGTGAAAGAGTGGTTCACCAAACGGGGCATCACCCAAGTCGTCGAACTCTCTTGGTGGGAAAACCACAATTTTCAAGGCCAAATGAGAGTGACCGCCGTACCGGCCCAACATTTTTCAGGCCGACGAATCGAGATTTGAACCGGACCCTATGGGCAGGCTATGTGTGCGAGTTCGGACCTAAACGGTTCTATTTTGTAGGGGATACCGGATACAATCCGCATGATTTAAAAGAATCGGCCACACCTGGAAAGAGATGGATTTGAGCCTCATCCCGATCGGCTCCTACTTACCGCGCCGCTTCATGTCGCCCGTCCACATCGATCCCTACGACGCCGTCTGCATAAGCAGGCTGTGCGTGGCACATAGCAGCGGAATCGCGCCCGGTCCGCTGATTGTAGGCCTGCACATAATCAAACACCTGTTGCAACGCGCGGCGGTAGAGAAAATATTTCAGCTTGCCCGTGCGCCAGCGGGCGTCCACCGAACTGTCCGGCGGCTGCCAGTCCTCGTGGTAATAATTGCGCCACTCGCGCTTGAACCCCTCCGAATAGCCGGCGCGATCCCAAAATTCCGGCTCCTCGAGATGAATGGCCTCGGCGCCCGGCATCCAGCGCCCGCTGCACGCCGACGCAGAGAAATTTGCCGTAATTGGTGCCCGGCGACATGTAATACACATCGCCGCCGTGGCCGATTTTATGGCCGTCGTGTCGGTCTGCGCCTCGTCCTCGTGGTTAATGCCGTCAAAGCGGCCGTAGAGATAATCCTGATACTCGCCCCAGGCAACGCCGGTCATGACGTGGATGCGATAGCCGTGATCGCGCCAGGTTTCGATCCGCGCCGGCAGATTGGTGTCAATGCCGTAAACAATGGCGACATCCGAACGCAGATTTCCCCGCGGACTCCACGCCGCCGTCGTCTGAAAACAAGTGCGTTCGAGAACCTGGTTGGTATCAGCCGGAAAAGGCGGTGGATTTTCCGCTCCTGACACAAGAAACGGCGGTAAAAACAAATGCCGAGCCAACCTGGACGCATGAGGAATTTTCATCATCTCGATTCAATTGTTTTGCACACGCACTAGTTTTGCACACGCACTAACCTGGCAAGCCGTTGCGGTTTGCCCGTTCAATGGGCCGTGTCCGCTTCCGTCAAATTGATCCGCTGGCGACCAGATGCTGAAGAAAGGATCGCAAGCCACCAGCGGCACCGCCGGCGGACGAAGATTTTCAGCGCTCTGCCGTAATCCCCCCACCATCAGGGAAAGAATCAAAAGCAAAATAAATTTCTGGTGGTTTTTTAACATTCGGATCATGAAGGATAAAAATGATGTGGGCATGGTGTTCTTTGGCAACACAAAAGGCGGGCGATGCGTTTTAAGGTCCCATCTAGCATGATTTTTAATGGCATTCGAATGGCATCAGCGATGCGAATTCTATTTCTCACCGCCTGATTTAAAAAGAAAATTTATGATTTATGAATTAATTTTAATCATCCGCCGCTGGCGGTGTGGCGTTACTACAACGGCCGGGCCGACCGCTGGAAGGTGGTCAAGGAACTCCCGACGGACTTCGCGCTGCCGACCTTGTGCCTGGAACATTTCTGGTCGAGCGAGGCGGCGCTGAACCTGGCGAGCCTGATCTACAACCTTGATCGTGTGGTTCGAACACCATCTGGGCTGCAGCAACAGTGACGCTGCGCGACCCGCGATTCTGGCTGTTTGTGACGGCGAGCGCGTTGGATCATCCGGCAGGTGAGCGGGTGACAAACACACGATGAATTTCCGGCACAAATTGAGGCACGAGATCAAGGCACTGGCGCTGGCCACACTCTACTTTGCCACGTTGATTGGCGTGCTGGTGGTTATCAAGAAACTCATCCTCGCCGAATACCACATCAGTTTCACGGGTTGATGTTGGTGCTGGTCGGCACTCTGATTACTCGCGAAGGTCGTGCTTGTGCTCGAACATGTCTGCACTCGGAAACATGGGATCCGCGCTCGGCCTGCGTAGGTTCATATCATTCTTCGCACCGCCCTGTGTGCCCTCGGCGTGTTTCAACATGCTGAAATGCACCACGTCCGGGCCAACACGATTTGGATTTTCGGGCGCGTTGTTAAGATACAACGTGCTCTCCGTAATCCGGCGACACTTGGGCAAAGGCGACCCCCGCTTGGCTTGCTTTTCAAGCCTGCCAAGTCGGACAAAGGTCTGATACAAGGAAATGCATTCGCACAAGCAGGCCGAGACACCAGCCGCGGACGTATAGTAGTCCAGGAGGGCGAGGTCGACGCTCCGCTGGTGGAGGATATCCAGGGCCGCCAGGCCGTCGACGGCGCAGATCACCTCGTGGCCCTCGTGCGCCAGGAGTATCCGCGTAGCCTCGAGGTATTCCGGATTGTCATCGACCAGAAGGATTGTATAACCGGAAAACTTGCTGTTTTTCGCCTGTCGCATCAGGGTTTCGCCCTCGCTGCCCAAAGTATCGAAGGGCCTATGCCGCTTGTCAAGTTTCGCGGTTAGGGCTTCAGGCCTTCCCCAGAAAAGCCTCGACAATGGCCGGATCGGCAAGCAGCTCTGCGCTGGAGCCCTCCTTGAACAAAGTCCCATGCGAGAGGACGAGGCCAAAGTCGGCGATGCGCAGTGCCTGACGCGCGTTCTGCTCGACGAGGAGTATCGTCGTGCCCGAGCGGCGAATCTCCGCCACCGTCCCGAAGATCGCCGACACCAGCTTCGGAGCGAGGCCCATGCTCGGCTCGTCGAGCAGGAGGAGCTTCGGCGCGGCCATGAGGGCGCGGCCGATCGCGAGCATCTGCTGCTCGCCCCCGCTCAAGGACCCGGCGACCTGGGCTCGGCGCTGCGCGAGGGCGGGGAACAGGGCGTAGACCCTCTCCGAATCGCGCGCGACCGCGACCTTCGCGTCGCGACGGGTCCAGGCGCCGAGCTCGAGGTTCTCGGCGACGGTGAGCGGCGCGAGGATCGCGCGGCCCTCCGGCACCTGGACGAGCCCTTCGCGGACGATACGGTCGGCGCGGAGGGCGGCGATGTCCAGGCCTCGGAAGAGGATGGAGCCGCCGGATGCCCGTACGAGGCCGCTCAGGGCGAGGAGCGTCGAGCTCTTGCCCGCGCCGTTCGCGCCGATCATGGCGACGATGCTCCCCTCCTCGACCGAGAACGTGAGTCCGCGGACGGCCTCGATGCCGCCGTACCGCACGTCGAGGCCGCGGACTTCCAGGAGAGCGCCCATCATTCCCTCCCCAGGTAGGCCTCGAGGACGGCCTCGTCGCGGGAGACGGCGGCGGGCTCGCCCTGCGCGATCTTGCGCCCGAAATTGAGGACGACGATCTCGTCGCAGATCCCCATGATCAGGTCCATGTGGTGCTCGACCACGAGCATCGTGACTCCGTGGCGCTTGAGATCCATGATGAAGTCGCCTAACGCGGAGGTTTCCCTCTCGTTCATGCCCGCCGCGGGCTCGTCGAGGAGGAGGAGGCGTGGTTCCAGGGCGAGGGCACGAGCGATCTCTACGCGTCGCCGGTCGCCGTAAGAGAGCTCGTCGGCCTCTTGGTCCGCGAGAGCGGCGAGGCCGAGCTTCTCGAGGAGACCCATCGCCTCGTCCCGCGATTCGGCCTCCTCTCGCCTTTGGGAGGGCAGGCGGAGCCATTGGGCGACGAGGCCCGATCGAAGGCGGATATGGTGGCCCACCACTACATTCTCGAGGACGGTCATCTCGTCGAAGAGCTCGATGTTCTGGAAGGTCCGCGCGATTCCGGCGGTCGCGATGCGGTGGGCCCGGCGACCGCGCATCTCGGCGCCCAGCCACTCGATGCTTCCCGAACTCGGGGCGATGAGGCCGGAAACGAGATTGATGAGGGTAGTCTTCCCGGCGCCGTTGGGACCGATCAGGCCGTAGATCTTGCCTTCCTCGAGCTCCAGGCTCAGGTCCGCAAGGGCTTCGACCCCGCCGAACGATCGGCCCAGGCCCTTGAGCGAAAGGAAGGGCGCCGAAGCTGGCAGGACGTCCGCGTGCGCCGATCCGGTCGAAGCCGTCACGGCCGATGCCGACGCTGCGGCCCCTCGCCGGCGGCTCGTTCTCGGGAAGGCGGAGGCGAGGCCGCCGGGCGCGAAGATGATGACGAGCATCAGGGCGAGGCCCGACAGGATATTCGGCAATTGCGCGAAGTTCTTGAGGAAGCCGATGCTCGACCCGAGCCCGTCGCGCAGCAGGATCGGCAGCGCGGTGAGGAATCCCGCGCCGAGGATGGGGCCGAACCAGGCGCCCGAGCCGCCCAAGACCGCGTAGCCGAGGATGTCGACGGCGCGGTTGAACCTGAAGTCGCCATTGTCGAGCGAGCCTACCGAATGGGCGTAGAAGGCACCCGCAAGGCCAGCGATCAGCGCGCTGGCGAGGAAGGCCATGTTCTTGTAGGCGACGACGTCGATCCCCATCGTCTGGGCGGCCTCTGGATTCTCGCGTATCGCGCGAAGCGCCCGTCCCGACTTGGACTTCGACGTCGCCCAGAACAGATAGCAGAGAGCCGACAACGCCAGAGCGAGAGCCAAGCTCATGGGCTTCTTCATAGTTTCGTAGGCGAAGCCGGTGGAAAGATTCGCGCCGGTCGAGCCTCCCGTGAGGTCGGGCAGCAGGATGATCGCGACCCGCACTATCTCGCCGAAGCCGAGGGTGCAGATCGCGAGGTAGACGTCGGTGAGTCGGAGCACGGGAAGCCCGATGACCAGCGCGATCGCGCCGCAGAGCAGGACCGCTGCCGGTATGGACAGGAATACGGGCAAGCCCAGCTTGACCGCCAAAATGGCCGAGGCGTAGGCTCCGATAGCGGCGAACCCGGCGCTCGCGAGAGACAGTAGCCTCGCGTGAAGGGTGGCGAAGGCGCTCAAGGCCAGCATCGCGTTTATGAGGAGGCGGTCGAGGTCCTGGGGATTGCGGAGGAAGAGGTACGCATCGGCGGCGAGGATGAGGACGGCCGCGGCATAGGGAGCCGCTTTCGCGGCACCGCGCGGGGCCGCTTTGGCGGCGCTCGCCCGACGGCGGGCGTTCGGCGGATTCACGCGCGCTCCGCCTTGCCCCTGCCGAGGATGCCGTTGGGCCTCACGAGCAGTATAAAGAACAGGATGAGGAAGGCTATGGCGTCCTTGATGTCGCTCCCGCCGGGCAGATAGGCGATCGTGAAGGTCTCGACGAGGCCGAGGAGGAAGCCGCCGAGCACGGCGCCCTCGATGTTGCCCATGCCTCCCAGGATGACGACCGCGAGCCCGCGAAGCTCGATCTGCGCTCCCATGCCGGGGACGATGTTGTTCGTGAGGAGGGCGACGAGTATGCCCGCGGCGCCAGCGAGGGCACCGCCGATCAGGAAGGTGACCACGATGATCGAGTTCACGTCTATGCCGAGGAGGAGCGATGCCTTGCGGCTGGCCGCTATCGCGCGGATCGCTTTGCCCATGCGCGTCTTTCTAATGAAGAAGCCGAGGACGGCCATCAGGACGACGGAGGCGACGAGGATGAGTATCTGCGCTCGACTTATTCTCAAGCCCCCCGGACCGCCGATGAGGAAGGGCTTGGGGTCGAGGACTCTGTCGGGGAAGCGCCTCGTCTGGACTCCGAAGACGGCCTCGGCGATGCTCACCAGGATGATGGAAGCGCCAATGCTACTGATCATCGGGCTGAGCTTGTCACCGCCCGCCCCAGTACCGGCGCGGCCGCCGGCCCCCTCGCGCCTGAGCGGGCGGAAGGCGACGAGCTCCAGCGCGAGGGCGATCGCCGCTCCGGCCGCCATCGCGGCGGCCAAGCCCACCGGGAGCGGCAGCCCCGCCTCGGCCATGACGAGCCAGCCCGCAAAGGCGCACCACATGAAGGTCGCCGCGTGCGCGAGGTTCAGGATATCGAGGACGCCGAAGATCAAGGTGAAGCCCATCGCGAACACGCCATAGAGCGCGCCTCTCGATAGGCCATCGACGATATTCTGGATGAGGAAGACGTCCATTAGCCACAAGCTCTACTGGAAGAGGACGTACTTGCCCGCCTTGACGGTGAGCGGAACGCTCTGGCAAATCGGGTCGCGGTTCTCGTCGAACGAGAAGGCGCCGAGGGTAGTGTCGAGGCCCTTGATCTTCGCGAGAGCGTCGCGGATCGCAGGGCGGTCGGCCGAGAGTGCGTTCTTGATGGCGTTCGCAACGATGTAGAGACCGGCATAGCCCTGGGAGGCGAACTGGTCGGGGTCGCCGCCGTACTTCTTGCGGAAGGCTGCGACGAAGGCCTTGCTCTTCGCCACGGCGCTGTCGATGAACCACGAGGATCCGACGATGAGGCCCTCCGAGGCCTCGGGGGCATTCTTGAGGATGTTGGGGCTGTTGAAGCCGTTGCCGCCCACGATCGGAACGGTGATGCCGATCTCGCGCGCCTGTTGGAGTACGGGGATGGCCTCGCCGACGAGCGAGCACAGGACGAGGATGTCGGGCTTCTTCGAAGAGAGCTTCTGGAGCTGCGTGCGGAAATCGGAATCTCCCTTGGAGTAGCTCTCCGAGCCGACGAGCTGGATGCCGAGCTTGGCGAGAGAGGCCTTGAAGACGTCGGCCTCGCTCTTGGAATACTCCTGGTCGGCCTGGAAAAGGAGGGCCGCCTTCTGCGGCTTGTATTTCGCGATGACGGCCTGGAGAGTGCCGGGAATGACGGCGGCTTGGGGCAGGCTGTCGCGGAAGATGTAGTCGCCCATCGCCGTTATGCCGACGGCGGTGGTGCTCGTGCCGAGGACCGGCACGCCGGCCTTCTGCGCTATCGGATCGGCCGCGAACGCGGTGCCGCTGAGCGTCGGCCCGACTATCGCCGAGACATTGTCTTCGTTTATCAGCTTGTTGAAGACGCTGATGCCCTCTTGCTTGTCCGCCTTGTCGTCGGCGACCACGAGGACGAGTCGGCTATTTCCGAGGAGCTTGGACGCGTTGATCTCCTCGGCCGCGAGCTCGATGCCTTTGCGGATCGAAATGCCGTAAGCGGAATTGTCGCCGGTGAGGGTCTCGACGACGCCGATCTTTATCGAAGCGGGAAGTGGAGCAGCCGATACGAACCCAGCCGCGCCGCCTAACGCGGCGACGAGGGCGACGACTCTCGGAAACGCGCTCTTCGTTTTCATAAGAACCTCGCTTATCAACTTTCTCGATGACTAATGATCCAAAACAGGACGACCCTTGTCAATACGACTCTCGCAGACTTACATTCAATTAATGGGATATCGAAGAATCAGGGTTGCGCTCGTCGTTCTTTTTGTATCCACGCTGTGCTTCGGCGCCTTCGGGCAAGGCATCGGCAAAGTCCTCGGAGTGGAGGCTGGCTACGGGCTCGTCGCGACAGACTCGGGCCTCGGCCCGCAGTCCCCGAGCGGATTCGTCGCGGGTCTCCGCTACGGGTACTTAATCCTCGATCGGCCTGGAACCAGCGCCTTGCTCTCGCTGGCGCTCGGCTACGATGTGTTCCCGCAGGGAGCCGGATCCGCAGCCTTTGCAGGCCTTCGTGTACGGCCTCGAATACGAGCACACGCTCTTCCGCCAGAGCCCGGTGGCGTTGTCCATAGAATACGGGCTTCTCTTCGACCTCGTGATCGAAGGCGGACGCCAGGGCTACGCCTACGGAAACCACACCCGCCTCGGCCTCGGACCGGACTTCAGGCTCGACTCCAAGGACGATCTCGTGACGCTTCTCGATTACAATGCCCTCGATCTCCCGTACTTCGAGCTGTCGTCCGCGAGGCTCACCTATGCAACGGTAGCCTTGCGTTATCAGAGGCGGCTGTAGGATTAGCGCGAAGATCGGCAGTCTCTTTGGGCGGAGATGCTAGCGCTTCGACCCGAGGTTCTCGTCGAGATAGCGCTGGATCATCGTGGGCGTGAGTATCTCGGGAAGGAGCACCGGGGCAGCGTGGTCCGGGACATAGAGGGCGTACAGCGGCACGCTCGCGCGGCCGAGGTCCGAAAGGGCGCGACCGATCGCCTCGTCCCTCGAGGTCCAGTCGGCCTTGAGGGCGGCTACCCCGAGCTCGGCGAAGCGCCGGCGCACGGACGCGTCGTTCAGCGCGACCGCCTCGTTCACCTGGCAGCTCAGGCACCATGCAGCCGTGAAATCCACGAAGACAGGTCGGCCTTCGGCTCTTAATTCGGCTAACGCGTCATCGCTCCAGGGTCGCCAGTCGTAGCCGCCGGTCTCCGGGCTGCCGGCGGTCGAAGTGACGAGAGGCCACGCGCCGGCGGTCGACGCGCCGCCGCCAAGAGCGGGCACGGCCGCCCTTGGCGGCCCTTCGCCCGCCCGGGCGCTCCTCGCCGCGGCATGGCCTCGCGCCGACCAGGCTACGGCGCCCGCGACGAGGGCGACGGCCAAGACGCCCGCGACCATCCTCGCGCGTATCGGCTTGTCCATTCCGCCCCAACGGCCCCAGGCCCAGCCTCCAACGGCCGCCGCGAGCAGGCCCTCGAGCAGCGAGACTAGAGCTCCGCTGCCGCGAAGCCCCGCGAGCACGAAGGCAAGCCAGATCACCGTCGCCATCATCGGGAAGCCCAGGGCCTGGCGCAGGACCACCATCCATCCGCCCGGCTTCGGCAGGCGCCGCGCGAGGCGGGGAATGGCCGAGACGAGAAGCAGGGGCGCCGCCATGCCCAAGCCCAGGGCCGTGAACACGCCGAAAGCCGCCGCCGCGTCGGCGACGGCGCCGGAATGCGCGATATGCGAAAGCGCGAAGCCGATGGCCGGGCCCATGAAGGGGGCGGTGCAGGGAGTCGCGACGGCCGTGGCGAACAGGCCGCCGAGAAAGGAGCCGCCCCTTTGGCTCGCGCGGCCGCCCCAGCGCGCGAGGGAGAGGCCGACCTCGAAGACCCCGAAGAGGTTCAGCCCGATGAGGAAGAAAGCGATCGCGGCCGCGGCGACGAAGACGGGGGTCTGGAGCTGGAAGCCCCACCCGACGGCACGACCTCCGGTGCGCAGGGCGAGGAGGACTGCGGCGAGGATCCAGAAGGAGACGAGCACCCCCGCCGTGAAGTATAGGCCCTGGGAGAGCGCGCCGCCACGTTCCGAGGGGCGCTTGGCGATAGCCAGGGCCTTGAGCGACAGAACGGGGAGAACGCAGGGCATGAGGTTGAGAATGAGCCCCCCCGCAAAGGCGAGGATGAGCGCCAGAAGAATGCTCGAAAGCCGCGTCTTCGGGTCGAGCGGCATGTCGAGCGCGAGACTCGCCTTGCCGGGCATGCATTCGATGCGGCAGGCCAGCCATCCTACCCTGGCCTTGATCGAGGCGGGTCCCGCGAGGCCGCTCGATCGCGGAGCGAGTATTTCGGCTCGCAGGACGAGCCGGCCCGAGTAGCCCTCCGAATCGACGCCGAGCAGGGAAAATCGCTTCGCCTCGGGCCATTGCAGGGGCCGGGCCGAATAGCCCGGCGGCAAGTCCCATGCGACCGTCGTCGGCAACCCGGTGTCGCCCGGCGAGGCGCCGTAGACGTGCCAGCCCGGCGCGATGTCGAGCACCACATCGACGGTGAAAGACCCGCCGGAAGGTACGTAAGGGTCTTCGGCCGAGAGGCTGGCGCGCACCGTATCCTCGGCGCGGGCCGTAGCCTCGGCGCGGGCCGTAGCCGGCGCCGCGAGCAAGAGGATGAGGAGGGCGAGGGTCGGGTAGCGCGCCTTTCCTGGAATACGCATCGGTAAAAGTATCCGGCTCGGGACGAGCTCTTGTCTACTGATCCTTGCATGTGTAGATAGGCGCTATAGCTTCGAAATGAACTCCAATATCGTCTCTCTCCAGCTTCCAGCCGGGTTCTGCGCGCGCGACTTTTCCAGCGAGGCGCAGAGATCAAGCATGAAAGCGCGCAATTCTCCGGCGCAGCCCGGGCCGAGGGCGGCATCGTGCCTCGCCTCCGACGCGAACAAGTCGCCTACGAAGGCCTGGGCCGCCTCGTCGCCGAAGCGCGGGAAGTTGGCTTTGAGGTAAAAGAGCGATGCGCCTATGCAGTTCACGCTGTGCTGCTTGACGAAGAGGACGCTCTCCGTGATGGCGAGGGCCTCGCCCCGGAGGCTGCCCAGCCAGAGCTCGACGCTCTCGCCCGAGAAGCCGCGCGCGTTGTCGGCGCCCAGCCGCACTACGATCTCCGTGGCCAGTAGCCAATTGGCCACGACGAGGAGGACGTGGAGGCTCGGCACGCAGTCGAGATGGGGATCGAGGGCGTGGATTACGGCGAAGTGCAAGTTGATGTTCTTGGCTGGCCTCGTCGTGGTGGTGTGGACGGTCAGGTATACGGTCCCCGCCTCGGCGTAGAGCCGGCGTATGGCGCCCAAGAAGCCGACTATCTCCGCCTCGGCCTCACGGCCGTAGAAGCGCCACAATCTGAAGAAGGTCGCCATCCAGAGCTGGACGAACTCGAGGTACTTTTTCACATAGCTGGCATCGAAGGGTATCGAGGCATCCAGCGGGTGGTCGACGTTGACCACGGGCCTGCGCTTGAAAACGGCGTTCTCGAACTGCGGAAGGAAAAAGGAGCGAAGCGCCTCGGTTCCGAGTCGAAGGGCGCTGAAGAGGAAACGCGGCCTCGAGAGGGCCAGCGCGATCGGTCTGGCGTAGCCGATCGTGCCTTGAAGGCGTTTGGAAAGCATTGGGGCGGATTTTATACCGGGGTAGGTGAAATGTCCTACCCCCGAATGCGGCGTTTACCCTCTTTGGGATGCGAGATTGCGGGTTACCGTATTTTATCGCGAACGCGGCTCACGTCGCGTATCCCAATTTCCGCAATGGAGGAAATTCGCATGAAGAAATGCAGTATCATCGCGTTGACCATCCTCGCCGCATCGATGATCGCAACGCCCTCGCTTTTCGCCCAGAAGACGAAGCTGACGGTCTGGGGCATCGACCCCGCGGACGACGATCCCAACCACATGTACGCCAAGGCCCTCGTGACCGCCTTCAACGCCAAGTACCCCGACATCACCCTCGATTGGGTGGCGCTCGGCAACGACCCGCTCAAGGACAAGGTCAAGGTCACCATGGCCGCGGGCTCCGGCCTTCCGGACGTAATGCAGGGCTGGGGCGGCTCCGTCATGGGCGGCTACGCCGACGCCGGCAACCTCCTCGACATCACCGCCCAGGCCAAGAAAATCCCCATCACCCCGGCCGCTGCCAGCGCCATGACCTGGAAGGGCAAAGTATACGGCGTCGCCCCGATCTTCGCGGTCGCCGGCGTCTACGTCAACGACGGAATCTTCAAGGCGAACAACCTCGCCTACCCGACCACCGTCGAAGGCTTCGAGGCCGTTTGCAACGCCCTCTTGGCCAAGGGCATCCAGCCCTTCGCCTGCGGCGCCAAGGACAAGTGGCCCGCCCTCGCGCTCTACATGTACCTGACCGACCGCTTCGGCGGAACGAAAGCCTTCGTGAACGCCGCCACCCGCAAGGGCACCTTTGACGCCGCGCCCTTCGTGAAGGCCGCCCAGCTCTACCAGAAGTGGGTCAAGGCCGGCTACTTCGGCGCCACCCCGCTCGGCGAGGCCTATGGCGACGCCCAGCAGCTCATGGCCACCGGCAAGGCCGCCATGCACCTCACCGGGTCCTGGATGGCCGGCACCTACTCCAGCAAGGACTTCACCGACCAGACGATCAGCTTCCACCCGTTCCCGGCCCTCAAGACCGGCAGCGTGGGCCCCGCGACCGACATCATGGGCATGACGGACATCGGCTTCATCGCCACCAAGGCCGCCAAGGGCAAGGAAGACGCCGTAGCCAAGTTCCTCGCCGTCGCCGCAAGCGCCGAGGTCGTAGGCGCCTCCGGCCGCCTCTCCGGCGTCCCCGGCGTCATAGTCAAGGACCCGATCGTCCAGGAGGCCGCCGCCGTCTTCGCCACCGCGAAGAACGTCACGTTCTGGTGGGACCAGGATTTCCCCCCTCGGTCACGTCGCCCTTGAACGACACGATCCAGTCCTTCTTCCTCCCCGATACCGACGTCGCGAAGGCCCTCGCCTCCTACGAGAAGCTCGTCGCCGAGAACGTAGGGCCAGTTAAGAAGTAAGCACTCAACCGCGCCGTTCCCCGCGACCGATCCGGTCCGCGGGGATCGGCC
Source organism: uncultured Spirochaetota bacterium (assembly GCA_963828175.1). Taxonomy (GTDB): domain Bacteria; phylum Spirochaetota; class Spirochaetia; order Treponematales; family Rectinemataceae; genus UBA1306. The sequence continues at coordinate 15,678 of CAWHFT010000273.1, forward strand.
GTCGTTCCTTGTTTGATCAAAATAGTAAAGCTACAATTTCACGGCCCGATATGGACGGAGGTTATCTACCGTGAGCCAGACATTAGCGATGCAGAGGCACAGCGTCCGCGACGCGAAGAGGGCGCCGTTCATCTTCCTCTTCCTGCTTCCCGCTGCTCTCTTCCTCATAGTCTTCATGTACTACCCCATCGAGGAGACCGTCCGCCTCTCCTTCACTAAGACCCAGGGCCTCGGCACCAGCGTCGCCGCCGGTTTCGAGAACTACCAGCGACTCTTCGCGAGCGAGGAATTCCTCCAGGGCCTCCTCCACGTCTTCATGTGGGCCTTCTGGAGCGTCATCATCCAGCTTCCCATAGCCTTCCTCGTCGCCTTCGGCCTCACCTACTACGGCAACAAGCTCACCGGCCCTCTCCGGTCCATTTTCTATCTCTCCAACGTGCTGCCCTCGGCGATCACGGCGATGCTCGGGAAATTCATCTTCGCCCCGAGGTACGGGATCATCGCCAGCCTCTCGTCCGCGCTCGGGCTGAAAGCCTTGGGGTCCGTGGACTTCCTGGGCAACCCCAACCTCGCCTTCTGGTCCCTCTTCGCCATCGCGACCTGGGCCTACACTGGCTTCCCGATCATCTACCTCATGGCGAGAATAGAGCAGATCCCACAGGAGATCCGCGAGGCCGCGGAGCTCGACGGCGCGTCGGCATGGCGCTACGCGAGGAGCATCGTCCTCCCCGACCTTTCCTACCCGATAAGGATCCTCATGGTGCTCTGCACGGTCGGCAGCATCAAGCTCTTCGACCTGCCCAAGATGATGACCTCGGGAGGTCCGGGCTTTTCCACCGTGACCCTCGGGATCACTCTGTACAATCAGGGCTTCGTAAACTGGAACTACGGCAGCGCGTCGGCGATCGGAGTGATCATCTTCGTCCTATCGCTGGTCTTCACCGTGATCCAGTTCACGGTCGGCAATAAGCGGGAGAAAGCGTGATGAGCGATAGATCGAATCGGTTCCGCTACGGGGCTTCGGAGGTGGCGGTTACCTCCGTGCTAATAATCGTCGCCGTCCTGGTGATCTCGCCCCTCGTAATCCCCCTGCTCTTCGCCTTCAAGACCCAGCTCGAGTTCTCCTACCATCCCTGGGCCCTGCCGAAGGCCCTGCTGTGGAACAATTTCTCCGACGCATGGAAGTACATCCGGATCGACCAGGGTCTCGTGAATACGCTGATCGTTGCGCTCGGGGCAGTCGTAACGACCCTGCCCCCGGCCTTCCTCGCCGGCTATATCTTCGCGCGCTACCGCAACAAGATCACGGAGGTCGCGTTCTACTTCATTCTCATCGGCTACTTCGTCCCCGCGCAGATGGTCTTGATCCCGCTGTACAAGTTCGAGGTGGCGACGAAGCTGGCCGACTCCCTCCATGGCCTTTTCCTGGTCATGGCCGCCTTCGGCATCCCCTTCTGGACCCTGATCTACCGGTCATTCTTCTCCGGGCTGCCGAACGAGCTATCCGAGGCCGCACGCATCGACGGCGCGAGCCACTCCATGACCTTCTTTCGGATCATGCTCCCGCTCGCGAACCCCGCCACGGTCCTCGCGTTCATTCTGGTCTTCATCGGGGCCTGGAGCGACTTCATGCTGTCCCTGATCCTCCTCTCGAACCACGACATCTTCACGATGCAATTGCGCGTCGCCTCCTTCCTCGGCGCGTACGGCACGGACCGAATGCCGCGGTATGCGTCCGCCGCCATCATCGCGGCGCTGCCAACGATCATCCTCTACACCATCGGGACAAATGGATCATCAAGGGAACCATAGCCGGAGCCATAAAGGAGTAGCCGAGTGCGAGTGCCGCGCGAGGCGAAGCTCCGGGTCGGAGTGGACTACACCGGCCCCAATCATTATCATCGACTGCGATGCAAGCCGACTGAGCGCGCAAGGACAGGCGCGCGCCGATCATCGGATTCCTCGCCGCGCGGTTCGACGAGGCCTACCAGAACGCCGTGTGGCGCGGGGCAGTGCGGGAGGCCGAGCGGATAGGCGCCGCAATCGTCTTCTTCGGCGGCCAGCGCATCGGCAGCCCCATAGGCTACGAGGCCCTGGACAACATCGCCTTCGACCTGGCCAAGCACAGCCGCAGGCGGGGATCGTCGTCATGTCCAATGTCATCGGCACCTATCTCTCCAACGAGGAGCAGCTGGAATTCCTCGGCCGCTTCGGCAAGAACCAGGTCGTGTCCATAGGCGTCGAGTTCCCCGGCGTACCGAGCGTCCTCGTCGACGCCTCCGGAGGCATGAGCTCGATCGCGGAGCACCTCGCGCGGGTCCACGACCGCAGCCGCTTCCTCTTCCTCGCGGGCCCGAGAGGGCACATCGAGTCGGAGGCGCGACTGGCCGAATTCCTCCGGAGCAAAGGCCGGCGGCGGTGGGGACTCATCTACGGCGACTTCACCGAGGAGGACGCGCGGGAAAAGGTAGCGCATTTCCTCGACACGGGCGCCGCCGTCGACGCAATCGTCGCGGCCAACGACCTCATGGCCGTCGGGGCGATCCGCGCCCTCGCCGAGCGCGGCATCGAAGTTCCGCGCGAAGTGTCCGGTGACCGGCTTCGACGATACCGAGGACAGCCGCTTCTCGGTGCCGCCCCTCACGACCGTCCGCCAGCCGGCGGTCGAGCTCGGGCGCATGGCGGTCATGCGCATCGCCGCAGCTTGGGCTCGGCCGTCGGCCAGAAGCCGAGCCCCCATTCGCCCAGCCGACCGTCTCTTTCGTCGTCCGGGAGTCCTGCGGCTGCCCCTACGACCCCGGGAGCCGAGGAGGCCGCCGTCTCCGAGACGCGGATCGGCGCATGCCGCTACGCTTCATGGCCGCCGCGAGGCCCCATCGCCGCGCCTTTCTGCCGAGGTCAACCGCGACATCCGCGAGGGCCGGAACCCCTCGCGCCTCCGGCGCCTTGCCTTCGACCCGGCCATCCGCGAGGCCGCCCTGCTGGCGATAGCCGAGGGTGAGTGCCGTTTCCTCGCCTCGCAGCGCATCGCGGCCGAGCGCCGGGTCTCGGTCTTCGGCGACATCGAGGCTTCCCTCGTCTCCTCCTTCACGCCTCGAGCACATCCTCGGCCAGATAGCCCGAGGCACGCCGCGAGCTCGGCATAACCGGATGCTGGCTCAGCCTATTCGAGTCCAAGGGCACGTCGCCCGAGTGGTCCAAGCTCCTCCTCGCCTCGGACTCCAAGGGCGACGAGAATTCTCGCCCCCTTCGGCCTCCGCTTCAGGACGGCCGAGCTCGTGCCGGGCGGACTCCGCGCAGCTCCTGCGCCTACGTCTGCGAGCCCCTGCGCTTCGGCGACGACCGGCTCGGCTACCTCCTGTGCACGGCCGACTCGACCGAGCGGCGGATGTACGAGGCGCTGCGCGACCAAGTCTCCAGCGCGCTCAAGGGCGCCATCCTAATGGCCGCCGAGCGCGACCGCGAGCGGAGCCTCGAGCGCGCCGTGCGCGCGCGGACCCTCGAGCTGTCGATGGCGAACTCGCGTGCTAGTAGAGGAGATGGCTCAGCGCAAGGGCCTCGAGCGCGAGCTCCTGGAGATATCGAACCGCATCGTCGGGAAGATCGGCCAAGACATCCACGACAACCTCTGCCAGGACATCGCCGGCCTGGGCATTATGGCCGCGGTCCTCGAGGGCAGTCTGCGCCGCGAAGGCTTGTCGGCCGAGGGAGACGGGCCGCGGCCCTCTCCCTGGCCGCCGGCGAAACGGCCGCCCGCGCCAAGGGCATAGCCAGCAAGACCAACCTGAACCAGCGACGACAAGAACAGGGCA
>CAWHFT010000274.1:0-5167 GCA_963828175.1 uncultured Spirochaetota bacterium
TCCACGGTCAGCGAGAGGCCGATCCTCTGCTCGAGCGCGAGCGCTCCTAAAATTTGCCGCTCGGCGCGGCAGGATGGCGTCGACGCCGAGGATCGCCACCTGGAGGGCGCGTTGAGCATGGGTGTGAAGGACTCCACGCCGAAGGCTCCGAGGTTCGTCACGGTGAACGTCCCCCCGGCGAGCTCCTCGGGGTCTATCTTGCCGGTCTGGCAGGCCGAGGCGAGCCGCTTCGCCTCGGCCAGATCTCGCGCAGCGAGAGGAGGTCGGCGTTGCGGATCACCGGAACCATGAGACCGCGCGGCGTGTCGACCGCGAGCGCGAGATGGACGCGCTCGTAGGCGCGCAAGCTACCATTCTCGAGGGTCGCATTCGCATCGGGGAAGCGCGGCAGAACCCTGGACGCCGCGAAGAGGACGAGGTCCCCGATCGTCACCCCTGCGAGCCCCAGAGAGGCTTCGCTTGCCTTGAATCGCGAGCGGAGCGCCAAGAGCCGGCTCGCGTTTGCGCTGGAATCGAAGGTGAGCTGAGCGGTGCTCGCGAGCGAGCCGAGCATCCGCTCGGAGATGATCTTGCGGACACCCTTCAGCGGGGTCTCGGAAAAAGCGTCACCGGCGCCGCCCCTCGCGGCGGCCGCGCCCGCCGTCTTTTCTCGGGCCGCAGCCCCAGGCCGGCGGTCGACTTGAAGTCGACCAGGCCCGCTCGTCCGCCCAGCGCGCTGCCGATCGTCGGCGCCGTCGCACCTTCCCGGACGGCAACCTTGGCCATCGCCGTGAGCGGGGGCCGGGACGCCACCGCCGCCGCGACATCCCGTTCGATGACCCGGCCCCCGGGTCCCGTTCCCGCCAGAGCTCCGGCATCGACGCCCTCGGCCGCGGCGAGGGCACGCGCGCGCGGCGAGGCCGACGATCCGGCGCCCGCGCTGGGCAGAGGCGCCGCGACTGAGGTCGTTCCAACGGCGACTGCGGACGTGCCGACGGCTGGGGCCGTCGCGCTTGCGGCGGCTCCGCCAGCCTCGGTCGCAACGCGAGTGGCCGCGCCGCCTAGGCGGCTTTCCAGTCCTCTCCGGCCGCGCCGACGACCGCGATCGGCTCGAGCACCGGCACGTCGTCGCCCTCGGGCCGGAGAATTTTCAGCAAGAGCCCTGCCGCCCCGGCCGGAACGTCGAAGCTCGCCTTGTCGGTCTCGACTTCGCAGACGACCTCGTCGGCCGTCACTGCCTGCCCCTCGGCCGCCTTCCAGCGAACGATGATGCAGGACTCGACCGTGTTCCCCTGCCTCGGCATGATCAGGACATGTGCCATGATTCTCTCCCTATACCGACGTACAATTTATCGAAGCCGCCTCGAGATCGCGCGCCACGCCCGCCCCGAGGCCCGAGTCGGTGATGATCCCGCTCACTGCGGAAAGGGGAAGGACGTTCACGAACCCTGTCTTGCCCCATTTTGACGAATCGGCGACGAGGAGCGTCTCGTCGGCGCGCTCGCGCATGGCCTTCACGATCTCGGCGCCCTCGACGAGCTGGGTGGTCATGCCCTTCTCGAGCGAGAAACCGTCGGTCCCGACGAAGGCGAGCCTGACGTTGAGCCCCGCGATGGTGCGCAGCGCCACGGGCCCGACCATCGATTCGGTCTCGCGGCGGAACTCGCCGCCCGTGAGCGTGATCTGCAGGGCAGGGTTGAGGCGCGCATAGGAGAAGACGAGAGTCGAATTGGTCACGACCTGGATGCCGCGCTTGCCGATCAGATGTCGCACGATGAGGGCAGTCGTCGTCCCCGCCTCGATCATTATCCTGTCGCCGTCCCTTACGAGGGCGGCGGCGGCCCTGGCGATCCTGCCCTTCGTCTCCAAATTGCTCTGCTGTCTCTCGACGATGCTCTGGTGAAGCGCGGGGTATGCCCCACCGCGGGAGCGGACGAGATAGCCCTTCTCCTCGAGCTCCTTGAAGTCGGATCGGACGGTAACCTCGGAAACACCCAGCTCCCGGCTGAGGTGAGAAACGGAGAGCGAGCCCCGTTCCGACAAAAGCCTGAGAATGCTGCGCTCGCGATCCATCAATTCTTCGGTCAATTCCGAACGCCTTTCGAATCTCTTATGAAACTACAGCTATTTTACCAACATACAGTCTCGCTTACAAGGTGTTTCGAAAGAAATGCATCTGCATAAATATGCAAAAAAGCCTTGACTCTTCGCCCTTCGTCCGCGAAGGTCAATATAGATTAATAATCGTAAAACTCAAGACGGAGGCTCTTTTATGGCCCTTGAAAATAAAGATTTGATCGAAGGGATGAAAACGTTCTTCGTCGTGCCCGACCTTTCCATTATGCCCGAGGAATTTCCTTCCCAATTTTTTCCTTAAAGGCTTCGAGGCCTATTATCTCCTGGACGACCAATACCTCGACATACAGGCGAAGGTACGCGTCCTCTACTCGCTCTTTCCCGAGCTCATCCTCTTTTTCAACACGGACCGAAGGTTGGGCGGTCTCGATCTGGCCAAGGTACATAAGAGGGCTCCAGGAAGAGTACGGCGAGAGGGCGAGGATCGGCGTGCTGTACGGCGTGCATATCAACGCGGAAACTCGTCGCAAAATGGAGCGGATCTATCTTTACGACATCGGGATCAACTGCGGCTGCATTCCCGTGGGCTTCCGCAAGACCACGAACCAAAGCCTCCTTTCCGGAGTCTTGACGGCGAACCAGGCCAACGGCAGGCGCAAGTATCTGCGCGCCATATGCGGAGAGACCTGCGAGCTGAATTTCATGCGGGATCGCGTCAGGGTCGAGGGAAGCATTCTCGATATCAGCATCAGCCATTTTTCCTGCGTGTTCCGCGGCCAGGACCCCGAGATCCGGATGTACGAGAAGGCGAGCGACATTCAGCTGAAGCTCGCGGGGATCATCTGCACGGTCGACGCGGTGCTCTTCACGAGGCGCGTCGTCGGCGACTCGGTCATAAATGTTTTCGTGTTCCGGGACTCGCGGGGCAGGGACGGCCTCGACGCCGAGATGCTGGAGAAGATCAACGGCTTCATTCGAGAACGCTTCGAAAGGGGCGTGAGCGCGACCATTCACCGAGGCTTCGAGGAGGAGCTCGCCCGAGAGCGCGAGACGAAAGTCCGCGCGAGGCCTGGGGCCAAGGCCGAGGCGAGGCGCGAAAAATGAACGACCGCTCCGAATGAACGGCGCCTTGGAAGAGGGGGCGCGGGGGGAGAAACCTTGGGCAAGGTTGCGCCCCCGCTCGACAAGCTTCGATCCTTCCTTAGTATAATGCCTGCATGACGAGCGATTTGCGGACGCGGCTCGACGGGCCCATTAAAGCTTTCATCATCGACATGGACGGCGTGATCTACCACGGCAACCGCCTCCTCCGCGGCGCGGCCGAGCTCGTCGACTGGCTGCGCCGATCGGGCAAGCGCTTCCTCTTCCTCACCAACTCCAGCGAGCGCTCGCCCGCCGAGCTCTCGCAGAAGCTCGCGCGCCTGGGAATCGATGTCCTGCCCGAGCACTTCTACACGAGCGCCCTCGCCACCGCAGGTTTCCTGGTCTCGCAGAAGCCGCGCGGAAGCGCCTACGTCATCGGCGAGCCAGGTCTCACGAACGCCCTATATGACGCCGGCTACTCCGATGAACAACGTCAACCCGGACTATGTGGTCATGGGCGAGAGCCGAGGCTACGGTCTCGAGTCGATAGAGCGTGCCGTGCGCCTCGTACTCGGCGGGGCGCGGCTGGTCGCCACCAACCCCGACCTGAGCGGCCCCTCGGAAGAGGGGCTGGTGCCCGCCTGCGGGGCTCTCGTGGCTCCGATCGAGCTGACCACCGGCAAGAAGGCCTACTTCGTCGGCAAGCCCAATCCGCTCATGATGCGGCATGCGCTTCGGCGCCTCGGGGCAACGCGCGAGGAGACGGCCATCATCGGCGACCGCATGGACACCGACATCATCGCCGGCATCGAGGCCGACATCGAGACGATCCTCGTGCTCTCCGGCGTGACCTCGCGCGAGGAGCTGGGCCGCTTCTCCTATGCGCCGCGGCACGTCCTCGAAGGCGTGTTCGAGATTCCCGGAGCCCTCGGCTAGAGCTTCAGGAGATCGCACGTGTCGCCTTACTATCGAAGGCCTTAATAACTCGACGGCCTGGGCGCACGCTTCGCGGCGAGGTAGGACTTGCTCCTCCCCTCTTTGGCCGACTCGACCAGGAGGCCGGCGCGGGCGAGACAGTACAGAGATCTTGCGCGCGCGATCGGGGGATATCTGCAAGGCTTCGCCGAGCCTCGTCGAGGTCCAGGGCGGGTTCAGGCTCTTGGGTATCAGGCGAGCCACTGGGCACGAGTGCGAAACGACCTCGAGGAGATAACCTCGAGGAGCTCGCGGTCGACTCTCCGGTCCCCCTTGCGCCACCAGGAGCCGGAGCCGTCGCGCGTCTTCACTTCGGCGATCCTCACCAGGACCACCTCGACGGTCACGTTGCGCGACGCTATCAGGCCTTTGGCCTGGACTAGCTCGTCGAAGAGGCTGTAGAGGTCCCCGCGCTTGGGGCTCTTGCGCACCGACAGCAGCTCCTCGGTCTTGGGGTCGAGCCTGCGGATCTCGCGCTCGACCGGCGACGGGGTAGACGACGCGGACCTTGTGGCCCTGACTCGCGAGGGAGAGGACTTTGGGCGCTATCTTGTGGAGGCTGCCCGTCTGCACCTCGACGAGTTCGCCGTCCGAGCGCACGAGGTCGACGACTTTGCCTCCGACGAGGGCCTCGAGCCGGTCGCCGGGCGAGGCGAGGCGTTCCTTGAGCGACGAATGGAGGCTGTACTCGGCGTAAAGGTTGATGCCGGACCTCTCCGCAACCATAGGCAGTGGCTTCGACATGCCGGCAGTATACACGATCCGCTAGGAGCCGCGAATCTGGACCAGCCAATCCCCGCGGATGGAGTCCACCGCTTCCCTCTTCTCGCCGGACCTCGTCTCGTAATAGGTGCCTCCGAGGATGCCCAACGTAAAGGCGCCCGCGGCTATGCCCCAGGAAACGGCGTCGATGAGATCGAGGGCCGTCGCGCCGGCCTTGAGCTGCAGCGCAACCGCCGCCAGGATGCCTCCCGCGAAGGCGTCGCCGCATCCGGTGGTGTCGCCGCGAGCCACCCGGCCGGAGCGGGCGCTCACAGGCAACTCGCGCAGCGGC
>CAWHFT010000275.1:0-11233 GCA_963828175.1 uncultured Spirochaetota bacterium
TGCTATGCCCTGTCCTGGTTCAACCGTATTGCTCCCTCGCCCTAAGCGCAAGTGGCCTCCTCCTCAATGGCCTCCTCCTTAGCGGGCTCCTCCTTAGGAGCATGAGCGGCGCGGGTTCGGCGAAACAAGCCGGATAGGGGCATAGCCCCTCGATATGGCCCGCTGCCGCTCACGGCACGCGGGCTATTTTTTTGACCCGCCGCCGGACCGGCTACGTATACAGGAGGACGATATGGCAAAGTACAGTCCCTTCCCGAAACCACCTTCTCTCGATCGCAAATGGCCGAGCAGGAGCATCGAGAAAGCGCCGCTCTGGTGCTCGGTGGACCTCCGCGACGGCAACCAGGCTCTCGTCGAGCCCATGGGGGTCGACGAGAAGCTCGAGTTTTTCGATCTTCTCTTGGGAATAGGCTTCAAGCAGATCGAGATCGGCTTCCCTTCGGCGAGCCAGATCGAATTCGATTTCGCGCGGGAGCTCATCGAGAAGAACCTGATTCCCGACGACGTCGTCATTCAGGTTCTCTGCCAATGCCGAGAGCATCTCGTCGAGCGTACCTTCGAGAGCCTCAAGGGCGCCCGCAAGGGGATATTCCACATCTACAACTCGACGTCGCCGGTACAGCGCAAGGTGACTTTCGGACTTCCGAAGGACGAGATCAAGGCCATCGCCGATCGAAGGCACGAGGCTGGTCAAGGCGGGATTGAGCTCCCTGCCGGGGACAGAGATAATCCTCGAGTACTCTCCCGAGAGCTTTTCCAACACCGAAGTGGAGTACGCCCTCGAGGTCTGCGAGGCGGTGATGGACGTCTGGGGACCCACTCCGCAGAAGCCCATCATCCTGAACCTCCCGGCTACCGTGGAGTCGTCGACGCCAACCTCTACGCCGACATGATCGAGTGGTTCGCGACCCACCTGTCCCGGCGCGACTCGGCCATCATCAGCCTGCATACGCACAACGATCGCGGCACCGGGGTCGCCGCCAGCGAGCTCGGCCTTCTCGCGCGGGGCGGACCGAGTGGAGGGCACCCTCTTCGGCAACGGAGAGCGCACCGGCAACCTCGACATCGTGACCATGGCCCTCAACATGTACAGCGAGGGAATAGATCCCGGGCTCGATGTCTTCGACGTGCCTCGGCTCGCATCCGCCTATTCGGGCCTGACCGGAATGGAAGTGCCGCCGCGGCATCCTTACGCAGGCGAGCTGGTCTACACCGCCTTCTCGGGATCCCACCAGGATGCGATCAAGAAGGGAATCGAGCGGCGGGCCGATCGACGACGAGGCCGAGGCCTGGGAAGTACCCTACTCGCCCATCGATCCGAAGGACATCGGCCGCAGCTACGAGGCGATCATCCGCATCAACAGCCAGTCCGGCAAGGGCGGCGTCGCGTACATCCTCAAGGAGAACGCCGGCTACGACTTGCCCAAGGCCATGCACCCCGAAGTCGGCATGTTCGTCAACCGCGTCGCCGACGGGAAGGGCACGGAGCTCTCGATCGAGGAGATCCAGGCCCTGTTCGAGGGCGAGTTCCTCAACGTGCTCTCGCCGCTCGCCCTTCTCTCCTTTGACGAGACGCCGGATCACGTCAACGGCGAGACGACCTGGCTCTGGCACGTCCGTTACCAGGGTGAAGAGCGCCAGATAATTGGCAAGGGGAAGGGCCCCATCGACGCCTTTGTCCACAGTCTCGCCACCCTCGGGATAACCGGCGTGAGCATCCTGTCGTTCCACGAGGACGCGCTTTCGTCCGGGTCCGACGCCCTTGCCGTCGCTTACGTGCAAGCGCGGGGACCGGGCGAAGGGAAGAGCTGGGGCGCCGGCACCGACCGGAGCATAGCGGCGGCAGGCGTGCGCGCCGTGCTGTCGGCGGTCAACAGGAGCCTCTCAAAGGCCTACTAAGCCAGCGATAGTATCGGTCGTGGCGTCTTATTAACGAAGGTCTTAATAGGAAGGCGGACGGGGAGTCTGATCAGAATTCTGGTAGATGCCGTTCCTCCCCGCCTTGCCTTCTGATCTCGCCGCTCGCGGTCTCAATAGCGGCGATCTCGACGCGATTTTCGTCACCGGCGACGCCTATGTGGATCATGTCTCGTTCGGTGCAGCTCTCCTGGGACGACTACTAGAGGACGAGGGCTACAGCGTCGGCATAATCGCGCGGCCTGACCCCGATGACGTCGCGGCATTCCGCCTCCTGGGAAGGCCGCGGCTCGCCTTCCTCGTCGCGGCCGGGGCCCTCGACTCGATGGTTTCCTCGTATACTGCCAATCGCAAGCCGCGCTCGGAGGACGACTACGCGCCCGAAGGGAAAGCGCGGCTTTGCCTCCGCGGCGACGGATCGATAGGGGAAGGGCGCGAGGCAGGCCAAGGGCGAGGCCGGATCGGGCGGTCATCGCCTACTCTGCGAAATGCCGCGAAGCCTACAAAGGCGTGCCCGTGATCATAGGCGGGGTGGAAGCCTCGTTGCGCTCCCTGGCTCATTACGACTACTGGTCGGACAAAGTCCGCCGCTCGATCCTCCTGGATTCCAAGGCCGACCTCCTCGTGCATGGCATGGGCGAGCGCGCGTTGTGCGAAATTATGCGCCGGCTAGCGGTCCGCATGGCGGCGTCTGGCGAGGCCGAGGAATCGCGCGGACCCGTAGACCTGCGCGGTATTCCGGGTACTGCTTGGCGATCGCCCAAGCCGCCTGAGCTCGCTCCGGGCTCCTTCGTCGAGCTGCCCTCCTTCGAACGGAGCTCCGTCGACAAAGCCGCTTTCCTGGAAGCGACTCGCGCGCGCTACGCCAATGCCGACGCCCATTACGCCAAGGCGCTCGTAGAACGCAGCGATGATCGCTATGTCGTGCAAGAGCCCCCCGCGGCGCCGCTCTCCAGGGCCGAGCTGGATCGCGTCCACGAGCTCCCTTACGAGAGAACCTGGCACCCCATGTACGACCGCTACGGCGGCGTGCCGGCGCTCGCCGAAGTCAAGTTCTCCCTGCTCTCGAGCCGCGGCTGCTTCGGCGGCTGCTCGTTCTGCTCGATAACGCTCCACCAGGGGAAGGCCGTCTCCTCGCGGAGCAGTGAATCGCTCCTGCGCGAGGCTGCGGTGTTGACCCGCCTGCCGGACTTCAAGGGCTATATCCACGACCTGGGCGGTCCTACGGCCGATTTCCGCGCCTCCGCCTGCCGCAAGACCGACGAACGCGGCGCCTGCGCCGACAAGCGCTGCCTCGCGCCCGAACCCTGCCCGAGCCTCAGGGTGGACCACCGCGAGTACCTCGAGGTGCTACGGTCGCTGCGCGCAGTGCCCGGGGTCAAGAAAGTATTCGTGCGCTCGGGGATCCGATTCGACTATCTGATCGCCGACAGGGACGAGGCCTTCTTCAGAGAGCTCGTGCGGCATCACGTGTCCGGTCAGCTCAAGGTCGCGCCCGAGCATGTCTCGGACTCGGTATTGCGCCTGATGGGCAAACCTGGGAACGCCGCATATCGGCGGTTCGCAGCGCGTTATGCGGAACTGAACCGAGAGGCGGGGCTGCGGCAATACTTGATTCCCTATTTCATTTCCGCCCATCCCGGCGCCGGTCTGCCGGAGGCGATCGAACTCGCCGAGTATCTGCTCGAGTCGGGGTTCGCGCCCGATCAAGTCCAAGACTTTTACCCGACTCCCGGCACGATATCGACCGCCATGTACTGGACCGGGGTAGACCCCGAATCTGGAGAGACGGTATACGTGGCCCGCGGCGAGCGAGAGCGGGCGATGCAGCGCGCCCTTCTTCAATTCCATAAGCCCGAGAACAGGGCCCTGGTCCGAGAGGCGCTGATCCTCGCGGGCAGGGACGACTTGATCGGAAGAGGTATTAAATGTTTGGTGGATTAAAGGATCGAACGGCGCGCGCGAGTCTACGGGGGAAAGTCATTTGGATTACCGGAGCTTCGTCCGGCATCGGTCGGGCTATCGCCCTGGAAGCAGCGGCGCTCGAAGCCCGGACCGTGCTGTCCGGCAGGCGGATCGACACGTTGGACGAGGTCTCGCGCGAGTGCCAGGCGCGGGGAGGGCAGGCGGCCGCGGTTCTCGCATTCGACCTCGAAAGCTCCGAAGCACGGGCCGAGGCATGCGAAGCCGCGCCGAAGCTCCTCGGTCCAGTCGACGTCATCGTCCTCAACGCCGGCATGAGCCAGAGGGCGGGCTTCCTCGACACCTCGGCGGCAGTGTTCGATCGCATCATGAACCTCGACTTTACGGCCCAGGTAGACATGGTGCGGCGCTGCCTTCCCGCCATGGTCGAAAGGGGCTCGGGCACACTCGTCGCGATATCGAGCTTCATCGGGCTCGCAGGCATGCCGCTCAGGCCGGCCTATTCGTCGGCCAAGCATGCCCTCTCGGGGCTGTTCCAAAGCCTCCGCGCCGAGCTCGTCGGCACCGGAGTGCGAGTCGTGACGGCCTACCCCGGGTACGTGCGGACGTCCGTGGCCCACAACGCGCTCTCGGGCGACGGAACGCCCACAAAATCCGCGGACCCGCACATCGAGGACGGCGTCGATCCTGCGCCCGTAGCGCGCCGCATCCTGCGCGCGATGCTGAAGGGCGTCCCCGAAGTGAAAGTGGCCTTCAGGCTCGAGCAGCGCGTCGGGCTGGTACTTTCGCGATATACCCCTACGACCTGGGCGCGGCTGTCCGCGCGGCATGAGGGCCTTGGAATGGCTCGACCTTGACTGTGTACGCCATCGCCATTAACCTGAATTCAATTGCGAAAAGGGGGGAGAAATGAAGAAGCTCATTTGCATCGCGCTCATTTGCATCGCGGCTTGTACCTTCGCGGCCGCTCAAGCATCCGGATCCGGCGCCTATACCGCCGGGCAGAACGAAGCCTTGGTCATCCTCAATCAACTCGGCCTATTTACAGAGAGCCAAGGGAATCTGACGTTCAAGGAAAGCCTCATCATCGGCGACAAGCTCATCATCACTGGACGTGTCCAGAAATTCAAGGTTGATAAGGTGGACAAGGACTTCATCAAAGTAAAGGCTCCCGACGGGACCGAAGGCTGGGTGCGGGCGCCATATGCGATATCGAAGGCGAGCCTCGCCGTCGTTCACGCCGATCCATCGACCGTCTACAGTCAACCCCGCGACGTGAGCGTCACCGCGAAGTCGATCTCCAATATGACCATAGTCGCAGTGTTCCAGGACGGCAGCAACGCGGACTGGGCCAAAGTAAACTGCTTCGACGCGGTCCAAAATATCTATTATACGGAAGCCGACAATATCTTCGTTCCGCGCGAGGACCTCAGCTTTTCGGACGCCGATATCAACTCCGTGATCATTTACACGACCGCCATGGCCGCCAAAAGCAAGGACATTAGGGCGAACCTCCTCAAGGTCGTCGAAAAGAAATACGCATCTTCGGCGTTCATAGACAAGATCCGAGCGGCGCTCGCTCCGGGAGCCGCGCCGGCCTCGCAAGCCTCTACCAAGCCCAGCGCTCCCGCTTCCGGCGTCTACGTCGTGAACGACAACAACGTCAATGTCCGTGCCGCCCCCGACGAGACGAACGGGAGCGTTATCGGAAAGCTGGATAAAGGCACTGAAGTGGAGGTCGTCGAAGCGACGACCCAGGCTTACACGATTGGCTCGCTCACCGCGGCCTGGTACAGGATCAAGGATCCTGCAGGCTGGGTCTATGGGAGCTTCCTCGACGTCAAGCCGTAAGGACTATTTGCCTTCCTTCTCTCGCCTTTTCTTCACGTCCTCGGCCTTCCTCGCGACACGGTTCCACACTGCCGAGAGCCCCATCATCTTGAGCGCGAGGCTGAGCGTGGCGCGGCCTTCCTCGCGCATCCGCATCGTGCCGTCGTAGACGACCTCGTCGGCGAGGCCGGACTGCGACTCGTATTTGGCGCGGCGCTCGCGGATGGGGTCGAGGAAGGCGTCGAGCGCTACGATGAGCTTTTCCTTTACCTCGACGTCGCCGACCTTGCCGGCCCGGTATCTGGCCTTGAGGTCTTCGACCTGAGTCCTGTCCGGGTTGAAGGCGTCGTGGTAATCGAAGACGGGGTTGCCTTCGACCGTGCCCGGGATGTCCGCGGACACGCGCTTGGGGTCTGTGTACATGCCCATGACTTTCTTGGCGAGGGTCTTGGAGTCGTCCGAAAGGTAGATGGCGTTGCCCAAGGACTTGGACATCTTGGCGGCGCCGTCGGTGCCGACGAGCGACCCGACCTCGCTGACCAGGACATCGGGCACGGGGAACGTGTCGCCGTAGAGGAAGTTGAAGCGGCGCGCGATCTCGCGCGTGACCTCGACGTGGGCGACGTTGTCCTTGCCGACAGGGACGAGGTGAGCGCGCGGCATGAGTATATCGGCCGCTTGCAGGACGGGGTAGCCGAGGAGGCCGAAGGGCATCTCCTCGATGCCAGCGCCCTGGGCCATCTCCTTGAGGGACGGCACGCGCGAGAGCCTGGGAACGGTGATGAGGTTGTCGAACAGCACGGCGAGCTCGCACACTTCCGGCACCGCGGACTGCAGGTAGATGACGCTCTTGGCCGGATCGATGCCGCAGGCGAGGTAGTCGAGCGCGGCCGAGCGCACGTTGTCCGCCAAAGCCTCGATGTTTTCCTTTTCGGGCCTGGTGGTGAGGGTGTGCAGGTCGGCGATGATGAAGAAGCACTCGTATTCGTCCTGCAATCGGACGCGATTCTTGAGCGATCCGACGTAGTGGCCGAGGTGGAGCTTGCCCGTGGGGCGGTCGCCCGTGAGTATTCTCTTGCGTTCCATGGTTGCGGAAGTCTAGCGGAATGATGGAGCGACGGGCAAGTGGGCCCTGGTCGTGTTGATGAACGGCGGGCAATGGTTAATAATTACTGACAGATTGTGGGAATGCCTTCGTGCAGGAGGGAAACAATGGGAAGGTCCGATGTTGCCAAGACGGATCGCGATTTTGCCGCGGAGTTCTTCGATGAAACTTGGGCCTTGCTGGCCATCAAGGACAGGTCGAAAGAACAGAACGAGCGGATGATCCATTGCTGCCACGCGTCCTTCTATCATTTGGACAGGATACCGGATATCGGCTCAAAGATCCGCGCGAAGGGCTACTGGCAGATCGCCCGCGTCTACGCGGCCGCAGGCCAGGGCGTCGTCGCCAGGACCTACGCATTCCGTTGCATGGACGAAGCGCGGGAGGACGGCGATCCCTTTCTGCTGACGATCGCTTGCGAAGTCCTCGGCAGGGCAGCCGCCGTTCTCGGCGACGGCGCCGAACGCGACAGGCAGGCGGCTCTGGGCGCCGAATATGCGGCCAAAATCCTTGATCCCGACGTCCGCGCCTTCTGCGAGGACAATCTCGCGGCTCTGCCGCGCGCGCTCGAGGCAGGGCCCAACCTGCCGGTTTTCTAACGCGGCTACCTCGAGGCCAGGATGCCATCGGGGCTGCGCGTTGCTACCCTTTCGATGCAAGTATCCCGTCAGCCGCGCGCAGCCCCGAAGCCCAGGCCGCGGTGATGCCGCGGCTCGTGCCCGCTCCGTCGCCGACTAGGTAGAGGCCGTCCCTCGCCATGAAGTACTCGTCCCGGAATACCGGCCGGTTCGCGTAGAGCTTGATCTCGGGATAGTACATGATGGTGCTCGGATGCAGGAGGCCGGGCACGATGGTGTCCAAGAGCTTCATCGCGTTCCACAGCGCGCGCATGACCTTGGCCGGCGCGCAGAGGCTGATGTCGCCGGGCGTGGCCGAGGGAAGAGTCGGCTCGAAGTCGTAGAGGTCGCCCGAGAAGCGCTCTCGGAAGGATCGCTTGCCGAGGCGGAAGTCCCCGACGCGCTGCATGATGGGCCGTCCGCCGCCGAGAAGGGCCGCCTGAATGCCGAGCATACGGGCGTAGTCCTGGCCCGAGGCGAGGGGTTCGGTGAGGGTGACGGTCTTGAGAATGGCGAAGTTCACGAGACCGTTCGGGCTATTCGGCCTCCGCTGCGCACTATCCACGCGCGTATCGCCGCGATCCGCGTAGCCGCCCCCGCCAAGTCCGGGGTCGGCCGCGGCTACGGCCGCGATGGACCAGGCATGGCCGTTGACGCTATACCAGGCGCTGCCGTCTTTTTCCTCGTATCGTTCCTGGACGACGTGGGCGGCGCCCGAGTTGGTGCAGAAGGTGCGGGTCTTCTTTGGGAAGAGGAACTTCGGGTCGTAGTAGTCGGAGACAATCGGATAGCGCTCCTGTCTCGTCTCCACCCGGACGCCCACGTCGACGGCGTTGTCCGTAAAGCTGACGCCCGCCGCGTTCATCACGTCCTTCAGGAAGGCGAATCCGCCGCGCCCCGGGGCGAGGACAAGGTCGCGATAGGCGATCTCTCGCGAAGCCGGGCTGCGCTCGGCGATTGTTTCGGTGTGGAGAATTCGGGCCTCCGCGTCGATCGAGACGACTTTCTCCCCGCGGGACAGCTTGGCTCCGAGGCCTTCGAGCCGAGCGGTCAGGCGCTGGATGAGCTGGAGGCCGCCATCGGTTCCGAGATGGGATTGCCGGATCTCGAGCAGGCGCACGCCTATCTTCTCCGCGCGCCTCGCGTAGACCGAGAGGTTCCGCTTCTCCAGAATGCGAGGCTCGAGAAAGGCCTCGACGCGCTCGAGGTAGGATTGGGCCTGCTCCATCTCCCAGCAGCAGTCGGGGAAGCCGATCGGCCAGCTGAAATTCATCTTGCAATCGTTGCGCAGCCCGCCTGAGGAATGCTCGTTTTTTTCCAGGACGAGGATCGAGAACTCGGGCCTTCGAGCGAGTAGCTCGAAGGCGGCGCCCAAGCCCGCGGGCCCCGAACCGATGATTACGACATCGTACCTTTCCATGGCGGCACAGCATATCCCGCACGCCATTCCTATGGAAGGGACTTCCCCGTCGGCAGCGCCGGGGATTAATATCCCGCGTTATGGCCTCGACCCTGCTCGCCTTGCTGACGATCGTCGTGTGGAGCTCGCTCGCCCTCCTCAACTCGCGCGTGAACGCTTTGCCGCCGTTCCTGGCCGTCGGCGTCGCCCTTTGCGTCGGGGGCCTGGTCGGGCTTGTCAAAGCCCGCGAGTGGCGCGTGAGCGCCAAGACCTTCGCGGTGGGAGTCGGGGGCATCTTCGGCTATCATGCCCTTCTGTTCACGGCCTTCCGCCAAGCGCCTTCCGTGGAGGTCAATCTAATTAATTACCTCTGGCCGCTGCTCATTGTCCTGCTGTCGCCGATCTTCCTCCGAGGCTTCCATCTAGGGCCGCGGCATCTCGTCGGCGCTTTTCTGGGCCTGTCCGGGGCCGCGCTCATCGTGAGCGGGGGCCGGCTAGGGCTCGATGCGGCCTACCTTCCGGGCTACCTCCTCGCCGCGGCGGCGGCGCTCGCCTGGGCGAGCTACTCCCTGCTCACCAAGAGACTGCCCCCTTTCCCGACCGGCGCTGTCGGCGGTTTCTGTCTCGCCTCGGGCATTCTTTCGCTCGGACTGTATTTCCTGGAGACGCTCGCGCCCTCGGCCGCGCTTTCGCGCCCGGCGACCTTGGCCCCGCTCGACTGGCTTTATCTCGTCTTGCTGGGGCTCGGCCCGATGGGCGGCGCCTTCTACGCCTGGGACGCCTCGCTCAAGCGCGGAGATCCGCGCGTGATCGGAGCCCTCGCCTATCTGACGCCCCTCCTGTCCACCCTGAACCTGGTCCTCCTCGGCGGCAAGAAACTGTCCCTGCTCGCGGTAACGGCCATGTCGCTCATCATCGCGGGAGCTCTCGTCGGTTCGCTGGATATCCTCAAGGCGGCGTTCGCCGGAGCGCGGGGCAGGCTGGCAGGCCGCAGATCGATGCGATGAAAGCCGGCGGCGGGGAGTCGCGCTACTTGCGTTGTGGGGCGAATGGAGCCCCCGAGACTTTCTTGTAGGGAACCCAGACGTATTTGGCGTCGGTTATCTGCCAGCCTGCCCTGGTCGGATTGCGCCCTCTCGCCAAGGCATAGGCGAGGTCGAAGACGGCCGAGCCCAGGCTCGAGGCGTCTCCAACGGCGGCGCCGAGGAGGCGGCCCGTGCGCAGGGCCTCCGCCATGTCGGCGGAAGGCTCGCCCTCGCTCGCGCCGACGATCGGGATGTACTTTCGGCCCTTGAAGTAGCCGACTGCCTTGAAGGCCTCGATCGCGCCGAGCGTAGACGCTGCATCGGCGCAGACGACCGCCTCTATCCTGTCGCCGAACCGAGCTATTAAGCTCGCTGCGGCCGCTTCGGGCGTCTTGCCCTCGGACAGGGAACCGCCGTCGGCGAGCCACTCCGTTTTGAGGCCGGCGGCGCCTAAGCTCTTGGCGCAGCCGCCCGCGAGGAGGGAGGCGTCCGGCGAAAAGGATTCTCGGCGAGGAAAATGTATTGCACCCTGCCGTCCTTGTTACGGTCGGCTGCGGGGTCGCTTTTCCAGAAGGCTGCGAGGATTCGCCCAAGGCCGCGCCCGCCTCGGTCCTTTTTCCGACGAAGAAGAGCTTGTCCCAGGATCGCATCGTCTGATCGGACGGCATCCGGTCGAAGAAAACTATGGGCGTGCGTTGCGTCTTGGCCTTGTCGATGAGGGGGCCCAGGCTATTGATGTCCACGGGCTCGATCGCGATCGCGGCCAAGCCCTTCTGAAAGAAAGTCTCGACCTGCAGGTCTTGGGCGGACTGCTGGTTTTGGCTGTCGATGATGGTCAGGTCGGCCTTGCCCAGGGCCTCGGTCTCATCGACCGCCTGACCGCAACCGAGCCTGGGCTGTCGAAGGCCTGCATCGCAAGGCCCACCTTGGGCCCTTTCCTTCCCCGCTTGAGAGCACGAAGAGACGAGGAGCGCCGCCGCGACCAGGATAGAAGTCAGCCTCTTCATTGAACGATCCTTATTGGGTGATCGTACGCGAGGAACCGGCGCACAACGGCATTCGAGCGGGATAGCCGCGAGCTGTCCAGTTCGGCCTTGTAAGGGGCAGTTCATCCTCGATACTTTTCCTTAAGGGGGGACATGTGGGCAGGGGCAAGAAAATTGTCGACATCGAGCTTGTCGTCGATGAAGCCGTCGCCCTCATCGAAGAAGGCGGGGTCGGCGAATTCGACCCGCCGCCTCGCCTCGCGTCTCGGAATCTCAGCGATGACCCTGTACAACTACTACGAGAACCGAGGAGCGATATTGAAGGAGGCCTTGGGCAAGGGCTTCGCCCTGCTGTGGACAGGGCTTCCCGAGGAAATCGCTGCCTGGAGAGGCAAAGGCGGGAGTCCCCTTGGCGCCTATCGCGTCCTGGT
>CAWHFT010000276.1:0-5553 GCA_963828175.1 uncultured Spirochaetota bacterium
CGGAGGCGATCATGTCCTCGATCTTCTCCTCGGGGAGATTGGCGAGCCTGGCTCGCGCCTCGACCGCGCCTCGAACGTCGGACGCGCCTATCGAGGCCGACTCGGAAGATCCGCGCGCGGTAATCGGATTCGCGCAGCAAATCGGCGATCATTCCGAATCGAGTCGTCAGTCGATCGCGATACTCGGCGAGTCGCGCGCCCTGCTCGATCACGGCGGCGAGGCCGCCGGCGTCGAGGGGCAGGAGCCCTTCGTCGCCGGACACTCGCCTCGAGAATGCGGCGTAATCCATGAGCGCGGAGTCGTTCAGCGGCATCGAGGAATCGAATTCGGCGTGGACCTTGAAGAGCTTCTGGAAGTCGGGGTCGGCCTGGTAGAGGATGTCGTAGCTCGACTCGCCTCCGATCATGATCACCTTGACGTCGGCCTTCGGCGCCTCAGGCTTGAGCCAACCGGAAGGGCCCAGCGGTCCCTCCCTGCTTTGGATATCGGCCCGATTGTCCTGCAAGGCGCGCTTCAGACGATGCCAGGCCTCCTCGTCCGCAAGCACATCCTCGGCTTTAAGCACGAGGAAGCCGCCCGAGGCCCGCAGGAAGGATCCCGCCCTGATGCGGAGGAAGCTGCCGCGCGAATCGCCGTCCTCCTCGGGGCGGGGCTCCACGGCCCCGAACAAATTGGCGGCGCTCGGATGGCTCTCGATGATGACCGGGGCCCGAGAGAGTCCTTCGCGGTCGATGAGGACGTTCGCGCCGTAGCGCGCCAAGACGGGGCTGCGGCGACGCCTTCCGGGAGCGGCGCCGCCGGCTTCCGGGCCGAAGAGGTAAAGATGGGCCAGGACATCCTTCTCGAGTGCCGAGACCCAGGACCTGATCTTGGGGTCCGGCCATTTCTCCGCGATGAGCGAAGCCTCGGCCGCCACCTGGGGCGCGAGCATGCTCTGCCTGAGCTCCTCTTCCCGTTTCTCGATCTCGTTGCGGCCCTTGCGGAGCTCGGCGAAGAGCCTCTTCATCCTGTCCATTTGGCCATACCAGCGTCGCTTGAGCTCGTCGTACGCCTCTTGGGTCTGCACTCCCGAGGCCACTGCGGCCTGCAAGGCTTCGAAGGCCTCGACCGAGTTCTTGAAGCCCTCTCCGGCGGCGTCGCGAGCCGGAACGAGAGGCACGATATCCATCGCGATGCCGTCGGACGACTCGATCTGCACGAGCCTGAAGCCGTCGGCGGGGAGCTCGGACTCGAACGAGGAAAGCAGCGAGTTTTCCCTCTCCTCGAAATTCCTGCCGAGTTCCGTGCCTTCCTGATTCGCGGTGGCGCTCTCGGTCTGGAGGCGGACTATGCTTTTCAGCGCCTCCACCAAGCGGTGGAGATCCCGTTTGAACGACTTGCCGCCTCCAGGAGGGAAGACGAGGGCGATAGGCTCAAGGGGCGAGCCGAAGTTATAGACGTAGACGATATCGCGGAGCGAGTCGGCGGAAACCGGGGCCTCGTCGAGGACCCGGAGGACGGCGGTACGCCGCCCGGTCCCTGGCGCCCCGGAAACGTGCACGTTGTATCCCTTCGACCTGACGCGAACGCCCATTCGAAGGGCCTCGAGGGCTCGCGGCTGGCCTATGACGGCCTTGCCCCACTCGGTCCCGCCCGACTCGGGAGCGGCCGCGCGGATGGCCCGCTCGGCGCGGGTCTCGTCGATGGAGAAGGAGACGTCCTCCGGCCGGAGCGCCAGGGCCTTGTCGCCATCGGCCGCTGTCGATGGAGTTGCCATCAGTTGGCGTGCTCGATGAGCGTCGAGACCGGCACGATCTTGTATCCGGCTCCGATCAGGTCGTCGATCAGGAGCGCGAGATCGCGGAAAAGGTAATCGTCGCGCCCGCCCGAGGGGACTCCGAGACGGATCGGTATTATGGAGCCCGGCTCGGCCGCGGCCACCACCTTTTCGATGATTCGATGGGAATCGAGGTAGGAACCGGGCATGCGCGCGATGTCCGCGAGGGTGACCCAATCCAGGGGATCGATGTCGCGACCGACATAGGTGTAGTTCATCGTGGCGCCGGCCGCGATGATGTCGGAATTGACCGTGTAGTAGGGCGTATGCCAGAGGAGCGACAGCTCCTTGCCGGTAGCCGCGAACCACTCGTCCTCCGCGCTCGCCAGGCCGCGGCGCACATAGTCGCTATCGATCTTGAACCTGACGTCCGTGGGGTCGATGGCGGTGAAGAACATGGACCCGATCTCGTTGCCCGACCCGGCGAGGAGACGCGCCCCTCCCGGGCTCTCCCGCACGAACTCCCCGTTCACGAAGAACGTGGCTCGGATGTCGTAGTCCTTGAGCACGTCGAGCACGCGGACCAGGCCATCGGCCGAGCCGATCGCGTCGAATACCAGCGAGAGCTCGCGGCGCCGGATGCGCGACCCGTGGTCGAAGGCGGCGCTGCTCAGAGGCTCGTCCCTGTCGGGGAAGGCGGCGTAGCTCGTGGCGGGCGGCGGGAAAAGCGGCCTCGTGCCGAGCGCCTTGACCGATCGGATCATCAGGTTGTTGCGATAGGACCCTGCGGCCAGGGCGTCCAGATACACGCGGTAGGACGGCGAGCTCGACGATGGATCCAAGACGGAGAAAGCGGTCGCGGGCATCCAGCTTCCCGTGGCGTCGGGCGACGCGGCGGCCTTGGCGATGCCGCTGCTCGCGATGGCGGGCCTCTTGTAAGGCGTCCCGCCGGCCTGGGCGTAGAAGAAGCCGTCGTCGGACCGGCCGTACTTCTCGACCTGCGAGAGCGCCACCAGGTTGCGCTGCCCCGTCGAGGGAATCACGGACTCGATGAGGGAGGAGCCCGCGATGACCATCCGGTCGTCGGAAAGCCACAGCGCGTGCAGCGCGCCCGGCGCCTTGACCTGATTCAGGACGGACCAATCGATATAGGAACGAATGGTCACCCCGGCATCCGTGACCACGGCGACCTTCGACTCGTCCGGAGAGAGCACGAGCTCTAGTGCGCCTTTGACGTCGAGAGACTGGACGGCCGGGGCCAGTCCGACCGCGGCCGGATCCGGCGGGGCCGAGAGGCGATAGGCCCCCGAAGTCCGCGCGCCATCGCGCAAGGAGCCGGTAAAGACCGTGACGAGCCCGCCCGCCGGCCAGAGGACGTCGCGGACCATCGTATCGCCTTGGAGGAAAAGATAGGGAAGCGCGGTCACCCTCGGGTCGGAACCGAAGTCGTCGGGGTCGAGGTAGAGAAGAAAGAGGTTGCGGCCGCCTTTGGAGAGGATGATCCTCGAGGCGTCGCGGGAGACCCAGAAGTCGTCGAAGTTGGGATCGAAGGGGAATGGGGTCTTGCCCGCGAGGACGCCCATGCCGGCTACGCCTCGGTACAGGGCCTGCGTGAAGAATCCGCAGGGAGAATCCTGAAAAGGGCGGTATCCTTGAGATAGAAGAGGGATCCGTCGGAAGCCCAGCGGGCGCATTGGATCCTGCCGTCGCCGATACGGCGATATTCCTCGTCGAGGACGCGCGAACCGGCCAATTGGTCCACGCTGTAGTAATAGATCGAGCCTTCCTTCGAATAGACGAAATTGCGCGAGTCAGGCGACCAGCGAGCGGGAAGATACTCGATCGAGTACCCGACATTCGAGGCGACGATGGTTTCCTTGCTCTTGGCGACGTCGAAGAGCACGAGCCGGGCGTAGGCGGCGGACGTCGGGACGACCGAGAGGACGAACGAGCCGTCGGGGCTCGTCGCGCACGGGAGAAGCCTCCCTTGGCGTACCGCGGAGCCCCGAGCGAAGGCCGGGTACCCCGCGACCGGCGCGAGGCCCGAGAGCGAGCGGTCGCTCCTGAAGAGGCCGAATCGATTCTGCACTTGGAGGCGCGCGCCTCCTTCGATGAGGGTGATCCGCTCGGGGTACACCGTGAGCTGCGCGGTCCCGTTGCCGCCCAGGTCCGAGACGAACAAGGTATCGTAGGTGCCGTCGCCGGGCAGCTCCGCCTGTGCGGAGAAGAGGAGGCTGTCGTCTTTGCCGAGGTCAAGGCCCTTGTACTCGAGCTCCGCCCATTCCGCGGCGATCATCAGGCTCAAGGCGAGAATCGCGATGCATCGCTTCATGTATACCGTCCCCGTACATTGTCGGCAATCGAGGCTCGGATGTAAACCGGGGGCTTGACGATGTTATCTCAGCGGGAAGAAAAGCTCGCAGGCGTGAGTGCCCTTGACGCTCGCGTGCTTGACCAGGCACCGTCCTTCGGAGCCAATATCGGCCCGAATCGTCTTCGCTACCTGGTCGAAGGTCCTGCGCCCGTCCCATTGGATGCACGAGAAGCAATGGCGAGAACCGAGATGGTGGATGTCCTGCGGCATGACCGTCCTCCATAGGTTAAGATTTCTTATATAACCATATCGGAAGCCCTGGCGCCATACCCGAGCCAAATTACGCTATAGAGCCAGCGCCAGGCGCTCCACGAAATCGGCCACCGCGTCCTCTTCGTTCGTCCGGGCAGAAATATATCGCGCGGCGGCCTTCACCACCGGAACCGCGTTGGCGGGAGCGCAGCCGAATCCGGCGGCGCGTACCATGCCCAGGTCGTTCATCGCGTCGCCGATCGCCATCGAGCGGGAGAGCGAGAGTCCCAACATGGCGACCAGCCGTTCCAAGGCCGCTCCTTTGTCCGCCCCCCAGGCCAAGACCTCGAGGAAATAGGGTTTGGATGTGAGGACGATGACGCGATCGCCGAAAAGGCTCGACAGCTGGCCGACGAGGGCCGATATGCCCTGCGGCTCCCCAGGCACGACGAATTTGGTGAGTCCGCGCGAGAAGAACTCCTCGCGATCCTCGACGAGTATGCAGGGCTGCCCTGTCAGCCTCGAATCCGCGAGCGCCCAGGTGTTCGGGGTGCTGACGTGGATGATCCCGCCCTCGTAGATCTGCCAGGGAAAGCCTCGCTCCTCGATGGCCGCCGCGATCTCGCGGCAGAGCGAGCTCTCGATGCGGCGCTCGTCGAGGACGCGGCCGGAGGCGGAGTGGATTATTTCGGCGCCGTTCGAACAGATCATGTAATCTCCGGAGCCTACCAAGCCCAGCTCCTCGGCATAGGCTCTCATCGAATAGACGTTGCGGCCGGAGGCGAGCACGATCCGGAGCCCGGCGTCTCGCGCTCTCGCCAAGGCGGCATTGTTGGCCGCTGATATTGTGAGGTCCGCGCGGAGAAGAGTATCATCGAGATCAATCGCGATCAGGTCTACATTCATGACGCAAGGCTATCCGGAGAAAAAGCCCGCGGGTCGGGCCCGCAAGGAGTCGCGCGTGCCCGGATCATCGAAGGCGGCTGCCCGCCAGGAAAGCTCCGATTTCCTGTTCCGAAGCTATCTCGACTGTGCCGAAACCTGGGACGAAGCGACCCTGCGCGCCTTCTTTCCCGACGACGACGGACGTTTGCAGTCCGCCCTCCGCTCCGGGGGCGCGCAACCCGGACTTTCGTACCAAGTCCTGCTAGCTCAGGCCGAGGACGGCAGCCTCACCTTGGTCGACGCAGGCAACGGCTCGGTCGATCCCGAGCACCCGGGAGCGCTCGC
>CAWHFT010000277.1:0-4224 GCA_963828175.1 uncultured Spirochaetota bacterium
GCGGAAGCGAGGGCTCGTCGACGAAGCGACGGGATATCCGGAACTCGTCCGCGAGGCCGGAGACTCGGGGCAGAACTCGAGCGGGGCGGCCGCGCCGACCGCCGGCTCGAAACCGTCCCACCCTCGACCCCGGAGGCGGTCGTGTAGGCCGTGGCCTCGGGACGACCGTCGACGCATTGCTCCTTGGGGTCGGCGCTGCCTCGGCGGCCGCGGCCCCCGCGAGCTGCTTCTGGACCTGCTGCTTGAGCGAGTCCTGGTCGATGGTCCAAAGCTGGATGACGCGATACACCTGATCGGAGGGCTTGCCGTCGGACGTGAACGTCTGGAGCTTGGCCCACCAGTCGCCCTCCATGACGAAGCCCGTGAAGGTCGCCTCGGAGACGCTCTTGACGGCACGCTCCATGTAGGTCTCGATCTTATCCTTGTCGCCGACCTGGGCGCCGGCGAAGGTGTCTTTGACGCGCGTAGAGATCATCGCCGCGATCGTGGCCTGGGCATCCAGCTTGGAAGCCGCGAGCTGAGCGCCGGTAAGATCCTTGCCGTCTTCTTGGACTATGACGACGTACTTGTTGGCGAAGTCAGGAAGCTTCTCGACCGCTTTGGGTCCATCGAGGGCGGCGTCCATCCACTTGGGATAGTCACGGCCGAAGGCGGTTCCCTTATGCTCAATGATCTGAGGCGGATAAACCTTGATGGTCGGAGGCGGGGGGTTGACGCCCGTCTTGGGCTTGCTCGCGCACCCTACGACAGCGGCGAGGGTTAGCAGCACGATGAAAATCCCGAGAATCTTTTTCACGATGACCTCCTTAGGCCTGACAACAATCCGAAGCGCTAATGCCCGAAAACCCGCATTGAACATGGAAGGCGACGCCCTCCCTTTAGCGGCTCGGAGCCCGACGGCAACGCCCTCGGTCCGAACCGATGCTTCACAATCCCGAATCGAAAGTATAGGACTTGCCACGCGAATAAACTAGGTTGAGATCGTTGAGCCCTGCCGCGGACGCTGCATCGTACATAGAATCCTCGACCTTATCGCCATTCTGGAAAGTATAGAGGTAGAGCTTCGTCGAGCTCGGCGAGTAGGAGACCTGTTCGACCTCGCGGATTTTCTTGGCGAGGGCCCGTCGGAGCTGGCTTATCTGCTTCGAGTCGGGCGTTTTTTGAATGATGATCTCGTAGCGTACGCCTCGAGTAAGCGAGTTCTTCGAGCAGCTCCTTGGATTGGTCGATCATCTTCGGCATGGCCATCCAGACGGTGCTGGCGATCGCGTTCGTCGCTGCCGCATCGGCGGAATCGGGACTGAAGGCTGTCTGGCTCGAAAGTACGACTGATCCCAGGAGAGTCGCCGTCGAAGTATCGTATATCTTCATGGAACCTTGGGCCGATGCGTAGAATTTCGAATCCTTCGTCTCGTTCGTGAGCGAGAAGTCCAATTCCACGTAGACGTCGGCGTTCAATTTTTGAGCGAGGTACTGAATGAGGTCTATCGAGCCGCCCGTCTCGCTTTCATAGGCGGTCTGCTGATCTTTTTTGTTTTTCTCGATTTGGTCGAAGTCGATCACCGACAGACCCAGCTTCTCGAGGAGGTAGCGATTGGCTTGGGAAACCGCAATCTTAGCGAGCTTCGGGTCGATCGCGGAATTTTCATTGTAATAAACCATGTAATTCAACCGCGCGAGGTAGTTCTGGAGATACGCCTGTTCATCGGGCGTGAGAGCCCCGGAATCGGGGGCGGGCTGGTCGGCCGAGGCGGTAGGCGCAGGTTGGGCTGAAGCGGGTTGAGCGGGAGCGGCACCGGGCGCCCCAACCTCGGCGCCGCCTTGTACGATTGTTTTGGCCCTATCGCTGGATGCGCTTTGGGCAGGCTGGGCCGACATTGCCTGCTTGGGCGGAGCGCTCGCGCACGAAACGATGAAGACGAC
Source organism: uncultured Spirochaetota bacterium (assembly GCA_963828175.1). GTDB lineage: Bacteria > Spirochaetota > Spirochaetia > Treponematales > Rectinemataceae > UBA1306. The sequence continues at coordinate 1,924 of CAWHFT010000277.1, forward strand.
AGCCGCGACAACGATCGAGGTTTTTATTATCTTGCGCATTTGGTCTCCTTATCGACGCCCCGCAATAATCTAGCGCGGAGCAACATGGAAAAACACGACGTCCATAGAGCCGGCCACTTGTCGCAAAGTATAGTCGCACGAATCAGTGACACAAGGCTATCAACTCGTCGAGGACCGCACGAGCACCTTATCGAAGACAGTATCGCCTCCCCCTTTTATATTTAGACACGCGAGCGAAATAACGAGGCGCTTCACTGAGGAAGAGACCAGGAAGGAGGCCTTGCCTCCAGCGCCGCGCATATAAAGCGAGCCACTCTTCAATTCCAAGCTGAACGCAATATGCCCTCCCGCAGCATCGATGCTTCCGAACCGCGCGCCTGTCGGGTCCACTACATTGCCCGTCCCCGATATCGAAAAAACCGGAACATTCTCCCGATCCGTGAAGACCAGGAAAGCCGCCGCCTGATCGCCCTCGACATCGACCTCGACGACCACCGACGAGGAAACACTGAAATCGGGAGCTAGCGTGAGCGAAGCGCCCGGCTGCAGCACGAGCTGGCCCGAGGCGGCGGAGACTTCCCCAACTGCTGTTGAGAGCGGCGGCAATGCACCGTCTTCGAAGCCTTCCGCGAGGACCAGCGAAGCCTTCCATGCGCGGCGCTCGGCGAGCCGATACAAAGGCGGCGATGACGCGATCATGAGGCCGAAGCCATCGTAGACGCCTTTGACCGATCCTGGTCCGCCAAGGGTGGCGCCGCCATTGGGAGGGGCCGGCGGCAGGGGCAGCGAAGGCGCCTGGAGGCGCTCGCCTTCGGCGCTCCAGGTGATGTCCAGTTTGTCGCCATCGGGCCTGAGCCTCGCGGCTATCGTCAAGGGAGATCCAGGGATGGCGGCGAAGGCGGTGGAACGTTCAGTCTTCCCTCCGAACGTCGACTCGACATACGGCCTCGAATTCCTGATCCCGAAAACGAGGGCATACGTGCCGTCTGAGGAAGCGAAGCCGACGAGGGTTCCGTCGGGTTGATCCGCGCTCAGGCGAAGGATTACTGAAACCCCCGTCTGCCCCTACCACCGGCGCGATAAAGCGATAACCGTGGCGTGGCAAGGTTTCGATGAAGCGTGGATGCTCGGCGTCGTCGCCCAGCGCTTGGCGCAGTCGGTTCACTGCCGTGTTAATGCTGTGTTCGAAGTCAACGATGATACCGTTTGGCCAGAGTCGCTTCTGGATTTCCTCGCGGGTAACTAGTTCACCCGGATGCTCAAGGAGAAGGTCAGGATCTGGAGAGGCTTGTCTTGCAGCCTTATCGCGGAGCCCGGCTTACGCAGTTCCGCTGATCGAAGATCAACTTCGAAAACGCCGAAGGACACGACGCGTCGGGAGCCGGAAGAAGGGTCCAAGGCGACGCTCCTCTCCCACTGACACATTCCATACACCTTGACGAACAGAATGTCAACGGCCGGGAATCGCCAGGGGGACACAATGTCCTCACCGGTCGGCGTTCTCCATCTACCCTCCGTCACTTTACCAACAATTTACCTCCGCGTCACCTCCAGTGCATTGAAGTCTGGTCGTGGTAGGACCATTTTGGGCACATACAAGGCGACGCGGGTTGGCGTGAGGAGCATGGTCGTGAAGCCGGTTGGACCCGGAGCTTGCAGCCGGCCCATTCCCATTGTTGGGCGCCGGCGAGCTTCATCCGGCACCACAGACAAGAACCAAAAGGAGATGAACCAATGATGACGAACCATATTGCTTTTTACCAATTCTGTTCGGCAGTGCGACGGAGAGGAGCGCTCGCCCTTTGCCTGGCCCTGTGCGTGCTGGGGCTGGGCCTTTCCGCGACTGCTCAGCAGCCCACCATCATCACAATCGACGCCCCGGGCGCGGGCACAGGCGCCTGGCAGGGTACCCAGGGCCCCGGCATCAACCCGGCGGGGGCAATAACGGATTCTTCTCAGATTCGAACAATGTGTATCACGGCTTCCTACGCGCTCCGGATGGCAGTATCACCGCTTTCCGATGCCCCGGGTGCCGGCGGTGAAACCGTCAGTGGTTTTTTCCCGACCGCCATAGGGATTTTGGGCGGCCAAGGCACACGGCATATCCATCAACCCCGCGGGGGCGATCTCGGGAGCGTACATAGACAAAAACAATGTGATTCACGGCTTTTTGCGCGCTCCCGACGGCAAGTTTACGGCCATCGACGATCCGTACGCGGGCACAGGCTTCGCCCAGGGGACCGAAGCCGGGAACATCAACGCGGTGGGGGAGATTGCAGGGACTTACTGGGACGCGAGCGG
>CAWHFT010000278.1:0-10549 GCA_963828175.1 uncultured Spirochaetota bacterium
GCACGAGCGTGCTGGTCAGCGCCGCGATCTTGTATGCCGCGATTCCGCCGCACACGCCGATCAAAATGCGCGCGTTCGTCATTCGATCCATAAGTTATCGAGCAAGCGCGTTCTGCCGAACCGTGCCGCCCCAATTACAAACGCGGGTGGTGAAAGCGTGTCGATCGGATTGAACGAGTTAGCATCGACCACGTCAAGATAATCGAGCTCGGCGAGCGGATGGAGGCGTGTGCGCCCCGCGGCAATCGCGTCAGCTTTGGATCGTCCGCTCGCCATCGCCAGACGTACCGCTTGTAATGCGTGATGCAGCGAAGGCGCGGCTTCGCGCTCCTCGGGCGATAGGTAGGCATTGCGGCTCGACATCGCGAGGCCGTCGGATTCGCGCTCCGTCGGCACGATGGTCACGCTTGTGGGGATCTCCAGATCGCGAATCATGCGCCGCAAGATCGCGGTTTGCTGCGCATCCTTTTGACCCAGATAGAGCACGTCGGGGCGCACGACGTTGAGCAGCTTGCACACGACTGTGGTCACGCCGCGAAAGTGCCCTGGCCGGATCGCACCTTCGAAGACCTCGGCGATCGGCCCGGCATCGACCGACGTGCTGAAGTCGGCTGGGTACATGGCTGCCGGGCTCGGAGCGAAGAGCACGTCAACGCCGGCCTGGGCAAGCTTGGCACGATCGCCCTCGGCATCGCGCGGGTAGCGCGCGAGATCCTCGTCCGGCGCAAACTGCAGCGGATTGACGAAGACCGACGCTCCCACAGCGACCGATTCGGCGCGCGCTCGACGAACCAAAGCCAGATGCCCCTCGTGGAGCGCCCCCATCGTCGGCACGAAGCCAAGGGGGCGGGGCAAGACGTCAAAGAGGGCATGTGCTTGCGAAATGGTCGAAGCGACTTGCACGGTGGCTAGATACGGGTAACGCGGAGCACCGTGCGACCGACCATGAAGGGAACCCCGATCTCGATTGCCGCGTCGCCGCTCACCAGCTCGCCGTTCACCTTGGTTCCGTTGCGGCTCTCGAGGTCCGTGAGATGCAAATCTTCCCCATCGATGCGAACGTGCGCGTGCTTGCGCGAGACGTATCGATCGAGGGCTATACACGCTTGTGCCACCGAATCGTCGCGGCCGATCGTGATTTCGCTTTCGAATGTCCAACTTTTTCCGTCGAGCGGTCCACTGAGGACCTCAAGCAGGTACATGGCGGCGAGCCCTTCTCTGGTGCAGCCGCCCGGCTCCTGGTCGCTGGGGGTGCTTGGTGTTAAGGTAGGCTAACAAAAAGCCCCGTCCGGACGATTACTCATAGGGTGACGATGAACGACCGGATCGACGAGCTCCTCGAGCTCATAGAAGTGGAGCCGGATGCCCTACGAGAGGCGGAATTCCTGCAGGCGCAGGCGATTCTTGAGACCTTGGTGGGGAAATCCATCACGGCCGCAGAGATCCAAGATACGCGTATCGTTATCACGACCAACGACGGCAATCGCTACTTTTTCTACGGCTTTTTGGGCGAATCGCGAAACGGCTGATCGAGCCGCTCACTTTGCGGGTTGTTTTGAAGTTACAAACGCCGCGATCTTTTCATGATCGCCGGACGTGTATTGCGTGAACGCGACCCCGTGCGCATAACGCTTCGTTGAAGCGTCGAAGAACGTCAATGCAATCTTCGCTCGAACGAGCATTTCACGATCCACATCCGGGATCGTAAACCGCAACACGATCGGCTGTCCGGCGGGAAGGTCGGTCGTCGTCGTAATCCGCATGCCGCCGCGACTGAGATCGACCGCGACTCCGCTTAAAACCAACTCGTGCCCCGGGACGATAATCGTGACCGGGAAGTCTACGACGGCCCGGAAGAACCGGCGCTCGTGCGAGTGATCCTCTTGAGTACTCACCGACGTGCGCATGCTCGGCGGATACTTTTTGCTCGATTCGCCGGATGCGGCGCTGCTTGTATCGCTACTGCCCGTGCTATTGCATGTTCGCGGCGTCGAGAGGCTCTCCGTGCTCGTCAAGCTCGTCAGAGAAGAGTCCTTGGAGCAGCGCCCCGGCCGCAATCATGTTCTCGTCAGGCTCGTGGAGGTTCTGCTTGTCGAAGCGCTGCGTTCCAAAGCCGAGACGAATGCGCCCTCGGGGCTGCTTCGCGGACTGGCGGATAACAAGCTCGCCGCAGCGATGCGACTCATGCACGGTGATCCCTCCCGCTCATGGACGGTCGAGGAACTCGCAAAGAAGGCCGCACTCTCGCGGTCGGCGTTCTTCGAGCGATTCACGAGTGCCGTAGGGCTGCCCCCAATGGAGTATCTACTGGCATGGCGCATGTCCCTCGCCAAGGATTTGCTCCGCAGAGGTGATGCGGCCGTCGCAACAGTCGCGGAACGAGTCGGTTACGGCTCCGCGAGCGCGTTCAGCACCGCATTTAGTCGCTACGTCGGCCAGCCACCGGGGCGCTACGCTCGCCTATATTGAACCAGCCAACGTCAATACGCTCGGACTCGGTTCGTTTCGTTATTCTGGCAGGTGTGCTCGTGCATCGCCACTTCGCCATCGCGGCATTAGGCCAATAGCTCGTCCTCATTAAAATTCCTGTCGCCGCCGCCAGGCCCGAAAAGCAGATCGCCTTCAAATTCAGCCTGGAGGAAGCCGTCTCGACGCTCCGCTCCGTCGAATGGAGCGAGTCGGGCGCCTACTTCACCCCGATCGGCATCATGGATCCCGTTCGGCTGGCGGGCACGACTGTCCAGAGGGCCAATCTCGTCAATACCAACCTCATTCAAGCCATGGGCCTCAAGATCGGCTCGCGTGTGATCGTGACGAAGCGCGGGGAGATAATTCCCAAGATCGAGGGCCTCGTCGAGAATCCTGCGGAAGTCGCCGATATCCCCGTGCCTTCGTCGTGCTCCTGTGGCGCCGCTCTCGTCGACGAGGGCACGCGCTTGTACTGCCCCAACCCTGACTGCCCCAAGAAGCTCGCGCACCGGCTGGAAAAATGGCTCACGGTCCTCGACGTCAGGGACTTCGGCTCGGTCATCGTCGGCAAGCTCCTGGCCTCCGGACGCGTCCGTTCGATAGCCGACCTGTACGGCCTGGAGCCGGCGGAGCTCGCCGACTACGAACGCATGGGCGAGAAATCGGCCCGGAAGATCCTCCGCAACTTGGCTTCCCGAAACGAGCTCGGCCTCGCGCGCTTCATCGCAGGCCTCGACATCGAGGGAATAGGCGAGCTCAACGCCGAGAAGGCGATAGCCGCAGGCTTCGATAGCCTCGACAAGTTGCGTGGGGCCTCCTTGGAGGAGCTCGCGGTCGTCGACGGCCTCGGCGAGATCACGGCCAAGACCATCGTGGAGGGCCTCAAGGCGCTCGGGCCCGAAATCGACGCGCTAGTATCGACAGGGGCCCTGCGGATCCTGCCGCCCTCCTCGGGCCCTCTTTCGGGGAAGAGCTTCTGTTTCACCGGCGAGCTCGAGGTGATGAAGAGGCCGGAGGCAGAGGCAATAGTACGAGCGCAGGGGGGCCAGGTGAAATCCGCGGTCACCAAAGGACTCTCCTACCTCGTTACCAACGATCCGGCTTCCGGCTCTGAGAAGAGCAAGAAAGCCTCCTCCTACGGAGTCGAGATCCTGGACGAGGCAGGCTTCCTTAATCTGGTCGGTCAGAAATGAGCGGTCGCGAGAGAAGGCGCGGGTCTCCGCTGATAGGCGCGCTGGTCATCCTCGCGAGCTTCGCCGCCGGCGGCTATTTCCTGCTGCAATACAGCAACGCTTCGCAAAAGAGGCAGATCGCCCATCTCGAGGACCTCTCCGCGCGGCTGACCGCGGAGACCGTTCCAATAAAGTTCATGGTGCTTTCTCGCGATGGCGGAGAGATCAAGGCGAGGGTCAAGCTGTTCGACCTCAAAGGTCGCGAAGTCGCCGCCGTGGAGAAATCCTGGCCCGGGACCGAGCTGTACATCGACATGCTTCTGTTTCCGTTGAGCAAGGGAAATGGCGCTGCGACCGATTCGTGGCTCTCCTTTCCCTATCGCATCTTCACCGACAAGCTCGCGGCCGCCTCAGGCAGCATGCTCTTCGACGCCTACGACGAAGGGGGCTTCCCTCAAGTGCTCGCAGGGATAGACTGGCGCCCCGAAGAACGGGCGGCTGTCGTCGCCTGCTTCGCCTCGGCGAGGAAAAGCGCGGCCGCGGGGACGCCCGCTACGACAGCGGCGAAGGGAGCGTTCGGATCGGCAGTCCATGAAGTGTCCGCACTTTCCAAATTCGAGATCGGGATTGTCTATAAAGTAGTCTGCCGATTGAAGGGCGGCGTCGAGATCATGGAGGACTGAAATGGACGACAGGCTCAACGCATTGCGATCGATACTCTTTGCGGTCTCCGACGCCGCGGTGTTCGTCTTCACGAAGCCGCTCGGGCTCTTGATCCTCGGAGCGGCCCTGCTGCTCGCGGCCGGCACCAAGCTCTGGACCGTCCTCTCCGATCGGCGGCTTGCCGCCAAGGCCGCAGGCGAGAGTTTCGGCATGGGAGCGGCGAGCGGCACCGCCCTCCGCGAGCTTCTCGGGATGGGAGTCAAGGCCGCCGGAGCTCTTCCTGCCTTGGCCGGCATAGGAGCCGCGCTCGTCCTCCTCGTCGGCGTCGCCGATGCGACGCGCGCGGTGAATGATTATATCGCCGGCCGCAAGAGGGTAGCCGAGCTCACCGCCACAGTGCGGAACCTCGACAGGCGATACAAGGCTGTCGAGGCCAAAATCGACGAGGCCAAGGACGGGCGTATACGGGCGACCCTTTCCTTCTTTGATTACGCTAACCCACAGGCTGCAGAGAAGACTCAATCCATAGACATCGCCGGCAAGGAATTGTTCATCGACGCCATAGTCTGCAACTTCGACTACTCCGAGATTTCCGCCGGCAAATCGATCAACCTCGCGATACCTTTCAAGGTCTTCAGCGACGAAGTGCCCGAATCAGATGGCATCGCGCTCTCGATCTTCGATGACAAGGGAGTTCCCCTCATATATCGACGCTCGGCGGACGAGCTCTACGGCATCAGCCCCGAGGACTACGATGCCCGCCTCTCCGAGCTCATGGTCTCGCTCAGGACCGACTCGAGCGCCCGCAGTGCCGGGATCGTGCGCAGCCTCTACGGGGATGCCGTTCACCGCGGCGTCAAAACGGGCGATGCTTTCACGTTGTGGGTCGAGCAATCGGGAGGAATCAGCGTCAAGGATCCCGTTTCCTTCTGACGGCTGTTCCGATGGGCAACGCGGATTGGCTACGGCCCTCCTCGGGACGATTGCTGATCGAGGTCAAGGTCGTTCCCGGAGCGGCGCGATCGGGCTCGGCCGGTCTGCGCGACGGCGCGCTTCTCGTTCGGGTGGCGGCCCCTGCGGACAAGGGCAAGGCGAACGAAGAGTTGCGCGCAGTCCTCGCCCGCGAGCTCGGGCTCTCCAAATCCGAGGTCATCCTCGTCTCGGGCGCGAGCTCGAGGCGCAAGCGTCTCTCTGTGCCCGCCGAGGTGGCGCCCGTATTGAAGAAACTGGCTGAGGGCTAGAAAGCGGTTGATCGCCGCCCCGCCTCGACGCTACACTCCAGTTCCGTGACTGGCGAGAGGAGTACCCGACATGGTCGAGACCAAAACCGCTTGGAAGAGGATTATCGCGAAGGCTTTGGCCGCCCAGGCCGAGGCGAAAGCCACCGCCACGGGCACCGCCGAAGCAACGATGCCCGAGGCGGACGCGATCGTGCTCGAGAGACCGCCCAAGCCCGAGCTCGGCGACTTCGGCTTTCCGATGTTTCCCTACGCCAAGCTCCTTCGCTCCGCACCCGCGCAGCTGGCTCAAGCACTCGCCGCGATCGTCGCGCTCGACTCCGAAGCTTCTAGCCTGGGAACCGCCCGGGCCGAAGGACCGTACCTCAATGTCCGGCTCAGCCGAGACTCGCTCATATCCGAAGTCCTCCAGGCTGCGGCCTCTCCTGGCTGGGGCAGGTTTTCGCTCCTCGCGGGCAAGAAGGTCATGGTCGAATTCTCGAGCCCCAATACGAACAAGCCTCTCCACTTAGGCCATCTCCGCAACGACGTCCTCGGCGAGTCGCTCGCGCGCATCTTGGCCGCCGCGGGCGCCGAAGTTCGCAAGATCAACCATCCGAACGACCGCGGCGTGCATATCTGCAAGTCGATGCTCGCGTACCAGGCCTATGGGGAAGGCAGAACGCCCGTCGACGAGGGACTCAAAGGCGATCACTTCGTCGGCAAGTATTATGTCCTCTTCAACAAGCTAAAGGAGGAGGACCCCGAGGCGGAGTCGAAGGCCCAGGATCTTCTCGTCAAGTGGGAGGCCGGCGACCCCGAAGTGCGGGCCCTTTGGCAGCGGATGAAGGAATGGGTGATCGAGGGGATCAAGGTCACCTATGCTCGTACCGGCATCAGCTTCGATCTCTACGATTTTGAGAGCGATACCTATTCGCTCGGCGTCGAGAACGTGGTCGCGGGCCTCGAGTCGGGCGTTTTCTACCGCGAGGAGGACGGGTCGGTCTGGGCCGATTTCGAAGATGTCGGGCTCGACAAGAAAGTCTTCCTCCGCAAGGACGGTACGAGCCTGTACATCACGCAGGACATCGGCACCGCCATCCTGCGCCACCAGGCCTGGCCTTACGACCGCCTCATCTACGTTGTCGGCAGCGAGCAGCAATACCACTTCAAGATCCTCTTCGAGACACTGCGCCGCCTCGGCTACGACTGGGCTTCCGACCTTCACCACCTTGCCTACGGCATGGTCAACCTGCCTTCAGGCAGGATGAAGACCCGAGAAGGTACGGTCGTCGACGCCGACGACCTCATCGACGAGCTCGCCGCGCTCGCCGCGAGGGAAATCGAAGCCAAGGGGCGCGAGGACGCCGTCGGCGATACGCTCGCCGTCGCGGAGAAGATCGCCCTCGGCGCGCTGCACTATTATCTCCTCCAGACCGGCCCGCTTAAAGGACATGATGTACGATCCGGAGCAATCGCTTTCCTTTTCGGGCGATACCGGGCCCTACATCCAATACATGGGGGCGAGGGCATCCTCCATCATCCGCAAGCACGAGGCGGGGGAGGGCAACGCGGCGAAGGGCAAAGCCTCGCCGGCGCTCCTCTCCTCCGACGCGGACTGGGAGCTGGTCAAGCGAGTCGCCGCCTTGCCCGAAGCCGTCGAGGCGGCAGCTACGGCTATGGAGCCGTCGATTGTGGCCGGCTACCTCCACGAGCTGGCCGTAGGCTTTTCGGCCTGGTACCGGGACAATCCGGTACTCGCCAACCCCGATGCCGACCTCGCGGCGAGCCGCCTCGAGCTGGTTCGGGCGGTCAAGCGCAGTTTCGAGACTGCCGCGGCCCTGCTGTGCGTGCCCTTCCTGGAAGCGATGTGACGCTTCGCGGCACATCGCTCACGCAGGGCAATGCCCCAGGTGGCCCTGCACCGCTCATTGACATCGTCTCGAGTTGCGGTGTATAAAAGCCAGCCAAACTAAAGCCACTACCGAGGTAGCCTAGATGTACGCAGTCGTCGAGTTCAAGGGAAAGCAGTACCGAGCGGATATAGGCGCAGTTCTAAAGGTCGATCGTTTCGACGCCGAAAAGGGCGCCACCGTGTCCCTCGATAAGGTCCTTCTGCTGTCCGGCGACAGCGTCAAGGTCGGCGCTCCCTATGTAGCCGGCGCCGCCGTCAAGACGACGGTGCAGGACGAGATCAAGGGCGATAAAGTCGTCGTCTTCAAGTACAAGCCCAAGAAGGATTATCGCCGTACCCAGGGCCATCGGCAGCGCTATACGCTCCTCAAGGTGGAGGATATCCAAGGCTAGCATGATACGGGCGACCGCTTTACTGGATGCCGAAGCAGCTTTGCGGCGCTTTAAGGCTTCCGGCCACGCGGCCGCGGGAGATCGCGGTTTTGATATAGTCTGCGCCGCCTTTTCGATTTTGGCGCGGACAGCCTACCGGGCCCTCGAGGGCCTTCCAGGTATCGAGCTTAGCGGTACGGCCCCGGGGCCGGGGTACTTGAGCTTCGAGGTAATAAAGCCGGCCTCGAGTCCGGAAAGGGCTGCTGGCATCGCGGATTTTCTGATCGCCGGAATGGGCGACCTGGCCCGAGAGTATCCCGGGGCTGTCGAATTCGAACTGGAACGTGATTGGAGGGAATGAAATATGGCACACAAGGGCGTGAACGGTCGCGATTCCAACCCGCAGCATCTCGGCGTCAAGGCATACGGCAATGAGGTCGTCACCGCTGGTTCCATCATCGTTCGGCAGCGAGGCACCAAGATCCATCCTGGCGTCAACGTCGGCGTCGGCAAGGACGATACGCTGTTCGCCCTCGTCACCGGCAAGGTCTTTTTCAAGGAATTCCGCGGCAGGAAGTTCGCCGGCGTCGAGGCCAATCCGACCAAATAGGGTGTTACGACGGACCGCGTGTGCAAATTGAGAGCCGCCCAGGTCCATGGGGCGGCTCTTCCGTTTCCAGGAGTACCCCAGCGTGATTAAATTCGCCGACGAGGCCACGATCTCCGTTTCATCCGGGAAGGGCGGGGACGGCTGCGTGGCATTTCGCAGGGAAAAGTTCATTCCCTTCGGAGGACCGGCGGGCGGGGACGGCGGCCGCGGCGGCGATGTCGTCTTCGAGGTCAGGAGAAATCTGCGAACATTGTCCCAGCTGCGCTATCAGCTGACCTTCAAGGCCGAGAACGGCCAGCCGGGCATGGGCAAGAACATGCATGGTCGGGACGGGGCAGACGTACTCATCCTGGTGCCGCCGGGAACAATCGTCTGGGATGCGGATACCGGGGAGATGCTCAAGGACTTCGGCATTAACGATAAAAGCTCTCCTCAGGTCAAGGAAGGAGAAGTATGGTGCTTCCTCAAGGGTGGCAAGGGCGGCTGGGGGAACACCCACTTCAAAAACTCCGTGAACCAAGCCCCGAAGACCTTCCAGCCCGGACAGCCGGCCAGGACCGCGCGCCTGCGGATCGAGCTTCAGCTCATAGCCGACATAGGCTTCGTCGGCTTCCCAAACGCCGGCAAGTCCTCGCTCCTCGATTATTTCACGAATGCGCGCCCGAAAATCGCTCCCTATCCCTTCACGACCAAGATCCCGAACCTCGGCATGCTCACCGTCCACGAGCGGGACATCGTGCTCGCCGATATACCCGGCATCATCGAGGGCGCGCACGATGGAGCGGGCCTCGGCTTGCGATTCCTTAAGCACATCGCGCGCACGAGCGCCCTCGCGTTCCTGGTGGACCTTTCCGACGAGAATTGGCGCGAGGCTTTCCGCGTCCTCCTAGGCGAACTCTCCTCCTTCGCGCCTACGATGGCCGATAAGCGCCGCGTGCTCATCGCCACCAAGCTCGACCTGCCCGAATCCGCCGAGCGCTTCGAGTCCTTCCGAGCCGAGCATTCCGACGAGCGTGTCTACGGCATTTCGGTCTTCTCGGGCGAGGGCCTCGACGATCTCCGCGAGGCCTTTTTCGCCCTCGTCGTCGAGGCCGAGGCCAAGTCGGCCCCCGCCGAAGCGGACGACGACCTCTTCGGCCTCGGGCTTCGCGCCGAGTCTCGGGGCCGAGGCTCTTTGGAGCCGCCTGGTCGGACGGAGGTTCCCGATTGAGATTGCTCGTCCTGGGCGGCAGCTTCAATCCTGTGCACATCGGCCATCTGATCATGCTCGAGGAGGCGCGCGCCGAGTTCAGCTACGATTTAGCGCTTCTCGTGCCCTCCCTGCGTCCGCCGCACAAGGAAGTGTCCGACGAGCCCGGAGTCGAGAATCGGATCGCGATGCTCCGTCTGGCGATCGGCGAAGACGACTCGATAGGCTTGGACCTCTGCGAGATCGAGAGGGGCGGTACTTCCTACACGATCGATACTCTGAAAGACCTGAGCTCGCGTTATCCGATCGACGGTAAGATCGGCCTTCTCATCGGAGACGACTTGGTTCCGGGCTTTCCCTCCTGGCGCAGGCCTCAGGAACTGGCCGAGCAGGCCGATATCGTTTGCGCCCACCGCTGGAGCGTCGGGGAGCTTCCGTTTCCTTTTCCGCACCGCTATGCCCACAACAGCGCGATCCAGGTATCCAGCAGCCAGGTGCGTGAGAGGATCGCCGCTGGCAGGCCCTTCAGGCGGCTCGTAGACTCGGCTGTCTACCGATACATCATCGAAAATGGGCTCTATGGATCGCGCTGAGCTTTGTCGCGCCCTGGACGAGCGAATCGATGGATTGATTTCCCCCGATAGAGCCGCCCACTCGAGGCGGGTCGCCGAAGTCTGCGCGAAGCTCTGCGAACGCGAGGCAATGGATCCTTTACGGGGCAGGGCGGCAGGTTTGGCGCACGACATGTGCAAGGAGATGCCCAAGAAGGACCAACGCGAGCTCGCCGCGCTTTACTCGGACTCGGAACCGAAGAATCGCGGCCCGAAAGCCCTGACGAGCGCGTTGATGGCCGACAAGGTAGTGCATGGGCCTGCGGCGGCAGGCCTTCTCCAAAGGGACTATGCGCTCCGCGATCGGGAAATCAAGGAAGCCGTCGCCTTGC